>CALGMY010000096.1 GCA_937958785.1 uncultured Gammaproteobacteria bacterium | reverse complement strand
GTGGTACTGGGCGTGATCAACGCCGTCGTCCGCCCCCTGGCCCTCGTGCTCACGCTGCCGATCACCGTGGTCACGTTGGGCTTCTTCCTGCTGGTCCTGAACGCCGGAATGCTGGCCCTGGCCGGCTGGCTGCTGCCGGGCTTCCACATCGCCAGCTTCTGGGCCGCCTTCTGGGGCGCGATCGTCGTGAGCGTGGTGAGCGCCATAGGCTCCTGGATCTTCGGCCCGAAGGGCGGCGTGGAAGTGCACATCCGGCGGGGCTAGCCGGATTCCGGCCGCTTCAGGCCTTTCGTGCGGCCAGGTAGCGCAACGTCCAGGGCAGCAGCCAGCACCGTCCCGCGCCCGGGTCCTCACCCTGGTGGAACCCGAGGTCGCTCACCAGCACCCGCGCGAGCGCAGGGCCCGAGCCCGCCATGTCGAGGCCGAAGAGGTCGGTGCAGAACTCCACCGCGTGCCCGGGATCCGTGAAGCACCAGTGGTAGTGCGCGTCCTCGGTCGTCACGTCGCTGAAACCCGCGGACCGCAGCGCCGCATCGTCCGCCGTGGACAGGAAGAGCCCGTCATGGCCCTGGCTGTTGTAGCGGTCAACGAAGCCGTTGAGGAATGCACCGATCCGGGACCCCGCGGCCACGTCCGCGAGGATGACCCGGCCACCGGGCCGCAGGACCCGGAACCACTCCCGGTAGATCGGTTGCCGCAGATGCTGGTGATGCAGCCCCGCGACGCTGCACAGGGCATCGCAGGTGGCATCGAGGAGGGGCAGCTGGTGGGCCGGCGCGAGGCAGGCCTCGTCACCCGGCAGCAGCCGGCGCGAGCAGGCGCGGTGGAAATGCGCCGACTCGTCCACCGCCGTGTACCGGGTGTCCATCGGCAGGAGTTCACGCAGGTAGGCGCCACCGGAGGGCACGTCGACGATGTGCTCCCCGGGCGCCGGGCGGAGCCGCTGGACCATGGCGCGGAACTCCTGGAGGCGGACCCCGGGGCTGCGGGCCATGGACTGCTCGTAGCGGTCCCCGCGCTGTTCGAAGATCTCCCCGTACGCCGTCCGCATCAGCGTTGCCCTGCCGCCCCGCTGCGCATGATGAGTGCCGCGAGCGCATTTGTCACCGGGTCGCCCGCGGGCGCCCGGTCGAGGAAACGCTGGTAGATGCGCACGAGGGACTGCATGGCAAGCGGCGGCAGGGCGTCGAGCGCCGCCACCAGGTCCGGGTTGGCTGGCATGCCCTCGCAGGTGACGCCCGGCAGGTCCTGCCAGTACACGAGCCGGGTTCGCACGCATTTCTCGCACCGGCCGCAGTTGCCCTCGGCACGGGGCGCGTCGTAGCAGACCCGCAGGTGCCGGTGCACGTACGGTACGCCGGCCATGGCCGCGAGCTTCTCCGCCCGCCAGACCTCCGCGCCGTAGTGCCGGATGCCGATCCCGGCGCCGCTCCAGAGGGGATCCAGGTCCGGATGGCTGCCCCAGGGCATGAGGTTGCTGACGTGGTAGGACGCCGACACGAGCCACCGGGACGCCACGCCGGACAACAGGTGGGCCGCGCCCGCCAGCACGGCGCCGTGGTAGCGGGCCCAGCGCATCCGGCCGAGCACCGGGTGGTCCCGCAGGTTGGTCGCGACGAGGACGAACTCCAGCCCCAGTTCGTCCGCCAGCGCCCGCCAGCTGCGGGCCATGGCAGTCCACACCGCCCGGTTCGCCAGCCGCACGTCGAAGCCCGCGATGAAGACGAGCGTGCCGACGTCCGGCTGCCGGGTCAGCGTGTAGAACGAGTCGATACCGCCGCTGAAGAACAGGGCCTGCGATCCTGCCGCGTCTCCCGGCTCCAGCGGCGTTGCCGCCCCCGGCGCCTCCATCGTGGCCAGCGGCCCGTGCCCCCACCAGCCGCCCATCAGCGCGGTGGCAGCGTGGACGTTGCGGAGCAGGCCAGGGTCGAGCGCCGGCAGTCGCAACATCCGGCCCTCCAGCGCACACCAGGGCGCCAGCAGGCACAGGGCAGCCGCGGGACCCGGCCGAAGCTCCGCATCCGATGATGCCCACCAGAGGGGTGCGCCGCCCACGTCCAGGGCGAAGCCGGGACCAAAGTCGCCGGCCGCCGGCAACCGCTCCCATTCGGGGAGGGCGAGTGTCGCGGGCGTGGTCAGGCCTGCACCCTCGCGCCCGCGAGGTCCGCGCGGACCCGGGCTTCCACCGCCCGGGCGTCCCGCTCGAAGGAGATGTCCCGGTAGGCGGCGTCATGGCCGAGCCCGCGCAGGCGGCCTGCCAGGTATTGCCGGACGTAGGCCAGGCGGAAGCGCCAGGTTCCAAGCTCACGGTACTGCCGGACGTGGACCAGTTCGTGGGCGAGCAGCGCCAGCGCCTCGGCGTCCGGCCGGGGCCGCCAGCCCGCGGCCAGGTAGATGTCGTCGCGGCTGGCGTAGCCCCTGGCCGTGCGGGGCACGTGGCGCGGCAGGCCGGCGTGCAGGCGCACGGCCCGGAGGTCGAGGCCCGGGAAGTACGCCTGTAGGCTCGCCCGGATCGCCGGGTCCAGCGGACTGCCCTGTGCCCGTCGTGCCACGGTTCAGTCGGCCCGAAGCGAGTCCACGGGATCGAGCCGCGCGGCGCGGACGGCGGGCAGCACGCCGGCGAGGAGGCCGATGCCGAGGGCCACCAGGAAGGCCAGCAGGATGAATGACCAGGCGGGGCTGAGCGGCAGCGCCGGCACCAGGACACGCAGCAGTCCGACGAGTCCGAGACCCAGCGCGATGCCACCGAGTCCCCCCGCACCGGCGAGCAGCAGCGACTCGCCGAGGAAGACGTCGCGGATCTGCCGGCGTCGGGCGCCGACCGCCTGCAGCAGGCCGATCTCGCCGGTCCGCTCCCGGACGGCGATGGTCATGATGGTGAAGATCCCGACCCCGCCCACCAGGAGGGAGATGCCCCCGAGCGCCCCGACCGCGAGGGTCACGACGTTCAGGACCGAGCCGAGCACGTCGAGCATCTGCTGCTGGGTCGTGATGGTGAAGTCCTCACCGCCGTGGCGCGCGATCAGCACGCGGCGCACGGCTTCGACGACCTCCTCCACCGGCGCCCCCTCGCTGTAGAGCACGTCGATCTCGAACAGGCCCTCCCGGTTGAACAGTTCGAGGCCCTTGGCGACGGGGATGTACACCGCGTCATCCAGGTCGAAACCGAACATCGTGCCCTTCGACTCCATCACGCCGATGACCGTATAGCGCTGGCCGCCCACCCGGATCCGTTCCCCGAGCGGATTCGTGGCACCGAACAGCTCGGTCCGCAGCTTGCTGCCGAGGACGGCGAAGGCCCGGGGCGAATTCGGGTCGTCCGGCGGCAGGAACTCGCCCAATGCCACGCGGAAGGCCAGCGCACGCGTCATCTCGTGGCCGGCGCCACTCACCACCGTCTGCCGCTCCCGGCCACCACCCTCCACCGACGCGGAGCCCTGCACGAGAGGCACCACCGCCCGGACCCAGGGCAGGCGCTCGAGGGACTGGGCATCCGCCAGGCTGAGGGGCCGGGCGGAATTCAGCACGCCCGGCGACATGCCGAAGGTCTGGGCACGACCAGGGTTCACGCCGACGATGTTGGTGCCGAACTGGGTGAACTGCCCGACCATGTAGACCCTGAGGCCCTCCCCCATCGACGTCAGCAGCACGACGGCCGCGACACCGATGCCGATGCCGAGGGCCGTGAGGCCGCTCCGCAGGCGGTGGGCGACCGCGGACGTGGCGGTGAACCGCGCCAGTTCCCGGGTGTTCATCAGCGGCGGGCCAGGGCGGCCACGGGATCCAGGCGGCTCGCGCGGCGGGCGGGCAGGATGCCGAACAGCACCCCGCAGGCGACAGCCAGGCCGACGGCTCCCGCCAGCGCCCAGGGCGGCGGGCGCAGCGTGAAATCCGGGTACAGGCCGCCGAGCACCAGCAGCGTGCCCCAGCCGATCGCGACGCCGGTGAGCGCGCCCGCGAGCGCCAGGTAAACCGCCTCCGCGAGGAACAGCCCGAGGATCTGCCGCCGGCGGGCGCCGAGTGCCTTCAGCAGGCCCACTTCCTGGGTGCGCTGGCTCACCGCGACCAGCATGATGTTCATGATGAGGACGCCGGCGACCAGCAGGCTGACCGCGGCGATGCCGGCCAGCGCGCGGGTGAGCGTGCCGAGGATGCCATCGAAGGTCTTCAGCACGGCGTCCTGGGTGATGATGGTGAAGTCCTCGTCCCCCCGGTGACGGGCCTTGAGGGTCGCGGCGACGAAGCGCTGGGCCGCGGGCAGCGCGTCGAGGCTCCGCACCTGGAGCAGGATCCGGAACAGGCCGGGGGCGTTGAACAGGTTCTGGGCCAGGGCCACCGGCACCAGCACCAACTGGTCTGCGTCGACCATCACCGAGATGCCCTGGGGCGCGAGCACGCCGATGACCCGGCAGCGACGATCGCCGAGGCGCAACCAGCGTCCCACCGGCGGCTCACCGCGGAACAGCTCGCGGCCGACGATGCTGCCCACGACGCAGACCGCCGCCTCCCGTTCCATGTCCCCCGCCGGCAGGAAGTCCCCCGCCGCCATCCGCCAGCCCCGGATCACGCGGAATGCCGCGGTCGTGCCCATCACCGTCACGTCCCGCTCGAGGGCACCGGCCGAGGCCGTGGCCTCGCCGACGATCACGGGCGCCAGCCTCTCGACCGAGGGGTCCCGCTCCAGCGCGCGGGCATCGCCCAGGGTGAGGTCCCGGGGGGTGGCGCCGCCCAGCATCGCAGCCCCGGCGCCGGTGGTTTCCGTCCGGCCCGGGATGACGATCAGCAGGTTGGTGCCGAGGGACCGGAACTCGTCCGTGATGAAGAGGCGGGCCGCCTCGCCGAGCCCGGTGAGCACCACGACGGCCGCGACGCCAATGGCCGTGGCGAGCAGCATCATGGCGGTGCGCAGCGGGTACCGCAGCAGTGCCCCGATGGCGACGCGGTTCCGGTCCAGGAACCTCACGTGTGCTCGTCCCCGACGATGCGGCCGTCGCGCATGCGTAAACGCCGCCCGGCCCGGCCACCGACCTGTGGATCGTGGGTCACGACCACGAGGGTCAGGCCCTGGGCGTTGAGGTCCTCCATGATGCGCACGACCTCTCCACCCGACGCGGTATCCAGGTTGCCGGTGGGCTCGTCCGCAAGCAGGATGCGCGGTTCCATCACCACTGCCCGGGCGATGGCGACCCGCTGCCGTTCACCGCCCGACAGCTGGTTCGGCCGGTGATCGACCCGGGGGGCGAGGCCCATGCGCTCGAGGGCCAGCCGGGCCCGTCCGCGCCGTTCGGCCGGTGGCATGCCGGCCAGCATCATCGGCAGTTCGACGTTCTCGAGCGCGCTCATGCGCGAGATCAGGTGGAAGACCTGGAAGACGAAGCCGATCTCCTTCTGGCGGACATCGGCGAGCCGGTCCTCGGCCATGGTCGAGGTTTGCACGTCACCGAGCCAGTATTCCCCGGACGTGGGGCGGTCCAGGAGGCCGAGCACGTTGAGCAGCGTCGACTTCCCCGACCCCGACGGGCCCATGAGGGACAGGTACTCGCCGGGATGGATCGCGAGGTCGACGCCGTCCAGCGCGCGGACCACCTGGTCGCCCACCTCGAACGACCGGGACAGGGCCTCGAGGCGGATCAGCGGCCGCTCCGCCGGCTCACTCGCGGACAGCGGCAACGCCATCGGCCACGCCTTCCCGGTCCACCGAGGTGACGACCAGCTCGCCGGCCTCGAGCCCCGCGCTGACTTCCGTGAACTCCCAGTTGGCGACGCCCTTCGTGATTTCCCGTGAGCGGAGTACGCCGCTCGCGGCGTCGAGGACCAGCACCCGCCTGCCCTCCAGGAGGGCCTGGGTCGGGATGCGCAGCACGGCCTCGCGCCGGTCCAGGATCACCTCCACGTCGGCGCTGTAGCCGGGCAGCAGGTCGTACCGGGTGGGGTCCTCGATCTCGGCCTCCACCTCGACCGTGCGTGCCTGCTTCTCGGTGTCCAGGACATAGGGCGCTACCCGCCGTACGACGCCCGGGAACTTGCGGCCTGGGAACGCATCCAGCGAGATCATGGCGCGCTGGCCGGCCTTGACGGCCGGGGCATCGACCTCGTCGATGGGCGCCGAGATGTACAGGCAGCTGCCGTCCACGAGGTCCACGGTGGGCGGGGTCGGGATACCCACCGGGGAGGGCGTGACGAACTCGCCGAGTTCGCCATTGATCTCGGCGACCACGCCATCGAAGGGAGCGCGCAGGATCGTGCGCTCGAGCCCGGCCCGGGCGACGTCGGTGCGCGCCTGGCTCACCCGTTCCTGGTCCCGGGCAGCGTCGCATCCCGCCTTGCGGGCCTCGGCATCGCCCACCGCGCGCTCCGTGTCGCCTTCGGACACCAGGTTCTCCGCGCGCAGCTTGCGAATCCGGGCCGCGTTGCTGGCCGCCACGTCGGCGGTGACGCAGGCCTCACGGGCCCGGCTGCGGGCCGCGACGGCCTCGCGCTCGGCCTGGGCGAGCTGGGCCCGCTGGTCCTGGTTCCAGAGCTCGAGCAGGATGTCGTCCTTGCGCACACGGTCGCCCTCCTTGAACGGCAGCCGGGCAATCTGGCCACCCATGGGCGGCGCGAGCCGCGCCCGGTTGCAGGCGTCGACCGTGCCCGCGCGCGTGTTGGCAACGGACGCGAGCACGTCGCCCCGGGACACCTCGGCCACGGTCACGGTGACCGGCTGGGGCCGGGACAGCAGCCAGCCCGCGCCTGCCGCCACGGCGATCGCGGCAAGCACGCCGGCGACGCGGGTCTTGCGACTGCTCACGAGGAAACTCCGCAGGAACAGGCGCAAAGTATACGGGCCCGCATGCTACTGTGTATCCGTACAGCAGCGTATTCCCCGGGGGCAGGAACCGGTGCCACAACCACCACCCGCCACGACGATCCGGGGCCGCGGGGTCGCCTCGCGGCCCGCGGGCCGCTTTGCCCGCGCCGAAGTCGAACACGAGCCGGAGCAAGAGCAGGACCAGGAGCACGACGACTCGCCGGCGAGGAGCCCTGCGACGCAGGTCGTGCCGGAGCGCATCCGCTCGCTCATCACGCGGAACCAGTCGCCGGACATCCCCTTTGCCCAGTCGGTGAATCCCTACCGCGGGTGCGAGCACGGCTGCGTGTATTGCTACGCGCGGCCGTCCCACGCCTACCTGGACCTTTCGCCCGGCCTCGACTTCGAGCAGAAGATCTTCTCGAAGCCGGATGCGGCGAGCGTGCTCCGGCGCGAACTCTCGAAGCCCGGCTACGCCTGCCAGCCGATCACCCTGGGCTCGAACACCGACGCCTGGCAGCCGGTGGAGCGGGACCTCGGCATCACGCGCCAGGTCCTCGAGGTGCTGGCGGAGTTCCGCCATCCGGTGACCATCATCACCAAGTCAGCCCTCGTGGAGCGGGACCTCCCCCTGCTTGCCGATCTCGCCCGGGACCGGCTGGTCGACGTGCTGGTCAGCGTGACCACGCTGGACGACGAGCTGAAGCGGCGCATGGAGCCCCGAACGCCGGGCGGACGACGCCGGATCGAGACTCTCCGCCGGCTGAGCGCCGCCGGCATTCCCTGTGGCGTGCTCGCCGCGCCGATGATCCCCGGCCTCAACGACCATGAACTGGAACAGATCATCGACGCCGCGGCGAACGCCGGCGCCGTCTACGCGGGTTACGTGCTCCTCCGCCTCCCCCACGAGGTGGAACCCATCTTCGTGGAATGGCTGGAGGCCCAGTATCCGCTGAGGGCCGCGAAGGTGCAGAGCCTGGTCCGCCAGTCCCGGCAGGGTGCCCTGAACGACGCGGCCTTCGGGCGGCGCATGCGGGGCACGGGCCCGTTCGCCGCCCTGCTCGCCCAGCGCTTCGCCGCCGCCTGCCGGCGGCACGGGCTGAACCGGCAGTCGGAGACCGCGCTCGACACGACGCGCTTCCGCGTGCCGCCCGGGCCAGGGACCCAGTTCGACCTGCTGGACGGTTGCTAGGTGCCGAAGTAGTCCTTCGGATCGAGCCCGAACGCGCCGGGCTCGAGGCCGTGGATGATCCAGCGGGCCTCCGCGGCGTCGCCGCTCGCCGGGCGGGCCTTGAGGTCCATGAGTGCGTGGCGGCTCACGGGGGTCTTGTCGGGATTCAGGAGCAGCATGAGCTTGGGCCGTAGCCGGCGCACCCGGTTCTGCTCGATCACCAGCGCCACCTCGCCCGTGTTCAGTTCGACGAGGGAGCCCGTGGGGAACATGCCCACGGCCTGCACGAACTGCTCCACCAGCTCCCGCTGGAAGCGCGTGCCGGACAGCGCATTGAGCTCCCGGACGGCATCGTAGGCCGACCGGGCCGGCGCGTAGGGGCGCTTGGTCGTCATGGCGTCGAAGCAGTCGATGAGGCCGGCGACGCGCCCGAAGACGGGAATGTCGGCGCCGGCGAGCTTCTTCGGGTACCCGGAGCCGTCGTGGCGCTCGTGGTGGTGCTGGATCATCGCGATCACGTCGGCATTGAGCCCCGGCGTCGACTTGACCAACTCCAGCCCGACCGCGACGTGCTTGCGGATGATGGCCCGCTCGGTGTCGTCGAGCGCGGCCTCCTTGGTGAGGATGTCCCGGGGCAGCTTGGCGTTGCCGAGGTCCAGCAGCATGCCGCCCAGCGCCAGGTTCTCGAGCCCGGCGCGGTCGAAGCCCAGGTGGCGGCCGAGGATGGCGGCCCACACCGCGCTGCCGATGGCCCGCTGCGGGCCGGCCAGCTCGCGCTTGCGCAGGCACACGAGCCAGGCCATCGCATCCTGGTTGCGCAGGATGCTGTCGACCAGGGGAACGGCGACCTCCCGGAGTCGGGCGGCGTCTAGCCCGCGCCCCTGCTGGAACTGGTCGAGGGTGTCGGTGAGCACGGCCGCCGCGGTGTCGTAGGCGACCACGGCCCGCGGCGCCTCGAGCCGGGTGGGCACCACGTTCCGGTAGCTGCGGGTCTGGAAGATCGCGGCCAGCGTGCCGGTGCGGTCGAGGCGCGTGATGGCATCGAAGAGCCGGCGCTGCAGGCTCGGCCGTCTGGCATGCTCGAGCCGGGTCGCTGGGGCGGCGAGGGACTCGGCGTACTTCACCGCGCGCCGGCGCGCGTCGAGGACCTGGTCCTTCGGCACCGTGCCGCGGGTGGCATCGACATAAACATGCTTGCAGAAGAAGCGGAGCTGCTTCAGATCCTTCTCGTCCCGGATCTCGAAGCCCTTGAAGAGGAACGGCGTCTCCAGCCACGGCCGGTCGAGCTGCGCGACGTACATGCCACACTCGAGGTTGGCGGTCTCGATCTTGAGTCGTTTCAGCACGGAGGGGCCCTTGCTGCCGGAGGCTTGCCGGCAGGCACGCTGGGCATAATATTCAGGCACCCGGGGCAGGCGCCGTGCGGTGTTCACAGTTTGGTAACCGCAGGACGGCTGCGGGGGGCCGGTTTCAGCCGCAGGTCACGCCGGTGCCGCCCAGCCCGCAGTAGCCGCCGGGATTCTTTGCCAGGTACTGCTGGTGGTAGTCCTCGGCGTAGTAGAACTCCCGTGCCGGGAGTATCTCCGTCGTGACCGGGCCGAAGCCTGCGGCCCCGAGCCGCGCGCCGAATGCCGCCTTCGAGGCTTCCGCGGCGGCGCGCTGGGCCTCGTCGAACCAGTAGATGCCCGACCGGTACTGGGTGCCGACGTCGTTGCCCTGGCGCATGCCCTGGGTGGGATCGTGGGATTCCCAGAACACCTTGAGCAGCTGCTCGTAGCTCACCAGGGCCGGGTCGTAGACCACGAGCACCACCTCGTTGTGGCCGGTCTGGCCGGTGCACACTTCCTCGTAGGTGGGATTCGGCGTGAAGCCGGCCGCGTAACCCACCGCCGTCGTGTACACGCCGGGCTGCTGCCAGAAGCGGCGCTCGGCGCCCCAGAAACAGCCGAGGCCGAACACCGCCTGGCGCAATCCCGCGGGAAAGGGCCCCTTGAGCGGATGGCCGTTGACGAAGTGCGCCTCCGGCACGGGCATGGCACCGGGACGGCCCGGGAGGGCCGTCCCGGCGGTGGGCATCTCGACGGACTTCTTCCTGAGCCACATGGCACTGGCCTCACCAACCGGGAAGGCCATTCTGCCAGCGGTTCCGTCCGCTGGCGCTAGCCGCGGCGCCGCGTCACCCGGTCCGCCCGGCGGTCGAGGCGGTTGTCGATGCGGTGGCCGCGCCGGTCGAGGCGCGCATCGATCCGGTCGCCCCGGAGGTCGAGGCGCTGCTCGATGCGCTCGCCGCGCGCGTCGAGGCGCGACGGGCGACCGTCGCCCGCGAAGGCGGGACCGGCAGCCGTGGCGATCAGGGCGGTACCCATCAGGCCAATGACGTTGAGACGCAGCATGGCGGGAGGCTCCTTTGTCGTTGCAGGGTGGTGGTTCCTGCAGGACAGAACGCGGCACCCGGCGTCGGGTTGACACGGCGGTCGTCGCTAGAACCCACCCGCCGCGCAGCAGGCCGCCAGCTCGCCCTCGTCGGCCACCGTCGCCCCGCACTCCCGGCCCGCCGCATTGGCGGCGAGATCCCGCCGCTGGAACAGCCCCGGGCCGAACAGGTCGCCGAATTCCTTGCCGTAGCCGGCCAGCCAGGCCGACACCTGGCCGCAGCGGCGGGCGATGGTGCCGCTGGCGAGGCAGTGCTGGCGGTCGCCGGTCTGCCGGCGGAGGTCCAGCGAGTCGAACGTGCGCTGGATGCAGGTGCCGGCCGGCAGCCGTGGCGTGGCGGCGCAGGAGGCCAGGGCCAGGGCCGCCACGACGAGCAGCCGCGGCCAGGACCTGTGCGGATGCTGCATCCGATCGACCTTCGGCAACGTAAGAACGGGATGTGCTTAGAATACCCCATGAACCTCCTGCTCACGCGCCTCCTGGCGCTGCTCCTGCTCACGGGCCCTGCGTTCGCGACGCTGCCCGCGCCCGAGGACCTGGACGCGGCCCTCGTGCGCAACGTGCGCCAGGGGTTCATCGACTATGACGGTGTCCGCGCCGACCCCGCCTTCGACCGCTTCGTCGCCGGCATGGGCACGGCCGAGGAGGCCGACCTGGTGGACCCCAGGGACCGCCTCGCGTTCCTCATCAATGCCTACAACGCGCTCGCCATCCAGGGCATCCTCGACGGCCGTTCACCGGCCACCTGGCTGGGCCGGCGCGCCTACTTCAAGCGCACGGCCTACCCGCTGCTCGGTACCCCGACCACGCTCGAGGCCCTCGCCCGGGAGCGGCTCGCGCCCCTCGGGGAGCCGCGCGTGCACTTCGCCATCGTGTGCGGCGCCCTCGCCTGCCCGCGCCTCGCGAGCCGCGCCTACGACCCCGCGGGTATCGACGCCCAGCTGGACGATGCCGCCCGCCGGTTCGCGAACGATCCCACCCGGAACCGGTACGACGTGGACCGGCGCATCGCCTTCCTGTCCGGCCTCTTCGCTGACCACGAAGCAGACTTCGTGCGGGCCGCCGGGTCGACGCAGAAGTACCTGGCAAAGTTCGTCGCCGACCCCGCGGCGGCGGAGCTGCTCGCCCGGGACGGCTTCGAGGTGCAGTACGTGCCCGACGACTGGGACCTCAACGGCATCTACCGGGGACGGCCCGAATGAACTCCTGGAGATTCCCATGCTGATCCGCAAGCCAGACCCGATCCGGCCCTCGGAGATCACGCCCGAGGCCGTGTACCACGAGCGCCGGCGCCTGCTGGCGGCAGCCGGCTTCGCGGGGGCGACGGCCCTGTTGTCCCGGGCCGCAACCGGGGCGGACGACATTCCCGCCCGGTACCGGCGCCTCGCCGGCGTCCGCAAGAGCCCCCTCAGCAGCAAGGAGAAGCCCAACACCTTCGAGGAAGTCACGGGCTACAACAATTTCTACGAGTTCGGCACCGACAAGGCCGATCCGGCAGCGAATTCCGGGCGCTTCAAGCCGAAACCCTGGAAGGTGAAGGTCGACGGCGAGGCCGAGGTCACCGGCACGTTCGACTACGACAGCATCGTCAAGCCCCACACGCTGGAGGAGCGGATCTACCGCTTCCGCTGCGTCGAGGCCTGGTCCATGGTCATCCCCTGGGTCGGCATCCCCCTGGGCGACGTGCTGAAGCGCTACCAGCCCACGTCGAAGGCGAAGTACGTCGCCTTCGAGACGGTGGTCCGGCCGGAGGAAATGCCGGGGCAGAAGTATCCCGTGCTCGACTGGCCCTACGTGGAGGGACTGACCATCGCGGAGGCCATGCACCCGCTGACCCTGCTCGTGGTCGGCGTGTACGGCGTCGAGCTGCCCAACCAGAACGGCGCCCCGCTGCGGCTGATCGTGCCCTGGAAGTACGGCTTCAAGAGCATCAAGAGCGTTGTGCGGATCAGTTTCGTCGAGAAGCAGCCGCGCACCGCCTGGAACGACTCGGCGCCGCAGG
>CALGMY010000095.1 GCA_937958785.1 uncultured Gammaproteobacteria bacterium | reverse complement strand
CTACGAGTGAAGTAGCGCCCTCAGGCGCTATGCCGCTCCCCGGCACGGTCGGCGGACCTCATCGTGCCGGGGAGCGGCATAGCGCCTGAGGGCGCTCCTGCAGTTCAGTCGTCGATCAGGAAGCTGCGCAGCTGGTCGCTGCGGGACGGGTGGCGCAGCTTGCGCAGGGCCTTCGCCTCGATCTGGCGGATGCGCTCGCGGGTCACGTCGAACTGCTTGCCCACTTCCTCGAGCGTGTGGTCGGTGTTCATGTCGATGCCGAAGCGCATGCGGAGCACCTTGGCCTCGCGCGGGGTCAGTCCCGCCAGCACGTTGTGCGTGGTTTCCTTGAGGCTCTCCATGGTGGCGGCCTCGATGGGCGAAGCCACTGTGGTGTCCTCGATGAAATCGCCGAGGTGTGAATCCTCGTCGTCACCGATCGGCGTCTCCATGGAGATCGGTTCCTTCGCGATCTTGAGGACCTTGCGGACCTTGTCCTCGGGCATGTCCATGCGCACCGCCAGCTCGTCCGGCGTGGGCTCGCGGCCCATCTCCTGGAGCATCTGCCGGGAGATCCGGTTCAGCTTGTTGATGGTCTCGATCATGTGCACGGGGATGCGGATGGTCCGCGCCTGGTCTGCGATGGAGCGCGTGATCGCCTGGCGGATCCACCACGTCGCGTAGGTCGAGAACTTGTAGCCGCGCCGGTATTCGAACTTGTCCACGGCCTTCATGAGCCCGATGTTGCCTTCCTGGATGAGGTCCAGGAACTGCAGGCCCCGGTTCGTGTACTTCTTGGCGATGGAGATCACGAGGCGGAGGTTGGCTTCCACCATTTCCTTCTTCGCGCGGCGGGCCTTGGCCTCGCCGATGGACATTTCCCGGTTGATCTCCTTGATGTCCGGGATGGAGAGGTGGCACTCCTCGCCGATGGCCTGCAGTCGCTTCTGGGCCTTCTGGATCTCCTCGCGCATCTTCAGCAGCGCGGACGAGTGCTTGCGCTTGGCCTTGATGTGCTTGTCGACCCACTTGAGGTTCGTCTCGTTCGCCGGGAACGTGGCGAGGAAGTCCTTGCGGGGCATGCCGCAGTCGCGGACGCAGATCTGCATGATCTTGCGTTCCTGCGCCCGGATGTTCGCCACCGTGTCGCGCAGTGAATTGGCGAGCAGGTCGAACAGGCGCGGGGCCAGCTTGAGTTCCATGATCTCGAGGGCGAGCTTCTCGCGGGCCTTCAGGACCTTCTTGTCGCCGCTGCCGACCTTGTCCATGTCGGCGATCACGCGCTTGTGACGGCGGAAGATGGACTGCAGGCGCTTCTCCGCCTCGGCCGGGTCCGGGCCCTGGTCTTCCTCCTCCGCGTCGGCGACGTCGCCGTCCTCCTCGTCAGCCTGGTCGTCAGCGGCGGCGACGGCCTCCCGCGGCGCCGGGGGGGCGATCTCGTCCGGCGCATTGGGGTCGATGAAGCCCGTGAGGACGTCCTGCAGGCGTGCTTCACCCGCCTGCACCGGGGCATAGGCGCGCGCGAGCACGTCGACGGTGGGTGGGAACAGGGCCAGTGACTTCTTGACCTGGTCGAGGCCTTCCTCGATCCGCTTCGCGATGCGGATCTCGCCCTCGCGGGTCAGCAGCTCGACGGTACCCATCTCCCGCATGTACATGCGGACCGGGTCGGTGGTGCGACCGAACTCGCTGTCGACCGTAGCGATGGCCTGCGCGGCTTCCTCGGCGGCCTCATCATCGGTGGCCACCGGCGCGTCGGACAGCAGGATCGACTCGGCGTCCGGTGCCTTCTCGTACACCGTGATGCCCATGTCGTTGATCATGTTGACGATGTCTTCGATCTGCTCCGGATCGACGATGTCGTTCGGGAGGTGATCGTTGACCTCGGCATAGGTCAGGTAGCCCTGCTCCTTGCCGCGGGCGATCAGGAGCTTCAGCTGGGATTGCTGCTCAGTCGTGGTGTTCGGCTCAGTCACTACGTCAGCCCTCGGCGTTGACTGGATAAAAGCGGGCCATTGTACAGGCCGCGGGGACCCGGCCCAATGTCAGACTTGGGGCCGGCCTGTCGGATTTCCATACGTTCTCCATCGGCATTTCCGGGCCAGACTTCAGGACCCGGCGCCGCCGAGTCCCCCGGCCGCCACTTGGCGCTGGAGCGTGGCCAGTCGGTCCCGCTCCACGGCCGACAGCCCCTCGAGACCCGCCTTCTGCAGCAGGCCCGCCAGTTCCTGTTGCGTTGCGGCCGACAGGAGGCGCTCCAGGCAACCGGCGAACTCCGTGGCGGCGCCTTCCGGGGCCACCAGCGGTTCTTCCACCAGCAACTGGGCCAGGTGGGGTTGTTCGGGCCGGTCCCGGAACCGCTCCAGCAATACCGGCGGGGTGATGTCCGGACGGCCCCGGGCGAGGCCATGCAGCTCGCGCAGCAGCGCCACGCCCCGCTGGCCCGACGCCTCGAGGTTTTCCGGGAGGTCCACGGCCGCGGCGACGGCGGGGTAGTGCAGCAGCAGGGCGATGGCCTGCCGGCTCAGGGAGCCCCGGGCGGATCCCCGGCCCGGGGCGGGCCGGGGCCGGGGCGTTGCCACCGGCCGCGAAGCCGGTGCCGGCGCGGTGCCCGGGTTGCCCAGGAGGGCGTCCAGCCGGTCCCGGGGGACCCCCACCCGCCGGGCCAGCTCGGCCGTCAGCAGGTCCCGGTACACCCCCTCGGGCAGCTGGGCGAGGAGCGGCTTCGCCAGGGCGGCGAGTCGGGCCTTGCCATCGAGGCTGGCGGGGTCCACCTCGGCCGTGAGGCTGTCCAGCAGGAACGCCGACAGGGGCAGGCTCTGGTCCAGCCGGGCGTTGAAGGCCGCGGCGCCCTCCCGCCGCACCAGGGAGTCGGGATCTTCCCCGTCGGGCAGCAGCAGGAAGCGGACCTGGCGGCCGTCGTGGAGCGCGGGGAGGGCGACCTGCAGGGCCCGCCAGGCGGCGTCGCGACCGGCCCGGTCGCCGTCGAAGCAGAAGATCACCTCGGGGACGAGGCCGAAGATCCGTCGCAGGTGCTCGCTGGTCGTGGCGGTGCCGAGCGTGCCGACGGCATTGCGGATGCCATGGGCCGCGAGCATGACGACGTCCATGTAGCCCTCGACGACCAGCAGGCGCTCGAGCTTGCGCTCGGCACGGCGGGCCTCGTACAGCCCGTAGAGTTCGCGCCCCTTGTGGAAGAGCGCGGTCTCCGGGGAGTTCAGGTACTTGGGTTCCCCGTTGGCGATGATCCGGCCGCCGAAGGCCATGGTCCGCCCCCGGGAGTCCCGGATCGGGAACATGATCCGGTCCCGGAAGCGGTCGTAGAAGCCCCCGGTGTCCCGTGGCACGACCAGCCCGGCGGCGAGCAGGTGCTGGCGATCCTCCTCGCCGGACCCGAGGGCCCCGAGCACGGTATCCCAGCCCGGTGGCGCGTAACCGATGCCGAATTCCCGGGCCGTCTCACCATCGAGCCCACGGTTCTTCAGGTACTCAACCGCAGGTGGGTGGTCCCGCAGCGCCTGGCGGAACAGCTGGGCGGCACGGTCGAGCACGGCGTAGAGCGGTTCCACCGACACGCGCTCGGCGGAGTCCGTGCGGGGGACCTCCACGCCCACGCTGCGGGCGAGTTCCTCCACCGCCACGGGGAACTCGAGGCGCTCGTACTCCATCAGGAAGCCCAGGGCGGTGCCGTGGGCGCCGCAGCCGAAGCAGTGGTAGAAGCCCTTTTGCGGGCTGACCCAGAACGACGGGGTCTTCTCCGAGTGGAACGGGCAGCGGGCCTTGTACTCCCGACCGGCCTTCGTGAGCGGCACGCGCGAGCCCACCACCTCGACGATATCCGCCCGCTGGACGAGGTCGTCGATGAAATCCTGGGGAATGCGACCGCTCACGGGCCCCGGCCTGCCTCCTGGAGGTCTCTGCCGGCTTTGCGGCGGGACTGCCGCGTCCGGACTTGTAAGCCCCGGCTTACTTGCCGGAGAGAAGTGCCTTGACTCGCTCGCCGATGGTACCGAAGTCCGCCCGGCCCTGGGCCTTGTCCCGCAACCCGGCCATGACCTTGCCCATGTCCTTCATGGTGCTCGCCCCGGTGGCTGTCATGACTTCCCGGATGAGGGCGTCGATCTCGGCGGGAGAGAGCGCCGCGGGCAGGTAGACCTGGAGCTGGGCGATTTCGCCGAGTTCCTTGGCTTCCAGGTCGGGACGGTTGCCGGCCGCGAACTGGGCGGCGGACTCCCGGCGCTGCTTGATGAGCTTCTCTAGGATCTTGAGGACTTCGGTATCGGTGGTCTCGGTCCGCTCGTCGACTTCGCGCTGCTTGATCGCGGCCAGCAGCATGCGGATGTTTCCGAGCCGCTCCTTCTCGCCCGCCCGCATGGCGGCCTTCATGTCGTCCTGGATGCGGGCCTTGAGCAGGGACACGGGTAAGGGATACGTTCCGCGCCTGGCTCAGTAGAGACGCTTGCGCCGGTTGGTCTCCCGGGCGCTGCGCTTCTGCTGGCGCTTCACCGCGGCGGCCTTCTTGCGCTTGCGCTCCTGGGTCGGCTTCTCGTAGAACTCGCGGCGGCGGAGTTCGGTCAGGACCCCGGCCTTCTCGCAGGCACGCTTGAAACGCCGGAGGGCCGCGTCAAAATGCTCGTTTTCTCGTACTCGAACGCCGGGCAAGGTCGTGGTCCTCAAGGTCGGTGGCCCCCGGGGCCGGGTCAGGTCCGGGCCGGCGGGCGAAAAAAACCGGCTCTGGTGGCCGGATGAGCCGGAAAATATAGCCACTCGGCAGGCCATTTGCAAAGTACTCTCCCCCAAGTGATCGTCCTGGGCATCGAAACCAGCTGCGACGAGACCGCCGTGGCCGTCTATGACGCAGCGCTGGGCCTCCGGAGCCACTGCCTGTACAGCCAGGTGGCCACCCACGCCCCCTTTGGGGGGGTCGTGCCGGAACTGGCCTCCCGGGACCACATCCGCAAGCTCCTGCCCCTCGTCGACCAGGCCCTTGCCGGTGCCGGGGTGGCCCCGGCGGACCTGTCCGCGGTGGCCTACACGGCCGGACCCGGCCTCGTGGGCGCCCTGCTGGTCGGTGCGACGGTCGGGGTCGGCCTCGCGGTGGGATGGGGCATCCCCGCCGTGCCGGTCCACCACATGGAAGCCCACCTCCTGGCCGCGCTGCTCGAGGAGGATAAGCCCGCGTTCCCGTTCGTGGCCCTGCTGGTGTCGGGCGGGCATTCGCTGCTGGTCGAGGTCGCCGGCCTCGGCCGCTACCGGATCCTCGGCGAGACACTCGACGATGCCGCAGGGGAGGCCTTCGACAAGGGCGCGAAGCTGCTCGGGCTTCCGTACCCGGGTGGACCGGAGCTGGCCCGCCTCGCGGCCCGGGGCCGCCCTGGGCGCTTCCGGTTTCCGCGGCCGATGCTGAGAGCCGCGGGGCTCGACTTCAGCTTCAGCGGCCTCAAGACCGCGCTGGCGCTGCAGGTGAAGGAACTCGCGGCCGGCGGATCCCTGGACGACGCCACCCGGGCCGATCTCGCGGCCGAATACCAGCAGGCCATCGTCGACTGCCTGGTCGGGAGGTCCGCGCGCGCCCTCGAGGTCACGGGTCACCGCCAGCTGGTGGTGGCCGGCGGCGTCGGCGCGAACCGCGCCTTGCGGGAGCAGCTGCGCGCCGAGCTGTCGCGCACCGGGGGCACTGTCTATTATCCGCGCACCGAATTCTGCACCGACAATGGCGCCATGATTGCCTTTGCCGGCTGCCTGCGGCTCGCCCTGGCGCCCGGCGGCTACTCGAGCGTACGCGTCGAAGCGCGGCCCCGCTGGCCGCTGGAAGAACTCACGGGATCCTGAATGGACACGATCTTTCTGCGGGACCTCCGCATCCGCACCATCGTCGGCATCTGGGAGTGGGAACGCCGCCTGCCGCAGATCGTCAGCATCGACCTCGACATGGCCACTGACATCCGCCGGGCGGCCGCCAGCGACGATATCGCGGACACCCTCGACTACAAGGGCGTCACCCGGCGCATCAAGGCCTTCGTTGCGGACTCCCGGTTCAACCTCATCGAGACCATGGCGGAGCAGATCGCAGCCATCATCATGGGGGAGTTCGGTGTGCCCTGGGTACGCGTCGCCGTGCACAAGCCGTTTGCCATCCGCGGGTCGAAGGACGTGGGCGTGGTCATCGAGCGGGGCTCCAGGGGGGCATGACTGCCCTCGCGCCGGTGCCGGTCGACTGCTACGTCAGTGCCGGCAGCAACATCGCGCCGGAGGAAAACCTGCGGCTGGCCTGCCGGGAGCTCCGCCAGCACTTCGGGCCGCTGGCCTTGTCCGGGGTGTACCGCAACCCCGCCGTGGGCTTCCCCGGCGATGACTTCCTCAACCTCGTGATCCGCTTCCGGACCGCGGAGCCGCCCGCCGCCGTGGTCGCGGAACTCGAGCGCATCCATGTCGTCGCCGGCCGGGTACGTGGAGAGGAGCGCTTCAGCGACCGGACGCTCGACCTCGACCTGCTGCTGTATGGTGACGCGGTCATCCCGGATCCCGGGATTCGCGTGCCCCGCGCCGACATCCTGAAATACGGCTTCGTGCTGGGTCCGCTGGCCGAGCTTGCGCCGGGCCTCAGGCATCCCGTGACCGGGCAGACAATGGGGTCGCTCTGGGCGGCTTTCGATCAGGCCCGCCACCCGCTGGTGCGCGTCGGCGATCTCTGAACCGGGCTACCAGCCCGCGCTGCGGCCGCCGTCCACGGCAATCACCTGGCCGGTGACGTAGTGGGCGTCCCGCACCAGGTAGACGACGCAGGAGGCGATGTCCTCCGGCGCGCCGACGCGCTTCAGCGGGATCTGCTTCAGCACGACGGCCTGGGTCTGCTCGGGCATGCCGCCATCCGGCCACAGGATTGCTCCCGGCGCCACGCCGTTTACCCGGATCTCGGGCGCCAGGTCCCGGGCAAGGGCCCGGGTCAGGAACGCGAGGCCGGCCTTCGCGGCACCGTAGATGGTGTGGTCCTTGAGGGGCCGGATTGCGTGGATGTCCACGATGTTGACGATCACGCCGCGGCTCGCCCGGAGGTGCGGCAGGGCCGCCTTTGCGAGGAACAGCGGGGCCTTGAGGTTCGTGCCCATGAGGTCGGCCCACTGGGCCTCGTCCACGGCCGCGAGCGGCGTGGGGTAGAAGCTCGAGGCATTGTTCACCAGGACGTCGAGGCGGCCGGCGTGGCCGATGACGGTGTCCACGAGCCCCGGCAGGGCCCCGGTGTCCAGCAGGTCTGCCTGGATCGCCAGAGCCGACTGCGGCCGGGCCTGGTTCAGTTCGGCGGCGAGCGCCCGGGCCTCGTCGGCGGATCCCCGGTAATGGATCGCCACGCCCGCGCCCTCGGCGTGCAGGGCCCGCACGACGGCTGCGCCAACGCGGCGGCCCGCGCCGGTGACGAGGGCCCACTTGCCGGCCAGGGGGGATCGGTCGCTCATGCAGCCATTAAGATTACACCACCATGGAAACCGGGTTCGATCTGCCCCTGCCGGACGCCGCGGCCCTGGCCCACAGTGACCGGGTCCGGGACCGCGTGATCGAGCGCATTAGGGAAGGTGGCGGCTTCCTCAGCTTCGCCGACTACATGGAGCTCGTCCTCTATGCCCCGGGGCTCGGCTATTACAGTGCGGGCGCACGGAAATTCGGCGCGGCGGGGGATTTCGTGACGGCGCCGGAGCTCGGCTCGGTCTTTGCCCGGTGCCTGGCGCGGATCGCGGCGGGCACGCTGCGCCAGCTCCGTGGCGGGGTGATCCTCGAGGTCGGGGGTGGCACCGGCGCGCTCGCCGCTGGCATTCTGGAGGCGCTCGGACCCGACCTGCCGGCACGGTACCTGCTGCTCGAGGTGAGCGGGGACCTCCGGGACCGCCAGCGAGCGACGATCTCCGCGCGGGTGCCCCGGCTGGCCGGTCGCGTGGACTGGCTCGACGCCTGGCCCGAAGCTCCCATCGATGGCCTGGTGATCGCCAACGAGGTGCTGGATGCCCTCCCGGTGGAGCGTTTCCGGATCGCCATCGATGGCACCGGGCTGCAGGAAGGCGTGACCGTGACCGCCGGACAGCTCGCCTGGGCGGAGCGACCGGCACCGGCACCGCTCGCCGCCGCCATTCGTGCCCTGGAGGTGGCGCTCGGCGCCCCGCTGGCGCGGGGCGTGCGGGGCGAGATCCCGCTGCGCCAGGCACCCTGGCTTGCCGCGCTGGTCGGGAGCCTCGGCAGGGGCCTCGCCCTGTGCATCGACTACGGCGGCACCCGGCGCGAGGTCCATCATCCGGATCGCCCCGGCGGAACCCTGGCCTGTCACTACCGGCACCGGCGGCACGAGGACCCCTTCCTCTGGCCGGGGCTGCAGGACCTGACGGCCTGGGTCGACTTCTCGGCCGCCGCGGCGACGGCCACGGCAGCAGGGGCGAAGCTGGTTGTCTACGCCACCCAGGCCCATGTGCTGCTGGCCGCCGGTGTGCTCGGCGAGCTCGGGGACCACCCGACTGGTTCCGACGCCGATCGCCTTAGCGAGGTGCAGGAGGTGCAGCGACTGCTGCTCCCCGGCGAGATGGGCGAGCGGTTCAAGGTGCTCGCGCTGGCCCGGGATTTCGTCCCCGACTTCCCGCTGACAGTCCGGGACCTGAGCGAGCGGCTCGAGCTGCAGCGCTAGCAGCCGCCCCTCGGCTCGAAGGTCTGGCGAGCCGCGGCAACGGCCGCCAACCGGGCCGCGCGGATCGCGGCGCCAAGCGCTTCGCCACTGATGTTGCCACCCGACTCCGCTGCGACCCCTCGCGCGTCCACGGCCCGCGCAGCCTCGAACGCGGCGAGTACGAGCGCCCGCTGGG
The DNA here is from genome assembly GCA_937958785.1 of uncultured Gammaproteobacteria bacterium. GTDB lineage: Bacteria > Pseudomonadota > Gammaproteobacteria > Steroidobacterales > SHZI01. Next base: position 18,520 of record CALGMY010000095.1, on the reverse strand, counting down.
GATAAGGCTCGGCCTCGAGACCCGTGCGGCCGCGGGCGTCTGCCTCGCACGCGTCGAGGAACTCGCCCACCCGTCCTGGCCGGCGAAAGGCGTCGAGGCGCTCGAGCATCGCGAGCAGCGTGGCCGGCCGGAGCTCCAGGGCCCGGTGGCACAGGCCGTGGTCCCGGGCGACGGCCACGGCCAGGTCCCGGTAGCGGTTCGGTACCGAGAGTCGTGCGCACAGCGCCTCGACCAGCGCGACGCTGCGCCCCTCGTGGCCCACGTGCCGGGGCAGCTCCGCCGCCGGCGTCGTGCCCTTGCCGAGGTCGTGTACCAGCACGGCAAAGCGCACCTCGGGGGTGAATCCGAGGCGCGCGGCCTGGCGGAGGGCGAGATCCACATGGACGCTCGTATCCACCTCCGGGTGCCAGCGGGCCGGCTGGGGTACGCCGTACAGGGCGTCGATCTCCGGGAAGATCACGACCAGGGCGCCGCAGTCCCGCAGGACCTGGATGAAGACGTCCGGGCGCGGTTCGGCCAGTGCCGACGCGGTCTCCTGCCAGACCCGCTCCGGGACCAGGGCCGCGGCTTCGCCGGCCCGGGTCATGTCCCGCATCAGCGCGAGGGTCGCCGGGGCCACGCGGAATCCCAGGTCGTGGAAGCGGGCCGCAAAGCGCGCCACGCGGAGGATGCGCACCGGATCCTCGCGGAACGCGTCCGAGACGTGGTGCAGGAGCCGCGCCGCCAGGTGCGCCTGGCCGCCGGTCGGATCGATGATCGCGCCTCCGGGGTCGCGGGCCATGGCGTTGATGGTGAGGTCCCGGCGCCGCAGGTCCTCTTCCAGCGTCACCCCGGGCGCCGCGTGCACCTCGAAGCCCCGGTAGCCCTTGCCGATCTTCCGCTCGGTGCGGGCCAGCGCGTGTTCCTCGCCGGTGTCGGGATGCAGGTAGACGGGGAAGTCCCGGCCCACCCGCCGGAACCCCTGCTGTTCGAGTTCCGCCGGGGTGGCGCCGACGACCACCCAGTCGCGCTCGCGCACCGGCAATCCCAGCAGCTCATCGCGAACGGCGCCACCAACGAGGTACGTCTGCATGGCGGGATTCTAGCCGCTATGCTCGGCAGACCGTGCCCGGGACTCCGTTCGCCATCCACCGCTCCCTGTTGCTCCGCGCCAGCGCCCTGGCGCTGGTCGCCGGTGTCGTGCTGGCCGGGTGCGCCGGTTACTACCTGCAGGCCGCCGCGGGCCAGTTGGCGCTGATGCGGTCCCGGCAGCCGCTGGAGCAGGTCCTCGCCGACCCGGCCACCCCGGCCGCGTTGCGGGAGCAGCTGCTCCTCGTGGACTCGGCGCTCGTCTTCGCACGGCTCGAGCTTGGGCTTCCGGCGTCCGGCAGCTATCGCCACTACGCCGACCTCCATCGTCCCTACGTGGTCTGGAACGTGGTGGCCGCGCCGGAGTTCTCGCTGGACCCCCGGGAGTGGTGCTACCCCGTGGCGGGTTGCGCGACTTACCGGGGCTGGTTCAGCGAGCAGCGCGCCCGGGACGAGGCGGCCCGGCTGGCCGCGGGTGGCGACGATGTCTTCGTCGCTGGCGTGGCCGCCTACTCCACGCTGGGGTGGTTTGCCGACCCGGTGCTGAACACGATGCTCGGCGATGATCCTGCCGACCTGGCCGGCCTGCTCTTCCACGAGCTGGCCCACCAGCGCCTGTACGTGCCGGGCGACACCCTGTTCAACGAAGGCTACGCGTCCCTCGTGGAGGAGGAGGGCACCCGCCGGTGGCTGGCCGCCCGGGGCGACCCGGCGGGGCTCTGCCGCCTGGACCTCCGCAACGAGCGGCGCGCGGTGGTGCTCGGCATCGTCGAGCGGTTACGCACCGAACTTGCCGCGATCTACGCCGGGGACGCACCGCTGGCGGAGCGCCGGCACGCGCGGGCGGCGGCCATCGAGCAGGCGAGGCGCGCCTACGCCGACGTCCGGGCCGGTTGGCCGGAGCCCCCGTGGTTCGACGCCTGGTTCGCCCCGGGCCTCAACAACGCGCGCCTCGCCGCGCTCGCCGCCTATGAGGACCTGGTGCCGGCGTTCCGCGTCATGCTGGCCCAAGCGGACGGCGATCTTCCCGCCTTCCATGCCCGGGTCGAGGCCCTGGGCCGCCGCCCCGCGGAGGAGCGCGAGCGGGTGCTCGCGGCGCTGGTGGCCACGCCTACGAGCGCGGTCAGCGCCGGGCCCCGCGCCGGTAACTGTCCCTGATGCCGGTGATCCCCGCGCCCGCCAGGGCCGCCGCGAGGTTCGGCCGGAGCGCGCGGGGCGGGATGCCGAGCGCCAGCAGGTCGTCACTGCGGCCCACGCTGTCGATGAGCAGCGAGCGGTAGTTGTCGGTGGAGAACGGCTTGCCGGGCAGGAAGTCCATGACGGCAGCCTGGAATCGGGACACGGGTCGGGGCAGGCCGATGATTCGCCGGCGCAGGCCGAGCGTTGCCGCCACGAGCGCCACGATCTCCCGCAGCGTGAAGGTGTCCGGGCCGCACAGCGTCAAGGTGTGGCCGGCCGTGGCCGGATCCCGCAGCACCCTCTCGATCGCCGCGGCCACGTCCGCGACGTGCACCGGGGAGAACCGGGCATCCGGCATGGCCAGGGGCAGTACCAGGGGGATGGTGCGCAGCAGGCCCGCGAAGCGGCTCAGGAAGGAATCGCCAGGGCCGAAGATCACCGACGGCTGGAGAATCGTCCACGCCAGGTCCGTGCGGCGCACCAGGGACTCGGCCTCGCCCTTGGTGCGCAGGTAGTGGCTGGTCGGAGGACCGGCGGTCCCGGGAACCGCGGCATTGAGGGCACTGACCTGCACGAGACGCGGTACCCGGCTCACCCGGCAGGCCTCGACCAGGCGTGATGCCAGCCCGACGTGGGCGTGGTGGAAGCCGCTGCCGTCCCGGCCTGGTTCGTTGAGGATGCCGATCAGGTTCACGGCAGCGCTGGCATCCCGGAGCAGGGCCTGTAGCGTCCCGTCCGCGTGGACATCCGCGCGCACGACCCGCACCGTGGGCAGGACCCGCAGGTGGCGGCACCGCTCCGGGTCCCGGGTCGGCACGACGACCCGGTGCCCGGCGTTCGCCAGCCGGCTCACCAGGCGCGAGCCGACGAAGCCGCTGCCGCCAAGCACGCAGATGCCGGGCATGGCGGCCTCGCCCGTAACTCAGCGGATCTGCAGCAGCAGGTTCCGGTTGCCCCGCCGCACGCTGAGGATCAGCAGGTTCTGCTGGCCCGCGGCCTGCTGCAGTTCGCGCACGTTGCGCACCCGGATCCGGTTCACCGACACGATGATGTCGTTGGCCAGGATGCCGGCGAGGGCGGCCGGGCTGTCCGGCTCCACCGACTCGATGAGCACCCCGGGGCCGGCGAACTGGTCGCCCTTCCCCTCGTGGTTGCCGAGCTCCGCACCCGCGAGGGCCGGATGGATGTCCTCGCCGCCGATCCGGGCCGTGCTGCTGACCTCGCTCAGCACGGCGCTGTACTGGCGCCGCTTGCCATCGCGGATCACGTCCACCCGCACGCTGTCGCCGCTGCGCTTCAGGCCGACCGCATTGCGCAGGTCGGACGCGGACTTGATGCGCTGGCCATCGACCGCGACGATCACGTCGCCGACCTCGATGCCCGCCTTCTCGGCGGCCGAGCCATCGACTACCTCCTGCACCAGCGCGCCTTCGGACGTGCCTTCCACGCCATAGGCCTTGGCGCTGTCGGCGTTGAAATCGGAGATGCTGACGCCGAGCAGTCCCCGCTTCACTTCGCCGAACTGCAGGATCTGGTTCATGATCGACTTGGCGATATTCACGGGGATCGCGAAGCCGATGCCGATGTTCCCGCCGCTGTTGCTGAAGATCGCCGAATTGATTCCCACGAGCTCGCCACGCAGGTTCACCAGGGCGCCCCCGGAGTTGCCGGGGTTGATCGAGGCGTCCGTCTGGATGAAGGCCTCGTAGCCGTCCGGATTGATGCCACTGCGGCCCAGGGCGCTGACGATGCCGGAAGTGACCGTGTGCTGGAGGCCGAAGGGATTGCCGATGGCCAGCACGAAATCACCCACCTGGACCTGGTCGGAGTTGCCGAGCTTCATCTGCACCAGGCCCTTGCCGTTGTCGACCTGGAGCACCGCGATGTCGGTGCCGGGGTCCGATCCCACGATCTTCGCCTTGAGGCTGCGGTTGTCCGTGAGGAAGACCTCGATTTCCTCCGCGTTCTCGACGACGTGGTGGTTGGTGATGATGTAGCCCTTGGCGGCGTCCACGATCACGCCCGAGCCGGCGCTCTGGACCTGCCGGCGGCGGGGTTGCTGCTGGTCCGGAAAGCCGAAGAAGCGCCGGAAGAAGGGGTCTTCCATCAGCGGGTTCGTCGGCGCGCTGACCGTGCCCCGCGTGGCAATGCTGACGACCGCCGGCTCGACCTGCTTGACGAGAGGGGCGAGGGTGGGGAAATCCTGGCCCCCGATCCGGGCCGGTACCTGGGCCATGACCGGGCTTGCCAGGAAGGCCCAGAGGGTGGACAGCACCAGGGCGGCGGGCACCCGTGCGGCGACTCCTGTCATGCGTGCGAACCTTCCGGTAGTTGCGGATGCGGGCCCGGAATCATAGCGGGTTTCCCCCGGTCGTTTGCGGCGCACCCGGGGCGGGAAAAGCGGTGGAAAAGCCGTGGGGGAGCTGGGGGTTGCCGGACCCAAGATCTTGTGGTGCGGTACCGCTTGCCCGCAGCCCCCGGCGGGCGCCGCTCAGCCTGGCCCGATTTGGCCAAGAATTAAGCAAAGTATTGATATTAAAAACAAAAGTACCCCTGTCGCCGGCCGCCAAAGCGCTTGACAGGGTTCCGGGCGGTGCCTAATGTACGACCCATGCCGGCACAACATCTTGTGCCGGCATTTTCGTCAAAATATCGCGTCCTCCCGGTTGGTCGCTGCCATGCGGCCCGGGGCAGGGAGGGGGCATTTCCAGGGGCGGCCGGTCGGACCGACCGGTACCTTGAGGACTGGCGCAGGGGGCAGGGTCCACAATGAAGTCAGCAGTTCAGTTGGAAAGCTCGCGGGCAGTGACCATCGGCTTTCAGGAAGCCTCGATCGACATCTGGGACAAGAAGTACCGGCTGAAGTCGAAATCGGGCGACGTCATCGACGAGACCATGGACGACACCTACCAGCGGGTCGCCCGGGCCCTCGCCGACGTGGAGGCCGAGGGTGACCGGGACCGCTGGTTCGAGCAGTTCGTCTGGGCGCTCCGGCGGGGCGCCATTCCCGCCGGGCGCATCATCTCCAACGCCGGTGCCCGGGAGCACAAGCCGGCCACCTCCACCATCAACTGCACGGTTTCCGGGACCATCGGCGACTCCATGCAGGACATCCTCACCAAGGTCCACGAGGCGGGCCTCACTCTGAAGGCCGGCTGCGGCATCGGCTACGAGTTCTCGACCCTGCGGCCCAAGGGGGCCTACGTCTCCGGGGCTGGCGCGCATACCTCAGGTCCGATGTCCTTCATGGATATCTACGACAAGATGTGTTTCACCGTGTCCTCCGCCGGCGGCCGCCGGGGCGCGCAGATGGGCACCTTCGACGTGGGCCATCCGGATGTCCTCGACTTCATCCGTGCCAAGCGGGAGGACGGCCGGCTTCGCCAGTTCAACCTCTCCCTGCTGGTGACCGACGAGTTCATGCAGGCGGTCCGGCAGAACCGGGACTGGGCCCTGGCGTTCCCGATGGATGCCCGGGAAGTCGAGCAGCTCGGCATCGACCTGGATGACCGGGACAAGGTCCTCTGGCGGGACTGGCCGGTGACCGCGAGCTACGTCACCAACGACAAGGGCCAGGTCGCCTGCCGCATCTACAAGACCCTGCCGGCCCGGCGTCTCTGGGACATGATCATGGCGTCGACCTACGACTACGCGGAGCCGGGTTTCGTACTCGTCGACCGGGTCAACGAGATGAACAACAACTGGTTCGACGAGACCATCCGCGCCACGAACCCCTGCGGCGAGCAGCCGCTGCCGCCCTATGGTTCCTGCCTGCTGGGCTCGATCAACCTCACGAAGTTCGTCCTGGAGCCCTTCAGTGACAACGCCCGCTTCGACTGGGACGAGTTCCACCGGGTCGTGAAGGTCTTCACCCGGATGCTCGACAACGTGGTGGAGATCAACGGCCTGCCGCTGGCGCGGCAGCGGGAGGAGATCCAGCGCAAGCGGCGCCACGGCATGGGCTTCCTGGGCCTCGGTTCCACGCTGACCATGCTCCGCCTGCGCTACGGCTCGAAGGAGTCCGTGAAGTTCACCGAGGACGTGTCCCGGGAGATGGCCCTGGCGGGCTGGGAGACGGCCCTCGACCTGGCCCGGGAGAAGGGTCCCGCCCCGATCCTGCTCGAGGAGTTCACCGTCACCCCGGAGATGCTCCGCAAGCGGCCCGAGATGGTCCGTGACGGCTGGAAGGCAGGAGACCGGATCACGGGGCGCGTCCTGCACGCCCGCTACAGCCGCTACATGCAGCGCCTGGCCGAGGTGGCGCCGGAGCTCGTGAAGGACCTGGAGCGGGTCGGCGCACGCTTCACCCACCACAGCTCGATCGCGCCTACCGGCACGATCTCGCTCTCGCTCGCCAACAATGCGAGCAATGGCATCGAGCCCAGCTTTGCCCACCAGTACTCCCGCAACGTGATCCGGGAGGGCAAGAAGTCCAAGGAGAAGGTCGAGGTGCTGTCCTTCGAGCTGCTGGCTTACCGTCAGCTCGTCAATCCCATGGCGGGCCCGGGCGGCACGAAGGCCGACGATGCCCTGCCGGACTACTTCGTGACGGCCGACGACATCCGCCCCAGGGAGCACGTCGATATCCAGGCGGCCGCCCAGCGCTGGGTGGATTCCTCCATCTCGAAGACCGCGAATGTCCCGACGGACTTCAACTACGAGGAGTTCAAGGACATCTACATGTATGCCTACGAGAGCGGGCTGAAGGGGTGCACGACCTTCCGCTTCAACCCCGAGGCGTTCCAGGGGGTGCTGGTCAAGGAGAAGGACCTGCAGAACACCCGGTACACGTTCGTGCTGGACGACGGGTCCGAGGTCACCGTTCGCGGCGACGAGGAAGTGGAGTACGACGGCGAGATGCACACGGCCGCGAACCTCTTCGATGCCCTCAAGGAAGGCTACTACGGCAAGTTCTGATACCTGCCGAACACAGGAACCACCGCCATGGCAAAGACCAAGATCGACAAGCGCATCGTCGGCTACCGGGTCGAATCCCCCGACGACAAGTCTGCCCAGAAGGGCAAGGGCGAGGCGAAGGCCGATGCACGAGGTGATGTGAAGCGCCTGCCCGTCGAGGGCAACGTTGTCCGCATGCATGAGAAGCTGGAGCGCCCCGAGATGCTCCAGGGCTCCACCTACAAGGTGAAGACGCCGGTCTCCGACCACGCGATGTACGTCACCATCAACGATGTCATCCTGAACCCGGGCACCGAGCACGAGCAGCGCCGGCCCTTCGAGATCTTCATCAACTCGAAGAACCTGGACCACTACCAGTGGATCGTGGCGCTCACGCGCCTCATGTCGGCGGTGTTCCGCAAGGGCGGCGACGTGGCCTTCATGGTGGACGAGCTGAAGGCGGTGTTCGATCCCCGCGGCGGCTACTGGCAGCCCGGCGGCAAGTTCATGCCGTCCATCATTGCCGAGCTTGGCCATATCGTGGAGAAGCACCTACGCTTCATCGGCCTGTTGCCGCCGGACAACCTGGACGAGCACAAGCGCAAGCTGGTCGAGCAGAAGCGTCGTGAGTACGAAGACCAGACCCGCCAGCAGGACGCCTTCGCCCGCAGCGAGTACCCGGCCGGCGCCCAGATCTGCGGGGCCTGCAGCGCCGCTGCCGTCGTCTACATGGACGGTTGCATGACGTGCCTTGCCTGTGGCGACTCCAAGTGCGGATAAAAGGCCCCCGTTGATCCGCGACATTCCCGATTTCAGCCCGGTCGGCGTGCTCGTCGCCGGCGACGTGATGCTGGACGAGTACTGGTTCGGGCCCACGTCCCGGATCTCCCCGGAGGCCCCGGTGCCGGTGGTGCGGGTCACGGGCACCGAGTCCCGGCCGGGTGGCGCCGCCAACGTGGCGGTAAACCTGGCGTGCCTCGGGGCCGCCACGGTCCTGGCTGGCGTCGTCGGTGCGGACGCCCGGGCCACCACGCTGAAGGGCCTGCTCGCGGACCAGGGCATCCAGGCCGACCTGGTGGCCACCGCCAGCCGGCCCACCATCACGAAGCTGCGCATCCTTTCCCGCAACCAGCAGCTCATCCGCCTCGACACGGAGGACCGCTTCGCCGCCGACGACGTGGCACCCCTCGCGCAAGTGCTGGAGCGACGCCTGCCGGCCGCCACCGTCTGCGTGCTGTCCGATTACGCCAAGGGCACCCTCGGGCAGGTCGAGGCGCTCATCGCTGCCTGCCGGGCCCGGGAAGTTCCCGTGCTGGTGGACCCGAAGGGCACCGATTTCGAGCGCTACCGGGGTGCGACGGTCCTGACGCCCAACCTGGCGGAATTCGAAGCCGTCGCGGGACCGTGCCCCACGGAGGAGGAGATCGCTGCCCGGGGCGACGCCCTGCGGATCGCCCTAGACCTCACCGCCCTCGTGATCACCCTCGGCGAGCGCGGCATGGCCGTGATCGGCGCCGACGGCGAGGCGGAGTTCCTGCCCGCGCGGGCCCGGCGGGTCTTCGATGTCACCGGCGCCGGCGACACGGTCATCGCGACGCTTGCGGCGGGCCTCGGCGCCGGCCTGTCGCTGATGGACGCCGCGGCACTGGCCAACCTGGCGGCCGGGCTCGTGGTCGGCAAGATCGGCGTCGGCAGCGTGACGCCCGCCGAGCTCCGCCTCGCGCTGCACGAGCACGGACAGGGTGGACGGGCCCTGCTCAGCCGGGAGGAAGCCCGGCGCATCGCCGCGGAGGTCCGGGGCCGGGGCGAGCGCCTGGTCATGACCAACGGCTGCTTCGACATCCTGCACGCCGGTCATGTGGCGTACCTGGAAGAGGCGAAGCAGCGGGGCGATCGCCTGCTGGTGGCCGTGAACGACGACGCCTCCGTGACGCGCCTCAAGGGTCCGGGCCGGCCGATCAACCCCCTGGCGGATCGCATGGCTGTGCTGGCCGGCCTCGCCGCCGTGGACTGGGTGGTGGCCTTTGGCGAGGACACCCCCGAGCAGCTGATCGGGGAAGTGCTGCCCGACGTGCTGGTGAAGGGCGGCGACTACCGGCCCGGAAACATTGCCGGTGCCCGGCTCGTGCTCGAGAACGGGGGCACCGTCGAGGTCCTCAGCCTGCGGGAGGGCCGATCCACGACGGCCATCGTCGACGCGGTCCGGCGGCTGAACCCCAAGTAAGGCAGCCCGTGCTCCTGCGGGTCGCCTACGTCGTCCTGACCTACCTGGCGGTGCCGCTGCTGCTGCTGCACCTCCTCTGGCGGGGCTTCAGCGTGCCGGGCTACCGGCAGCGGATCCCGGAGCGCTTCGGGTTCCATGGCAAGCGCCTGCCGCGGGACTCGATCTGGGTCCACGCGGTGTCCGTGGGGGAGGTGCAGGCTGCTGCGCCCCTGGTACGCGCGCTCCTGCGGCGGCACCCGGCGGTGCCCCTCGTGATCACCACCATGACCCCGACAGGCTCGGAGCGCGTCCGCGCCCTCTTCGGTGATGCCGTGGTCCACACTTTCGTGCCCTATGACCTGGCGGACGCGGTGCGCCGCTTCTTCAGCTGGGCCCGTCCCCGGCTCGCGATCATCATGGAGACCGAGCTCTGGCCTAACCTGTACCACGAGTGTGGCCAGCGGCGCGTCCCGCTGGTGCTCGCCAGTGCGCGGGTCTCGCTGCGCTCGGTGCGCCACTACCGGCGCCTGGTGCCGCTGTTCCGGGACACACTGTCCCACGGGATCGTCATCGCCGCCCAGACCGCGGGCGACGCGGAGCGCTTCCGCCTGCTGGGCGCCAGCGGGCAGCGCACCCACGTGACCGGCAACATCAAGTTCGACTTCGAGCTGCCGCCCGACATTCCGGGCCGGGGCGCGGAGCTGCGCGCCCAGCAGGCAGCCGGCCGCCCGGTCTGGGTGGCGGCGAGTACCCACCATGGCGAGGAGGCGGCCGTGCTCGAGGCCCATGCGCGCGTGCTGGAGAAGTACCCCGACGCACTGCTCATCCTGGTGCCGCGGCACCCGGAGCGATTCCCGGAGGTTGCCGCCTTGCTGGAAGAGCGGGGTGTGAGCTACGTGCGCCGGAGCAGCGGCGCCCGGGCGACGTCCGCCACGCAGGTCCTGCTCGGCGACACCATGGGGGAACTGACCACCTTCTACGCGGCGGCCGACGTCGCCTTCGTCGGTGGCAGCCTGGTGCGGATTGGCGGGCACAACCTGCTGGAGCCGGCGGCCCTGGGGATGCCGATCGTCACCGGTCCCCACAACGAGAATGCGGCGGACATCGCCGAACTGCTGGTGGCGAGCGGCGCTGCCCTGGTGGTACCGGACTGGGCCGGGCTGGCGGCGGAGGTGAGCTGGCTGCTGGGCGACGAGCCGGAGCGAAGCCGGCGCGGCGCCGCCGGCAATCAGGTGCTACTCGCGAACCGGGGCGCCCTGGACCGGCTGCTGGCGCTCGTCGATCCGCTTATTGACTGACGCTGCCGGCGGGTGCCGGCTGTCCCGGCAGCTGTGACTCCACGTCGGAGCCCGTGAGCATGGCGTCAATCTGGGCAATGTCCTCGATCGTGAGGGTGCCCGCCGCCTGCTTGAGGCGCAGCCCGTTGATCAGGTAGTCGTAGCGGCTGCGCAGGTAGTTGGTCTCTGCGGTGAACAGGGTCCGACGCGCATCGAGCACGTCCACCGTCGTGCGGGTGCCTACCTCGTAACCGGCTTCCGTGGCCTTCAGGGCCGTCTGCGCCGATTCGAAGGCCTGCTTCAGGGCCTGCACGCGGGAAATGCCGGAGATGACGCCGAGATAGGCATCCCGCGTCTGGCGCTCGGTCTCCCGGGCGGTGCGTTCGAGTCGTTCCCGGGCCGCCCGATGCAGGTAAACCGCCTGCTCGACCCGGGCAGAGGTGCTGCCGCCGGAGAAGATCGGCAGCGCGAACTGCAGCGACAGCTGGTCGGTCTCCAGGTCGGTCCCGGTATCACTCTGCAGCTTGGTGCCGGCCGGAATCGGATCCCCAAGGTCGTCGAAACAGTTGTTCACCGGCGTCTCCACGCAGGGAGAGCGGGAGAAGCCCGTGTTGTCGGTGTTGGTGCGCTGGGCGACGAAATCCACGGTGGGGTAGTGGCCCGTGCGGGCGATGCTCACCTCGTCCTTGGCGATCTGCGAGCCGATCTGGCTCGAGATCAGGCTGCGGTTCTGCTGCATGGCCAGCTCGACCCACTGGTCCGCATCGGCGGGGTCCGGCGTGCGCAGGGCGAGATCCGCCACCGGCTTCGCGAGGGGCGGTGGGGTCTCGTCGATGATCGTGCGCAGGACCTCCTGCTGGTTGGCCAGGGCGCGCTTCGCCAGGATCTCGGCGGCGAGGGCCTGGTCGTACGCCGCCTGGGCCTCCTGCACATCGGTGATCGCGATCAGGCCGACCTCGAAGCGCTTCTGGGCCTGTTCCAGCTGGCGGCCGATGGCCTCCTTGGCAGCCTGCTCGGAGGCGAGGGTGTCCTCGGCCGCGAGCACGTTGAAGTAGGCGTCCGCCACCCGGATCGCCAGGTCCTGCTGGGCCGCCTGGTAGTCCACGTCCGCCTGGGCCGACTGCTTGTCGGACTGAGACAGCCGGACCCACTGGTCCCAGCGGAACACGGACTGGCGGAGCTCGATGTTCCAGGTCGTGGCGTCCTTGTCACGGGTGTCGATGACCCGGGGTACCGGTGGGGCGTTGCCGAGCGTGGTGACGGTACTGCCGTCTGCCGCATTCTCGTTGATGTTGTACCGGGCGTTCACCTGGGGCAGCAGGCTGCCCCGGGCAATGGGCTTGCCCTGCTGGGTGGCGAGTTTGTTGGCCTCGGCTTCCCGGACCAGGGGATCGCTGCGCACGGCTTTCTCATAGATCTGCAGCAGCGTGTCGGCGGGGGCCGCGCCGGACGCAAGCAGCGACGCGACCAGCAGGGTGCGGGTGATCAATTTCGATCCGTGGTGCATGAGGTGCCTTCCGGGGAATTCAGAACGTGAACTTCGCTGGCGCCGGGGCGTTGATGAGGGGTGGCAGCAAAGTCTCGAAGAGGATGGTGTCGGACCACTGCGCGGGTCCCGTACGGGTGACGAGCCGGGCGTGCATGGCCGGCGCCTCGCCAGTGATGACGAACAGGCGCCCACCCTCGGCCAGCCAGTGCCGGAAGCGATCGTCCGGGCAGGGCAGTGAACCGGTGACGGCAATGACGTCGAAGGTTTCGCCAGGCTCGAAGCGGAAGGCGTCGGCCGCGTGGACGTCGGCATTCCAGGTGGCGATGCCCCGCAGGTTGCGCCGGGCCCCCTCGGCGAGTTCCGGCAGGATCTCGAGGCTGGTCACCTGCCGGGCCAGCCGGGCGAGGCAGGCGGTCAGGAAGCCGCTGCCGGTGCCGATCTCCAGCGCCCGGTCCGTGCCCTGCACTGCGAGGAACTGCAGCAGCCGTCCCTCGACCTGGGGCGTCATCATGACCTGGCCGTTGCCGAGGGGGATCTCGGTGTCCGCGAAGGCGAACTCGCGGAAACGCTCGGGGACGAACCGCTCGCGGGGCACCTGCCCGAGGACCGCCAGGACGGCCGGGTCCAGGACGTCCCAGGCCCGCACCTGCTGGTTCACCATCTGGGTGCGGGCAGCTTCGAGGTTCATGCTCATCGGGGGTCGCTTAGGTTAAGGAGATTGCCGGGGCCAGACAAGATTATGGCCCAAAGCCAGCCTCCGCGGATTATGGTGAACTGCCGCAGTCCCCGCCCGGGCCATGGGCTATGCTTCGGGACGTCCGCGAGGCCGGTCGGCGCCTTAGGTTATCAGCGCATCCATCCGCGAGGAGCAGTGCCCGGCTGGCTTCTCCGTAGCAGACCCGAATGACCGAGACGTGGTTGATCCTGGCCCTCGCGCTGGCCTGCCTCGGGCTCGTCGGGGTCTGCATCCACCTCTGGCGCACCCGGGGCGGATATGCCCGCGGTGTGGCCACCCTGAACCGGGAAATCCTGGACGCGGCCGAGACGGCGGCCTTTGGCAAGCGGGTCGCCCTCCCGGCCGGCGACCTGCCGGAGATCGGCCAGCTCGGCGACAACGTCAACCGCCTGTTCGATGCCCTGAACACCAAGGACCGCCAGATGCGGCAGCGCGAGGCGCTGTTCCAGGAGCTGGCGAATACCATGCCCGAGGTCGTCCTGGTTCACCGGGACCGGGTCATCTTTGCGAACAGTGCCGCCAGCGCCCTGATGGGCCAGACGCCGGAGCAGCTGACCGGCCGGCCGGTGACCGACCTCGTGCGGCCGGCCTACCGGGCCATGACCCGCAAGAACATCACCGGCCGCCTGGCGGGCGAGCCCGTGCCGGACCGCTTCGAGATCCAGCTGATCTCGGGCGAGGAGGGCGGCCTGTGGGTCGAGGCCAGTGGTTCGATGATCGACTACCGCGGGCAGAAGGCCGTCCTCACCATCGCCCGTGACGTCAGCTACCGCAAGAGCATCGAGGCCAACCTGGGCCGTGGCAAGCAGCAGGCCCAGATCACGCTGGAATCCATCGGCGAGGGCGTGATCACCGCCGACACGGACGGCATCATCGACTACCTCAACGGCGCCGCCGAGAAGCTCACGGGCATGTCCCGCGAGAGCGCCATGGGCAAGCGCATGACCGACCTCATGACGCTCGTCGACGAGACCGATCGCAAGGACCTCGGGGATCCGGTGGCGCGCTGCCTGTCCGAACGCCGCCAGATCGGGCTGGGACGCCGCGCGCTCATGATCTCGAAGGACGGCAGCCGGGAGCTGTCCGTCGAGCTCACGGCCTCGCCCATCATCGGCCCGGGCGACACGGTGGCCGGCGCGGTCGTGATCATGCACGACGTGACCGAGATTCGCGGCCTCACCCGCCGGATCTCCTACCAGGCGGCGCACGATGCCCTGACGGGCCTCATCAACCGCCTCGAGTTCGAGCGCCGGCTGGCCGAGGCCCTGGACGACGGGCACGGCGAGCCCGTGCACTCGGTCCTCTGCTACATGGACCTGGACCGCTTCAAGGCCGTGAACGACACCTGCGGGCACCTGGCCGGCGACAACCTGCTGCGGGAAGTGGCCAAGCTGATCCGCGACCAGGTCCGTGATTCCGACGTCGTGGCCCGGCTCGGCGGCGACGAATTTGCCATGCTGCTGATCCGCTGCCCGCTCGAGAAGGCGCGCCAGATCGCCGATGACGTCTGCAACGCGATCCGGGACTATCGCTTCGTCTGGCAGGACAGGATCTTCACCATCGGCATCAGCATCGGCCTCGTCGAGGTGTCCCGGGAGACGGGCACGCTCAAGGATCTCCTCAACGCGGCCGACTCCGCCTGCTACGTCGCCAAGCAGCAGGGACGCGGCCGGGTGCACGTCTACTCCGCCCGGGACGAGGTCTCCGCCCGGCAGCGGGGTGACATCCACTGGCTGCGCCAGCTGCAGATCTCGCTGCGGGAGAACCGCTTCGAGCTCCATGCCCAGCCGGTCATTTCCCTGGCCGGGCGGGTGGAGCGGGGCCCGGCCCTGGAGATCCTGCTGCGCATGCTCGACGAGGACGGCCGGCTGGTGCCGCCCCGGCAGTTCATCCCGGCCGCGGAACGCTACCAGCTCATGGGCAGCATCGACCGGTGGGTGGTGCAGGCGACCCTGTCAGCGATCGCCAACGGTGCCATCCGGCTGCCCGACGAGCGAAGCTGCAGCATCAACCTGTCGGTCCAGTCACTGGCCGACGACGGATTCCTGGACTTCGTGGTGGAGTGCCTGGACCACAGCCAGGTGCCACCCCACCGGATCTGCTTCGAGGTCAGCGAGGCCGCCGTGATGGAGCGCTTCGACCAGGCCCGGCGCTTCGTGGCAGTGCTGCACGGCATGGGCTGCCAGTTCGGCCTCGATGACTTCGGCAGCGGCCTCGGGTCCTTCACGACGCTGCGGGACCTGGCGCTCGATTACCTGAAGATCGACGGCACCTATACCCGGGACCTGCGCCCCGAGACCCTGAATCACCAGGTCGTCACCGCCGTCACCGCCGTCTCGAAGATCCTCGGCTTCCGCGTCATCGCCGAGCAGGTGGAGACCCAGGCCGACTTCGAGGCCCTGCGCGCGATCGGCGTGGACTTCATCCAGGGCAACTTCATCGACCGGCCGCACCGGCTGGGGGAGCCGGCGGCGGCGCTGGCGGTGGTGTAGGCGCGCCCAGGGCGCGCCGGCGCGCCACCACGGGAACCGCCGCGACCAGAACGAGGAGCCCGAGGGTGCCGGCCGGATACTTCACGGCATAGACCACCGGCGTCAGCACGAGGCGGGTGCCCAGGCGCAGCGCCTCGCTGCCGCGGATGATATCCGCCACCGGCGGCGAGACCCGGTAGTACCACGCGACGAAGGCCCGGCCCCATCCCCACTGCAGGAGGATGCGGTCGCGGAACTCCCGCAGCACCCTCACCTCCGGATCCAGGTAGGAACCGTAGGCGGCCGTGGCGATGAAACAGCCGCCGCCACCTTGGCCCGATTCCTCCACCCCCGCGAAGGAATAGGCGTTCGCGAGGGCATTATTGCCCGCCGCGGAATCCGGTTCGTCACTGGCGATGTTCAGGGAAAACGTGAAGTTCCTGTCCACCGTTTCGTAGATGTAGAAATCGGCGATGGTGACGTCGACGCTGCCGCCGGCTGGAATACTTGCCAGCGCGGGCACGGTGGCCTGATCGAAGTAGCGCTTGTCGAGCGGGTCGCCGTCCGACGCCTGGATGCCGACAGGATCGAGCACCGCGGGGTCGCACTCGTCGTCTTCCCCGGCAAGCTTCCGGTCGACGTCGTAGTCCACGGTCGTGACCCGGACGTTCGTGGCCGGCGACGGCCCGTTGTTACGGACGGTAATGATGTGGCGGATGCGGTAGCAGCTCAGCTCCGCGGCGGTGTCATTGATCACCGAGCCGTCGATGGCCAGGTCCGCGCAGGCCGGTGCGCCGATGACGATGCTCGCAGCGTTGCTGCCGGTGCCGGAGTCCACCGCTGGCGCCACCGCCGCCACTGTGGCCGTGTTGGTCACGCAGCCGGAGAGCGACGGCACTGCCTGCGCCAGGATCTGCAGTGTGGCCTGTGCGCCATTGCCCAGCGTGCCAACGGCCCAGATGCCGGTGCCGGCGTCATAGTTGCCTTGCCCCGGTGCGGCGCTCACCACACTGAGGCCCGCCGGCAGCTGGTCCGTCACGGTCACGCCCGCGCTGTCCGGTCCGATGTTGGTCGCGGTCAGCGTGAAGGTCGTCAGGTCCGAACCGCTTACGCCCGGCTGCACGCTGAGGTTGCTGGCGGTCTTCGCGATCCGCAGATCGGCATTCGGCACGCCGGGGGCCCCGCTCACCGTGATGGTGTACACCTCGCCGCCGGCGTTCAGGGTGAAGGTGTCGCTCTGGGCTCCCGGCACCGTGGGCGAGAACACCACGGTGAGCGTGCAGGTCTCGTCCGGGTCCAGCGTGACATCGCAGGCGGACGGGTCCTGGAAGCCGAATGCCGCGGCGAGCCCGTCGGTCAGGGCGACGTCCACGGGCAGGTAGTCGGTGTTCTCCACGGTGACCGTGGCACTGCCGGACGCCCCGATCCCGACTGTGTTGCCGAAGGACAGGGTCCGGTCGCCCGCCGGGACGATGGAGTCGGTCAGCGTGGTCGAGCCCGTGCGGCCGGCCCCGGCCACACTGACGACGGCCGGGCTTCCCGCCAGGCTGAGCGTCAGCGAGTCGGAGGAGGGCCCGACCGCCACGGGATCGAAGGTGATCGTGATCGTGCAGGACGCGGATGGCGCAAGGTCCACGGTGCAGTCGCCGGGATCAGCGATGCCAAAGGGCGCAGCCAGCCCTTCGGTGATGCTGATCGCCGCCACGTCGGTCGTGCCGTTGGTCACGGTCACCGTGCCGATGGTGCCGAAGCCCACGGGGTACGTGCCGAATGGCAGGCTGCGGTCGTCAGCGGTGCCCTGGGAGTCGGTCACGGTGAGGCTGCCGCCGGGGGCGGCCGTGCGGGTGGCGCGGTAACCCACCAGCTTGCCGTTGAAGATGCCGAGTCCGGTGACGGTGCCGCTGTCGTTGATGGCCACGGCGGTTTCGAGGTCCCAGGCCGCCTGGGCGGGCGCGTCCAGCAGGGCCTCCAGGTCGTAAAGGGTACTGCCGGACCAGAGCAGGGCCGTCTTGCGATCGGGCTGCCCGCTCACGGCCTCCTGCTCGGAGGCCACCGCCTCGCCCAGATTGTTGACCGTACCGGGGATGCAGCCGGCGTTGGCGCTCAGCACGCCGAGCTCGACCACTGCCACCGGGGATGGCGTGATGAGCAGGCAGCGGAACCTGCCGGCAACCGTCTCCTGGACGAGCACGGTGCCGCCGTCGTTGATGCTGAAGGCGAAGCGGATACCGACCGGGCGCGGGGGCAGGCCTGCGCCGGCGAGAATGTCATTGAGGAGCACCGCTGGCGCTGCCGCGTTGGCCCAGACCACGCCACGGCCGTCGCTACCGCAGGTGCCGAGCGCCGCCCGGCCAACGATCTGCCCGTTGTTGTTGGTGCCCCAGGCCTCCCAGAGGCTGCATCCCGCGGGGCCGGCGAGCTCCGTCAGGGCGCCGCCCTGCCAGCTGAAACCATGGTTGAAGCTGGCAGGGGACGGGCCGAAACCCACGACCTGGCCCGAATCGTTGAGGCCCTTGGCAATGCTCCGGGGTCCCGCGGTTGGTGAGGCACCACTGATCCCGCCGATATCGGTGAGCGTGGTGCCGTTCCAGAAGTGGGCGCTGTACAGGGAGGCAGGCGGCGTGATCGCCTGCAGCGTGAGCTGTCCCGAGGCATTCACGGCGGTGGCCACCGAGGTTGCCTGGCCGATGACGCCGGCCAGGTCAGTGGCTGCCGTGGTGCCGCTGGACCAGCGGGCCGACTGGAAAACATCCCCGGCGGCGGGCTTGGTCCCGCCGACCACGGTGCCCGTGGCGTTCATGCCATTGACCTGGGCCTCGTCGGTGCCCGGCAGCAGGTCGAGGGCTTCGATGCTGTAGGCCGGCTGGGCGACGGCTAGGTCGGCGCTACCGACGAGGCTGACGAGCACCAGCAGCGGGAGGGCGGGACCAACACGCATGAACGGTTTCCCCTTGACATAACCCGGCCCGGTGTTGACCCGGGCTCGTGGGCTTCAGGGGTCTTTAACGGCTTGGCTGCCTCGCGTCAAGCCAGGGCAGGGTTCTCCCCGCCGGGTCTCCCTGAACCAGCGTGCCCGATCGGCGGGGACACCCGCGAGTCGCGCCTGAAGGCGCTCCTACACGCCGCGCCTACAGCAGCGGCACCAGCAGCAGCGCGACGATGTTGATGATCTTGATCAGCGGGTTGACGGCCGGGCCGGCG
>CALGMY010000094.1 GCA_937958785.1 uncultured Gammaproteobacteria bacterium | reverse complement strand
CGCCCGCCAGCCGCCCCGCTGGCTCGTGCCCGGCGACCGGGTCGAGGTGGAGCTCGGCGGCGTCGGTATACTGCGGAACCAGGTCATCGACGAGGCCACCGACCCATGAACAGCAACAACACGGTTCCCGCGCTCGTGCTCGCCGTGGGCATCGCCCTCGCCGGGTTCCTGGTCGGCCAGGCCCTGGTCGAGGCCCGCTCCAGCCAGCGGGCGGTCTCCGTGCGCGGGCTCGCCGAGCGGGAGGTCCCCGCCAACCTCGCGCTCTGGCCCATCGTCTTCACCGTCACTTCCGACGAGCTGGTCGACCTGCAGCGCAAGGCCGACGAGGGCGTTGCCAAGGTCCGCGCGTTCCTCGCCGATGA
Organism: uncultured Gammaproteobacteria bacterium; assembly: GCA_937958785.1. Taxonomy (GTDB): domain Bacteria; phylum Pseudomonadota; class Gammaproteobacteria; order Steroidobacterales; genus SHZI01. Next base: position 10,295 of record CALGMY010000094.1, on the reverse strand, counting down.
CTTCCCCCCCGCGCAGATCAGCGTGTCCGCACCCCGCGTGCAGGATCGCGAGGCCCAGGGGATGCGCAACGATGGCGGCCGCATGGACCGCTATTCCGCCGAGGTCACGGTGACCGTGCGCACCGACCGCATCGACGTGGCGAAGAAGGCCATCGAGCGCAGCGGTGAACTCGTCAAGCAGGGCGTCGCGGTGATCCGCAGCTACGAGTACAACACCCAGTACCTCTTCACCAACCTCGAGAAGATCAAGCCCGAGATGATCGCCGAGGCCACGAAGGACGCCCGGCGGGCGGCCGAGCAGTTCGCCCAGGACTCGGGCAGCGAGGTCGGCGCCATCCGCAATGCCCAGCAGGGTCTCTTCTCCATCGAGGACCGGGACCAGTTTTCCCCGGAATTCAAGAAGGTGCGGGTGGTCACGACGGTGGACTATTACCTCGGCGACTGACCGTAACACCGCCGCGGTGGATGACCGCGGCGGGCGGTGCTAGTCTCGCCACGGCAAGAGAGTCCGCGCGGGCAAGCGGACCGGGGCGACGAAGATGCAGGACGAGGCGACGTTGACGGCCATCCAGCTCGTGAGCAGGCCGGAGAGCGCACGACTCACCACCACCGACCACAAGCGCCTGCGGGAACTCGCCCGCCAGGCCTCCGAGGAATCCCGCCGCGAGCACTGGCCCCGGATCTGGGGCGACTTCGCCGCCCACTTCGACCCGCGCTGAGCGCGCCACTCGCGCGTAGGAGCGGCTTCAGCCGCGACCGGGAGAATCCCCTTCGCTCGCTAGATGAACACGCTCGCTGCGGGGATTCTCCCGGTCGCGGCTGAAGCCGCTCCTACGTGTTGCGTTTCCAGCCCTTCAGGTAGCTCTGCCAGTTCCGCTCCACCAGTTCGAAGGACTCGGGCGCGAGTTGCTCGAGGAGGTCCCGGTTGCGCTCGGGATAGATCGCCGGACCGCCCTCTGCCGGCAGCTGGCGCGTGGCATCGATCACGATCTTGCTGCTCATGGGCCGCTTCGGCGAACTCGGATCAAGCGGCATGCCGCGCGCCTCCTTGATGATCTCGGCGCCCGGGAACGGCTGCCAGCGGGCGCCGACCGCCTGCATGACCTCCGTGCGGTTCAGGACATCCACGTCCTTGTCCACCACGATGCAGGCCTTGGTGATGGGCACGAAGGTGGCGATCTTCTTCCCGGCCTCCAGGCCCTGGTTCGGGCCGGTCTTGTCGATGGCGAGGATGCCGATGCCGGTCCACTCCACCGGTGAGTGGAAGGCGACCGCATTGGGGATGGCCTTCTTCAGCCGGTAGAAAGAGAACGCCTCCAGTGGCGCCGTGCAGAAGCCCCGGGTGGCGCCGGTGAACTGGTTGAGGATCCAGGGTTGCCTGCGATGGGTGATGCACGTCACCTCCATCACGAAGTTCTCCTCCTTGCGCAGGCCCAGGTAGCCGTACATCTCGCCGAAGGGACCTTCGGGCATCATCTGGTCGAGGAGTACCTCGCCCTCGATGACCAGCTCGGCATTGGCCGGGATCAACATGTCGTTCGTCTCGCACTTGACCACATCCACTGCCTTGCCACGGAAGCCGCCGGCGATGGCCAGCTCGTCGGCGCCGCTCTTCGACACCACGGATGAGCTGATGAACCAGCCGATCGGGTCGTTGCCCATCACGAGGGCGATCGGGCAACGCTTCTCGCCGCGCTCGATCTTCTTCATGAACATCTTCCAGCCCTGCTGGCCAGGCTCCGGGTTCACGCCCATCAGGCGGGGGCCCTTGATCTCGCAGCGGTAGGTGCCGAAGTTCATGCCGAGGTCCTTGTCCTCGGTAAAGACCGACGCGGTGTTCACGTAGCGCGCCGAATCCGCGGGGTTCGACTTGATGAAGGCAAAGTCGAGGACATTGCACTCGTCGCCACGGAGGATGACCTCCTTGACGGGCGCGCTGCTGGCCGGCACCGGCCTCGTCGGAATGGACGGCGTCTTGCCCTCCCGGGCCTCGGCCCCTTCCAGCAGGAACCTGATCGTTTCCCGGTAGGTCTCCGGGCCCTTGCCGGGGATGGGCTCCCGGCCCCAGATGATGGCCTCGGTGTCCCAGTGGCCCTGGTGGTTGGTGATGACCGGGCCCCTGAACCACCGGCCGTCCTGCCGGATCTCCTCCACCAGGAGGGCGGGCGCGCCGTACCACCCGAACTCGTCCATCAGGCGGTAGGTGAGCGCGGTCATCTCGTAGCGGTCCTGGTCCAGGCGCGGCACGCGCATCACGAGTCCGCGGGTCTCGAGGGCCTGCACATAGTCGCGGAAGCTGTCGAAGGGGCCGGTCGCCCTGGCCGGCCAGCGCCGGGGCCGGTCAGCGGCAACGGCCGGCGATGCCACGGCGATGCCGAGCGAGGCGGCGACGCCGGCGGCGGCCGCCAGCAGCTGGCGGCGGTCGATGGAATCAGTCATGGCGGAGGTGCTCCCTGAAGAAGGCCAGCGTGCGCCCGAGGGCGAGCTCATGGCTGGGCGGGTGAAATTCGGGTCGCTCGTCGCAGCTGAAGCCGTGGCCCGCACCCGGGTAGACGTACACCGGCGCCTGCGGCCGGCCGCGCCTGATCTGCTCCACGATCTCCGGCGGGATCAGCGGGTCATCGGCGCCGAAGTGGTACTGGACCGGGCAGCGGGGTTTCTCGTCGAGCCAGGCCACGTTCGCGCGCCCGTAATAGGACACTGCCGCGTCCAGGTTGGTTCGGCAGGCAGCGAGGTCGGCAATGGCCCCGCCCCAGCAATAGCCCACGGCCCCGATCCGCGCACCGGCCGGCAGGCGTTCGCGCAGGGCCTCCACGGCGCCGGCCAGGTCGCTCGCCACGTCGTCCACGGCAAGCTTCATCATCAGGTCCCGGCCTTCCGCGATCTGGTCGTAGCCGAGTTCGGCGCGCCGGCGCACCCGGTCGAACAGGGCGGGGGCGAGCGCCAGGTAGCCCCGGGCGGCGAAGTCATCGGTGACGTGGCGCATGTGGGCATTGACCCCGAAGATCTCCTGCAGCACCAGCAGGCCGGCCTTCGGTGGCCCGGCAGGGGTCGCCAGGTAGCCCTCCAGCGCATGACCGTCCAACGCCTTGATTTGAATAACTTCACTGGGCATGCCGGGCTTCCTGATTAGTCGACACTGAATTTACACTGAATTGGGTGGCGGGCCTTCCGGTAGCATACCCGAGCCATGTATGCCCAGCTGCTGCCGATCCTCGCGCCTGTCTTCCTGGTGACGGTCCTGGGATACGGCTGGGCGAAGTCCGGGGCGCCCTTCCAGCGGGACTTCCTGACCGGCCTCGTGATGTACCTCGGGGTGCCCTGCCTGATCCTGGATGGCACGCTGCACCTCGAGGCCGACGTGGGTCTCTTCCTCGCCATGGTGGGCTACGCGGTGCTGGCCCTCGCCGTCTGCGCCGTCATCGGCGGTCTCGTGCTGGTCGCGATGCGCCAGCCCCTGCGCAGCTACCTGCCCCCCATCGCGTTCGGCAATGCGGGGAACCTGGGGCTGCCGCTCTGCCTGTTCGCCTTCGGGGAGCAGGGCCTCGGTCTTGCCATCGGCTTTTACCTGGTGGGTGCGGTGGCCCAGTTCATCGTCGCGCCGCTCTTCCAGGGCCGCGCGCCGGTGTGGCGAACGCTGCTGACGACGCCGGTGAACTACGCCGCGGCGCTGGGCATCGGCCTGCTCGCCACGGGCACCGGGCTGCCGGCGTGGCTCGACAACACGGTGGGACTGCTGGCCGGCATCGCGATTCCACTGATGATGCTGGCGCTCGGCCACGCGCTCGGCAGCTTCACCGTGCGGGGCCTGCCTCGCGCCGCCGGTCTCGCGGCGGGTCGCCTCGGGCTCGGGCTGCTCGTCGGCTCAGCCATCGTCTGGGCCTTCGGACTGACCGGGGTCGAGCGGGGCGTTGTCCTGGTGCAGAGCGCCATGCCCGTCGCCGTCTTCAATTACCTGCTGGCGGCCCGCTACGACCGTCATCCGGAGGACATCGCCGGCGCGATCGTGATTTCGACCCTGGTGGCCTTTGCGGGGCTACCGGTGCTCCTGCTCTACGCGCTGGCCGGCACCCCGTAGGAGCGGCGTCAGCCGCGATCGAAGCCGGCACCGAGGCCACTGCTTCGATACTCCGCGAGCCAGCGCAACACCTGGTCACTGAGCGGGGATTCCAGGGCCACCCGATAGCCCCTGATCAGCAGGCCGTCTTCGTCGTCAGGCCCGGCGCGGGCTGCCGCCGGTGGCGTCGGGAAGGCGGCCAGCAGGCAGTGAAGCAGGTCCTCGTCCATTCATCGGCTCCTGGGCATTGCGGGTCCGCCAGACCCGGGCGGGTGCGCCCGGGGCGGCGGGCGGAAGTGCCGGGGCGGCGGCCCGGCGGAGGGTGTCCTGCCAGGTGGGCCGGTCCTGTCCCTGGGTGGCTGCGTGCATCGGGGGGCTCGCTGGCTTCGACCGGGGCAGTGTCCGGGCCGCCGGTTGCAGCCCCGTGACCGGCGGATTGCAGTCTCGGGACACGGCCTGGCGAGAAGCAGCGCACAAAGATGGCCGGACCGGAGGGGCATCTCGACAGTTTTTCGTTTTTCTTATCAGCACCTTATTACATATCCGGACGTCCTCTTGCGCCGCACAAGGTCCGGCGCTATGCTGGCTCCGCCCGCAGTGGGCAGATGGCCCGACGATCAGGAGCTGACGCGATGACCACCCCGACCGATCCCTTCGCCACCTTCCTCGGCATGCAGAAGGAGGCTCTCGAGCCCCTCCGGGCCGCCAACAGCATGGCCGCCGATGCCTTCGAGCGCCTGTCCCGCCAGACCTACGCCGTGCTCGGCGACTACGTGAATTTCGCCGTGGAGCAGGCCCGGCTGCCTGCCCAGGCCGCCGACTACACCCAGTACGTCGCCCGGCAGATGGAGCACACCCGGCTCTTCGGCGACCAGCTGGTGCGCCGCTCCCAGGAGTACCTGGACCTGGTGACCAGCCTGCAGGCCAAGGCCCAGGGCACCCTGCAGGCCGCCGCCCCCAAGGCCGCCACTCCGAAGGCGGCCTGAGTCAGTCCGATACCCCCCGGGGAACCCCCCTTCCCCGACCCCTGGGCGGTGGCCCTCGGCCACCGCCCTTTTTTTTGCGCCGTCGTAGTACTCTTGCAACGCAAGGACCCGGCGGGTCCGTGCCGTTGCCAAACACCTGAACAGGGGCGGCCATGCCAAGAACAATAAAAAAATACGCCAACCGCAGGCTCTACGACACCGAAGCCAGCCGGCACGTCACCCTCGAGGGCATCCGCCAGCTCGTCGCCGGCGGCGAGGACGTGGTGGTCATCGACGACACCTCGGGCCAGGACATCACCCGCAACATCCTGCTCCAGGTGATCGCGGAGCAGGAACAGGGCGGCCGGCCCATACTGTCCGCCGACATGCTGAAACACATCATCCGCTTCTACGGCAACCCGTTGCAGGAACTGATGGGTGGCTACCTCGAGCGCAGCGTCGAGATCTTCATGAGCCAGCAGCGCACGCTGCAGGACCAGATCCAGAAGACCATGGGCATGACGCCCTTCGGCACGATGCAGTCGCTGGCCCAGAAGAACCTGGAGGCCTGGGGCCAGCTGCAGAAGTCCTTCCTGGACATGATGGCGCCCCGCACCGGTGCGGGGACCGGGTCCTCCGCGGGGAACCCTCCGGGGCAGGGATCCGAGGCGCCGCCGCCTCCCGGTGGCGGGCACACCCGGGACTGAGCGCCCGCTTGTCCGCCGCCGAACCGAAGCTTCCACCGACCGATCCCGCGGCCCTTGCCCGGGAACTGGCCCAGATGACCGGCCAGGCCCAGGCGATGTTCGCCGAGCTCATGAAGGCACCGGCCGCCCGCGCCGCCTTCGGGCTGGAGCCGCCGCCGGACCCGGATCCGCTGAACGCGCTGCCCGCCATGCAGGCCGCCGCCCGCCAGCTCATGCTGGACCCGGCCAAGCTGGTGCAGGCGAACCTCGCCCTGTGGCAGCAGCACATGTTGCTCTGGCAACAGATGTCGGCCGGCCTGCTGGGTGGCGCTGCGGGCGCGGAACCCGTCGCCGCGCCGGACCCGGGTGACCGGCGCTTCCGCCACGAGGACTGGCAGACCAACCCGCTCTTCGACTACCTGAAGCAGTCCTACCTCATCACCTCGCGCTGGCTGGTGGATACGATGACCACGCTGTCCGGCCTCGACAGGGACACCGCGCGGAAGGTCGACTTCTACACCCGCCAGTTCGCCGACGCCTTCGCGCCCACGAACTTCGTCTGGTCCAACCCGGAGGTGCTCCGCGCCACCTTCGAGACCCAGGGGCAGAACCTGCGCAACGGTCTCGCCAACTTCCAGCGGGACCTCGCCCGGGGCAACGGGAAGCTGCAGATCACCATGAGCGACCCGGACGCCTTCGAGCTGGGCGTGAACCTCGCCACCACGCCGGGCAAGGTGGTGTTCCAGAACGACCTGATCCAGCTGATCCAGTACGAGCCGACCACCGGGCAGGTGCACCGCACGCCGATCCTCATGGTCCCGGCCTGGATCAACAAGTACTACATCCTCGACCTCACGGCGAAGAAGTCGCTCGTGCGCTGGGCGGTGGCGCGGGGCTACACGGTGTTCGTCGTGTCCTGGGCGAACCCGGACGAGGCGCTCGCCCACAAGGAGTTCGAGGACTACCTGACCGGGGGCGTCGTCGCGGCCCTGGACGCCATCGAGGCCGCCACCGGCGAGCACGAGGTGCACGGCCTCGGCTACTGCATCGGCGGCACGCTGATCGGCGTGGCCCTGGGTTATCTGGCGGGGATCAACGACCAGCGCCTGAAGACCGCCACGCTATTCACGGCCCAGGTGGACTTCTCCGAGCCCGGCGACCTCGCCGTATTCATCGACGAGAAGCAGCTCGACAACCTGGACCGTATGATGGAGGGGAAGGGGTACCTCGAGGCCGAGGCCATGTTCACCACCTTCAACATGCTGCGGGCGAACGACCTCATCTGGTCGTTCTTCGTCAGCAACTACCTGATGGGGCGGGAACCACAGCCCTTCGACCTGCTGCACTGGAATGCCGACGCCACGCGCATGCCGCGGCGCATGCACCTCTTCTACCTGCGGCAGATGTACCTGCACAACAACCTGGTGAAGCCGGGGGCCATCACCCTGGCCGGCGTGCCGATCGACCTCACGAAGGTGACCGTGCCCGTGTACCTTCAGGCCTGTCGCGAAGACCACATCGCGCCGTTCCGCTCCGTGTTCAAGGCGCGCCACAACTTCTCGGGCCCGGTGCGCTTCGTGCTGGCAGGCTCGGGCCACATCGCCGGCGTCATCAACCCGCCCGAGGCCAACAAGTACCAGTACTGGCTGAACCCGGCGGAGCCCTGGGAGATCGACCCCTGGCTGCGCGGCGCCGAGGAACACAGGGGCAGCTGGTGGCCCGACTGGGACGCCTGGCTGGCGCCGCAGTCGGGTGGCCTGGTGCCGGCCCGCAAGCCCGCGAACGTCATCGAGGACGCCCCGGGCACCTACGTGCGCAGCCGCGCGCTGTAACTACATCTCGCCGGCGTCCAGGCGCCGGACGTAGTCCCGGTAGGCCGTCATCGCCCGGCGGCCCAGCAGCCACATGACGGGGATGTTGACGAAGAGCATGAGGCCGGTGCCGAGGCCGCTCAGGTTGTCGAGCTGGGCGTCGGTCTTCAGGAAGCCCATCGTGGCCACGACCGCAAGGGCGCAGTAGATGACCTTGAAGCCCTTGAGGAATCGTTCCGCCCCCAGGAACACGAGTCCCTGCTCGGCGTAGTAGCTGTAGCTGATCATGGTGGACACGGCAAACAGCCAGACGGCGAGCAGCACCACCCAGCTGCCGAGGCCCGGCAGCACCGAGTCGAAGGCGACCGCCGTCAGCGTTGCCCCCACGTAGCTCACGTACACGCCCCGGTCGTGCAGCTGGGGCTCGAGCCGGCTCGCCAGGGTATCCCAGCGCAGTACCAGCCCGCCCTCGCCGGACGTGACGTGACCGGCCAGCCGGTGCAGGTCGTTGCCACTCTGGGCGTTCGGGTCGCCGCGCAGGATCACGAAGACGTCCTCGCCGCCCATCCAGTCCCCCCGGAATCGCCCCGGCGCCGGCACCTCCGGCAGCGTCCAGGTGCCCGGTGCCACCAGCACGGGCCGGAGGTCCGGGGCCAGGTTCGCCTCCGGCGGCCGGTTCCACGTGCCCGTCACGATGATCACGAGGGCCGTCAGGGTGCAGACGAAGATCGTATCGACGAAGGGCTCGAGGCCCGCCACCAATCCTTCCCGGGCCGGCTCGCGCGTGCGCGCCGCCGAGTGGGCGATGGGCGAGGTGCCCTGGCCCGCCTCGTTGGAGAAGATGGCCCGCTTCATGCCGTACAGGAAGGCGTAGCCCATGGTGCCGCCGGTGAAGGCGCCGCTGGCCTCGGCCGGCGCGAAGGCCGAGCGCAGGATCAGGGCGAACATGGCCGGGATATCATCCGCATGCAGGGCGAGCACGTAGACCGCGCCAAGGAAGTACAGGCCCACCATGAAGGGCACCAGCGTGCCCGCCACCCGGCCGATCCGGTGGATGCCGCCCACGATCACGAGTCCCACTGTCACGGCCAGCACCAGGCCGGAGACGATCGCGGGCACGCCCAGGTAATTCTCGGTGATGTTGCCCACGTTCCAGGCCTGGAACATGTTGCCGCCGGTGACCACCATCACGAGCAGCGTGAGGCAGAACAGGCCCCCGATCGCCTTGCCGAGCCAGCCCGCACCCTTTTCCGCCAGGGCCTTGCTGATCACCCACATGGTGCCGCCGTGGGGGTTCTCCGGGTCGTCCGTGTTCCGGTAGAGCATGGCGAGGGTCACTTCGGTGGTCTTCAGCGCCATGCCGAAGAAACCCACCACCCACATCCAGAATACGGCGCCCGGGCCACCCAGGCTGATGGCCATGGCCACGCCGCCGATGTTGCCGAGGCCCACCGTGGCCGACAGCGCCGCGGCGAGCGCCTGGAAGTGGCTGATGGCGCCGGGATCCCCGGGCTGGTCGTACTTGCCGCGGATCGCCTGCACCCCGTGGGTCAGGGCACGGAACTGGCAGAAGCGCGACCACACCGTGAAGACGATGCCGGTCGCGAGGATCACGAGCAGGACCGCGTTGTGCCAGAGCAGGGCGTTGGCGGTGGCGAGGAAGCTGTCGAAGGAGGTCATGCCCCCCGGAGGATAGCGGCAACGGGACCGGAATGCCTGCGGCTCAATCCCGCAGGGCCACCCCCGGCCCCGTCGCCGGGCGCGACCTCACGCCAGCTCCTCGCTGTACGCGCCGCCGCTGCCCATCCAGTCCATGCTCTCCGTCGAGGCGACGAAGCTCCAGGAGAAGAAGCCGGTGATCAGCGTCGCGATGCCGGCGCAGAGAAAGCCCCGGAGGCCGGCGGCGACGAGGGCGGACTTCGTGATGGTCTTCATGCGGATGCTCCCTTGGTGGTGATCGAGGTGGTTGGTCGTCGGGAGTGATCGTCTTATGTCGCCGCCGGGGTGTCTGTCGTGCGGTGGACAGTCGGGAGAAGAATCGGGGAAACCTGGCCGGACTTTTTCACCTCCTGGAGGAAACCAAGGCGACGGAGTGCAGCGCTTCCGGTCCGGCCAGGCACTTGTCCGGCGATCCCTGCGGGTCCCTTGTCACCAACCGCATGGCGTGGGGTCCTTGCTGATGGCGAGCTCTGCGGGTCCTGCACCGACCGCCCGGCTGCGAGGCCACTGTGGCGCCGGCCGGTCCGGCGAACTGTCAACCACTTGACACAACGGACCAGATAGCGGGAAGTCACGGCCATGACCATCACCGCCCGGGCCGTCCTCAAGGCCAACCGGCTCTTCCGGGAGCTGCCTGACGGCACCCTCGACAAGCTCGCGGCCCTGGCCATCCGGCGTACCCTGAAGCGCGGGGCGCGAATCTTCGCCCAGGGCGATCCCGGCGACGCCCTGCTCGGACTCATCGCGGGGCAGGTGCGCATCAGCGCCACGACGCCTGCGGGGAAGGAGGTCTTCCTCAACATCATGGAGCCCGGCGACAGCTTTGGCGAGATCGGCGTGCTCGACGGCGAAGCCCGCACCGCCAGCGCCGCAGCCCTGACAGACTGCGAACTCTTCGTCATCCGCCGCCGGGACCTGCTCGAGGCCCTGGAGCGGGACCCGAAGCTCGCCACCCACCTCATCGCGCTGCTCTGCCGGCGGCTGCGCTGGACCAGCGAGCTGATCGAGGAGGCTGCCTTCCTCTCCGTCCACGGCCGGCTCGCCCGGCGCCTGCTGC
>CALGMY010000093.1 GCA_937958785.1 uncultured Gammaproteobacteria bacterium | reverse complement strand
GCGCCCGAACTTCATGAAGGTGGCGCCGCTCTGGCACGCCCTGGTGGCCGACGGCACCTTCGACGCCCGCCTCGTGCACACCGGGCAGCATTACGACGCGAACATGTCGGATGCCTTCTTCCGCGACCTCGGCCTGCCTGAACCCCATCACCACCTGGGCGTCGGCAGCGGGAGCCATGCCGAGCAGACCGCCCGCGTGATGCTGGCCTACGAGCCCGTGGCCCTCGCCGAGCGCCCGGCCTTCACCATCGTGGTCGGTGACGTGAATTCCACGGTGGCGGTGTCGCTGGTCTGCGCGAAGATCGGCGTGCGCACGGTGCACCTCGAGGCCGGCCTGCGCAGCTTCGACCGCACGATGCCGGAAGAGATCAACCGGCTCGTCACGGACGTGCTGTCGGACCTGCTCTGGACGCCCTCCCCGGACGGGGACGAGAACCTGCTGAAGGAGGGCATCCCGGTCGCGCGCATCGAGCGCGTCGGCAACATCATGCTCGACTCCTACGAGCTGCAGCGGGAGCACATCGAGGCAGCCGGCACGTACGCAAGACTCGGCCTCGCGGCCCGGGGATACGGCGTCGTGACCCTGCACCGGCCCTCCAACGTGGATGACCCGGCCACCCTGCGCGTGCTGGTCGATGCCCTCGTACGCGTCGCCGCCACGATGCCGCTGGTGTTCCCGGTGCATCCGCGCACCCGCAAGAACCTCCGGGAATTCGACCTGCTGAAGGTCCTCGAAGCGGCCCCCGGCGTCCGTTTGTGCGAGCCGGTGGGTTACGTGGAGTTCATGAACCTGGTGAGCCACGCGGCGCTCTGCATCACGGACTCGGGCGGCATCCAGGAGGAGACCACCTACCTGGATATCCCGTGCCTCACCGTCCGGCCCAACACCGAGCGGCCTGTGACCGTCACCGAGGGCACCAACCGGCTGGTGAAGCCGGAGAACCTGGTGGGCGAGGCGGCCCGTGCCCTCAAGGGCGACTGGCCCCACGGCCGCCGCCCGGACCTCTGGGATGGCCGCACGGCCTCGCGTTGCGTCGCGAGCCTGAAGCGGCTCCTGTAGGAGCGCCCGTAGGAGCGCCTTCAGGCGCGATTACCCTTTCCGAACGAACCGAAATATCTGGCTCGCGCCTGAAGGCGCTCCTACAATGACAGCCGAGACGTCAAGGATCACCGTCATGCACATGAAGACTCCCGTCCTGGTCCTCGCGCTGGCCCTGCTCGTGGGCGCCTGCGGTTCCCCCGAGAAGCGCGCCGCGGACTACCTGGTCAAGGCCCAGCAGTTCTACGACGAGGGCGACTGGGTGAAGGCCCGCCTCGAGGCGCAGAACGCCGCCCAGGTCGAGCCCAAGAATGCGAAGGCCCGCTTCCTGCTCGCCCAGATCGCGGAGCAGGAGCAGGAGTACCAGCAGATGTTCGGGCACCTGCTGGTCGTGGTGGACGAGGACCCCGGCAACGTCGAGGCGCGCCTGAAGCTCGGCACCCTCTATTTCCTCGGCCAGGCCTGGGACGAGGCGGCCAAGCAGGCCGACGAGCTCATGAAGCTGGCGCCCGACGATTCCCGGGTGAGGCTGCTCAACGCCCGGGTGCTGATCCAGAAGCAGGACCGGGACGGGGGCATGGCGGAGGTGGCCAAGGCCATTGAGCTCGATCCGGACAACGTCGACGCCATCCTCCTGCAGGGCGCCTCCGACGCCATCGAGGACCTGGACAAGGGTATCGCGACCCTCGATGCCGCCATCAACCGGCTGCCCGAGGACAAGACCCGCCAGCTCCGGGAGCTGAAGGTGGTCATGTTCTCCCAGGGCAAGCGGCTGGGGGACGTCGAGACCGGCCTGCGCGAATTGTCCGAGGATTTCCCGGAGGAGCAGGGCTACAAGTTCCAGCTCGCCCAGTTCTACGCGAGCCAGGGCCGGGTGGACGAGGCCGACCAGCTGCTGCTCAAGGTCACCGAACTCGACCCGACCAACGCCGACACGCAGCTCGGCTACGTGCAGTTCGTGGCGGGCCAGGGCAACGCGGCCAAGGCCGAGGCGGCGTTGAAGACCTTCATCGAGAAGAACCCCGACTCGGGCAAGCTGCGGCTCGCCCTCGGCCAGCTCTACGAGGCCACCAACCGGCCGGAGGAGGCCCGCAAGGCCTACGCCGAGCTGGGCGAGCGGGCGCCGAAGACGCCCGACGGCCTGGCGGCCCGCAGCCGCGTCGCCGCCCTCGACATCCGCGACGGCAAGCTCGAGCCGGCCCGGGCCCGGGTCGACGAGATCCTCAAGGATGCCCCGGACGATGCCGGTGCGCTGCTCCTGCGCGCGGGCCTGCGGATCAACGACAACAAGGTTGACGATGCGGTGGCCGACCTCCGCCTCGTGCTGCGCAAGGAGCCGGAGAACGACCGGGCCCTCCTGCTGCTGGCCCAGGCCTACGTGCGGCAGAACGAACTCGTGCTGGCCAAGGACACCTACCGCCGCCTGCTCGAGGTGGCGCCGGATTCGCCGGACGGCCTCCAGCAGCTCGCCGTGCTCTACGCCAGCAACAAGGAGTACGCCGAGGCCGAGGCCTTGCTGCGCCGGCGACTCGCCAAGCAGCCTGACGACCTCGTGACCTCCGGTCGCCTCGTCGAGGTGCTGATGGCCCAGGACCAGCCCGCCCGGGCCGAGGAAGAGGCCCGGCGGATGCAGGCGCTCACCAACCAGACCGGCGTCGGCGACTTCTCCCTGGGCCGGGTGCTGGCGCAGCAGAAGGATTTCGACGGGGCCGCCGCGGCGTTCAAGAAGTCCGTCGCTGCCCGCGACGGCGACCCGTTGCCCCTCGAGGGGCTGGTGCGCTCGCTGCTCGCCGCGGGCAAGCAGAGCGAGGCCATCAGCGTCCTGAACCAGCAGCTCGGCAACGAGAAGAACGAGCTCTTCGCCAAGTTTCTCCTCGGCGGCATCTACGGTGGCTCCGGCGACCAGGGCCAGGCCGAGAAGTACCTGGAGGATGTCATCAAGGACAAGCCCGACTCCGTGGTGGCCTGGGCATCGCTGGCCGGCGTCTACAAGGACCGCGACCAGCGTATCGCCGTCTACCAGCGTGCGCTGAAGGCCAACCCGGGCAACGTGGAGCTCAACATGCTGCTCGCGACGGAGTTCGAGCAGGCCTCCCGCTTCGATGACGCCATGAAGATCTACGAGCAGGTGGTCAAGGATGCGCCGGCCTACGAGCCGGGCATCAACAACCTGGCGGCGCTGCTCCTCGACCGGCGTACCGACAAGGCGAGCCACGCCCGGGCCCTGGAGCTGGCCCGGAAGCTGGCGAACACCGACAACCCGGCCATGCTCGACACCCTGGGCTGGGCCCACTACCGGGCCGGCCAGTATGCGGAGGCGGTGAGCGTCCTCGAGCGGGTGGTGGCCAAGGCGGGCCAGTTCCCGATCTTCCGCTACCACCTCGGGATGGCCTACATGGGTGCCGGCAACCCGGTCGGCGCGCGGCAGGAGCTGCGCCAGGCCGTCGACAAGGCCGAGGGCGACTATCCCGGGCTCGCCGAGGCCCGGGCGACACTGGAAAAACTCGACAAGGCCTCGTAACCTACGCCCATGAAACTCATCGAGAATCGCCGCACGCCGGCTGTGAAGGCGTGGCTGAAGCGCGAGATCCGCGACCAGAACGCCCGCTATCGCCGGATTTCACAGGCCATCAACGTCGACCTCGCCCCGACCCGGGAGCGCTGGTATGCGGAGTTCCTGGAGCGCATCCAGACCCGCGGCTACAGCGTCACCTACGACCAGCTGCGCCGTATCGAGCCGGCCGAGGTGCCGGCGAAGCCGAGGCGCAAGACCCGCGTCGTGTATTGATGTGTTGACGATGTAGGAGCGCCTTCAGGCGCGATTCGACTCGACACCGATCGCGCCTGAAGGCGCTCCTACGGGCGCTCCTGCAAGAAGATCCTCCATGGCCGGCCCCCTTTCTGGCGTCAAGATCCTCGAGCTGACCAGCGTCGTGCTGGGCCCCTGGGCCTGCCAGATGCTGGCGGACATGGGCGCGGACGTGATCAAGATCGAGCCGCCCCGGGGCGACAGCAACCGGACGCTCGGCGCGTACCGCAATCCGGGCATGGCGGCCCTCTACCTCACCTGCAACCGCAACAAGCGCAGCATCGTGCTCGACCTGAAGCAGCCCGCTGCCAAGGCCGCGGTACTCAAGCTCGTGAAGACCGCCGACGTGGTGGTGCACAACAACCGGCCCCAGGTCATGACCAAGCTGGGCCTCGACTACCCGGCCCTGAAGGCCGTGAACCCGAAGCTGGTCTACTGCGGCACCTACGGTTACGGCAAGGACGGCCCCTACGGCGAGCGGGGAGCCCTCGACGATTCCATCCAGGCCGTGAGCGGCATCGCGATGCTGAACGAGATGGTGCTCGGCGAGCCGCGCTACCTGCCCACCGTGGTCTG
>CALGMY010000092.1 GCA_937958785.1 uncultured Gammaproteobacteria bacterium | reverse complement strand
GTGCGCCTTCGTGCGCTCAAATTTGGCCTTCGACATGTCTTTCTCTCTCTGGTTGTGTAGGGGCGGCGCGGGCCGCGAATCACGCTTTCTATTGTTTAGTCACGCACTCTCTGGAGCCCACAACCGGACTTGAACCGGTGACCTCTTCCTTACCAAGGAAGTGCTCTACCGACTGAGCTATGTGGGCGAAGCCTTAGGTAGTCCCTGCGTCCCTTCCAGCTGGAGCGGGTGATGGGAATCGAACCCACGTCATCAGCTTGGAAGGCTGAGGTTCTACCATTGAACTACACCCGCGGATGCAAACTCCTCGCGAGGATTTCCTGCAGATAATCCGGGAACGGTGGCCAGCGCATGGAACCCATCGTTGATCTCGTTTGCCAATGGATCCCGTCGGACCTACCTGCTGCCTCCGCCTCGTTCGTTGGTGGAGGGGGTAGGATTCGAACCTACGAAGGCGTAAGCCAGCAGATTTACAGTCTGCCCCCGTTGGCCACTTGGGTACCCCTCCGCCGAGTCGAGCAGAGCATTTTCGAGCCCGAGGGCCGTGGCTGTCAACCGCTGGAGGTCATGCCGGAAGAGGGACTTGAACCCCCAACCTACCGCTTACAAAGCGGGTGCTCTGCCATTGAGCTATTCCGGCCCGGACTTCTGGGCGGCTACGCCCCTGCCCGACGGGTGCCGCCACCACACATTATAAGGGCTCGACCCCCGCACCGGCGGCCGGGTCCGGCGTGCCGCAGTCCGTCGGCTCGACCCTGAGGATCCGGTCACCGGCCAGAGCCAGGTCTGCCGGTGTCAGGGCCTGATCCTCCCGGGGCCGGATCCGCAGCCAGTGCTCCACCCCGGGCCGATAGCGGTCCCGCACGGCCACCACGACCCCGAGGCGGCGGGCTGCGTCCGCGACCCGGTCGGCACCCGCCCGCTCCCGGAAAACGCCCAGGCTGATGAGGGGCTCCGGACCGTCCTGCATCAGGAGGGCATCGGGGAGGCCGCCGGCCGCGAGGCGCGCCCGGGTGGTCTCGGCCGCGGCCACCGACTCGAACCCGGCGGCCTGGACCCAGTGGCCGAGCCATACCGGGGCGTCCCGGGAGAAGGGAGTCGCCTCGATGCCGCGGGCCATGAGGGTCTCCCCGGCCTGCTGCGCTGCCGCAGCGCTGGCCAGGGGCCCGAGTCGGAAGCAGCCGCCGCCCGGGGGCGGCCCGGGCCCGGCGGCATCCCCGCCACCAGCGCCGGCCCGGTTGCCCGGTGCGGCGTAGAGCGCGAGCCCATCGCCCCGGGTCACCGGCGGGGGTGGCGGTTCGATCCAGTACTGCCAGGCAAGCGCCAGGATATTGGCAAGGATCAGGATCAGGAGAAGGTTGCGCATGTCGGCTCCAGGGCAAGGCCCTCCAGGACCAGGTCCGGGCAATGCTCGAGGCGGATGCCCCGGGGAGCGGCCAGGCCCTTCAGGACGGGCAAGAGGGGCGGGGCCGCCCCGCCGGTGACGACCAGCAGTCCCCCGCCTCGCGGCACGATGCAATCCAGCGCGAGGCAGGCCGTGGCCTGAAGGGCCGCGAGCCGGATGGCAGCGGCGGTATCCCGGCCCAGCGCGGGCCTGCCTTCCGTGACCGCCGGCACCGGCGAGTCCGCGGACGAACCGGCCGGGTCGTCCGCCAGGCGCGCCAGGTCCCCCGTGCGCGTGCGCAGGGAGGCGGCCATCAGGGTGATGCCCGGCAGGATCAGCCCTCCCTCGTGCCGGCCATCGGCGGTGACCCGGTCGATGGTGGAGGCCGTCCCCACGTCGAGCACGCACAAGGACGCCCGGTAGCGCACGAAGGCGGCGCACAGGGCGAGCCAGCGGTCCACGCCGAGCTGTCCCGGGTTTGCATAGCCATTGCGCACCCCCGCCCCATGGGCCGGCGAGCTCGCCATGCGGGGCGGGATTCCGAACCGTTCGGCCAGCCGCCCGGCGAGCGCAGCGACCGCGGCGGCGCCGGCGACGTTGGCCAGGCGGATTTCGTCCGGCGCCTGGCGTGTCCCGAGCAGGCGCCCCCATTCGCTCCCGGCATCAAGGGCGGCCTGGCCGGTCTCCACGAATCCGCCCTGGGAACCGAAGGCCCACTTCACGCGGCTGTTCCCCATGTCGACGTAGAGCTTCATGCCATCCGTCCGGGTCCGGCCGGACCGCGCAGCGTGACATCACCGGCCACCACGGCCACCAGCGCCCCGTCCCGTTCGACCAGCAGGGCGCCGTCGTCGGCAACCCCCCGGGCGATGCCCGTGAAGGACACCTCGCCCTGGCTGACCTGCACGGGCTGCCCGGCCAGGCAATCCTGGCGCCGCCAGGCGTCGAGGAAGCTGCCGCTGCCTGCCGTGCCAAACCGCTGCAAGCTCCGGTACAGGGCATCCAGCAGGGCCGCCACGAGTTCATTGCGACCCGCGTGACCGCCCTGGGCGAGGTCATCCAGCGCAACTGCGGGCAGGGCCCCACCCTCAATCCGCAGGTCCGTCGAGATGGCGGCCAGGGACCGCACGTTCAGGCCGATACCCACGACGACCCGCAACGGTCCACCCGGCTCACCCGCGACCTCCACCAGGATGCCGCCCAGCTTGCCACCGGCCGCGACGATGTCATTGGGCCACTTGAGCTGGACACCCTGCACGCCCCGGGCGGCAAGGGCTTCAACCACCGCCACGCCGGCAACCAGGCTGAGGGCGGGCAGGTCCCGGGGCGCGGTGTCGAACGACCAGCCTACCGACAGGCAAATACCGTGGCCAAGCGGGGAGAGCCAGCGGCGACCGCGCCGGCCCCTGCCCCCCGTCTGGTACTCGGCGGCGATCGCCAGGAGCCGGCCCGGCGCCGGCGGACGGCGCCCGGTGAGGCCGTCGTTGGTCGAGGCGATGATGACCGGCAGTTCCAGCGCCTCGAGGGCAGCCGCCGTGGCCGGCGCGAGGGCCGCGCGGATCAGTGGCTCCCGGAGCAGGTCCAGCGGTGGTGCCAGTCGGTACCCGCGCCGGCGCTCGGCACTAATGGAGAGGCCGAGCGCCCGCAGGGCGCGCACCTGCTTCCAGATGGCGGCACGGGAGAGCCCCAGCACCCGGCCCAGCTCCACGCCCGAATGCCAGGCGCCATCGGCGAGCAGGTCGAGGGCCGCGGGCCGGTCTAGCGCACCCGACGCCACAGCATGGCCCTTTCGAGGCGGTTTTCGCGCCCCTCGCGGAGCCGACGGATGTTCTCCCGATGGGTATAGACGATGAATAGCGCGAGCACGACCAGGAACCAGAAGAGCGGGACGCGGCCCGCGAGGCCTGTAGCCGCCACCCAGAGCGGAAGGACCCCGGCGGCCAGCATCGTGCCAAGGCCGACGTAGCCCGTGGTGGTGACGACCAGCAGCCAGACCGCAAGGGCTGGCAGCGTGAGCGCCGGGCCGATCGCGAGCAGCGCACCGATGGCAGTGGCAGCGCCCTTGCCGCCCTTGAAATCGAACCACACCGGATAGCAATGACCGATGACCGCCGCGCCGGCACAGGCAAGGGCAAGCACGGTCCGGGAGATTTCGGGATCCAACGGCACCCCGGGCAGCGCCAGGCCCGGCAGCAGCCAGGGCGGCACGTAACCCTTGCCCACGTCGATCACCATGACGCGAAACGCGAACCACTTACCCTGCGTACGCAGGGCATTGGTTCCGCCAGCATTGCCGCTGCCGAGCTTGCGGATGTCGATGCCACCGGCCAGGCGGCCGATGATGAGCGCCCCGTTGAGGGCGCCGGCGAGGTAGCTCAGCAGGACCTTGATACCCAGTTCGAGCATCAAAAAAGTCTAGCACCCGCCGGGCGGCGGCTAGGCGATCCCGAGCCAGGCGTTGCGGCGGGCCACGGTGGCCGCGTCGGCCTCCGCATCCAGCGTGAGGTAGCAGGTGTCCCGGGGCGCCGGAACGGGCGTGCAGGTGATGGTCACGAGCTGCTGGTCCCGGAAGGCGTGAAGGAGTACCTCGCTGCCGGGAACCAGCCGGTCGATGGCCGCATCGAAGGCGTCCGGGACAATCCGGCGGCCGCCGACGGCCACCAGCTCGTCGCCGGCCATGACTCCCGCGCGCTGGGCCGGACTGTCGGCGGCGACGTGACTGACCCGCAGCCTGCCATCGCCGGACTGGCCCCTGAGCCCGAGCCACGGCCGGGGCCGGTCCTCCCGGCGGCCACGACTCCCCCCCTGGTCGCCCTCGCTCTCGGCACCCCGCAGGTGCAGGCGGATGCCGAACTGGGCCAGCAGTATGCCGAGCGGAGGGTCGATGGTCGTGCGCAATGCCTGGTCGAAGAATCCCCCGAGGTCCAGCCCGCTGAGGCTGGCGGCGAGGCTTTCGAACTGTCCTTCGGGCAGGCCGGGGCTGTCTTCCCCTCCGTATTCCTGCCAGAGGACCCGCATCACGGCATCCAGGGAACAGGTACCGGCCGTGCGGTGCCGGATCTCGAGGTCCAGCGCCAGGGCCACCAGGGCCCCCTTGAGGTAATAGCTGATGGTCGCGTTCGGGGAGTTCTCGTCCGGGCGATAGAACTTGATCCACGCGTCGAAGCTGGCCTCCTCCAGGGTCTGCTGGCGGCGCCCCGCGGTGCGGTAGAGCTGGGTCAGGGAGCGCCCGAGCAGCTCGAGGTACTGCTCGACGGTGATGAGCCCACTGCGCCGGAGCGCGAGGTCATCGTAATAGGACGTGATGCCCTCGAAGATCCAGAGCTGGCGGGTATAGGCCTCGGCCCCGAGGTCGGCGCCCACGAACTCGGCCGGGCGGATGCGCTTGACGTGCCAGGTATGGAAGTACTCGTGGCTGACGAGGCCGAGGAAGCGCCGGTACCCGGGCTCATTGACCGGCAGGCCGGCCTGGGGCACGTCGTCCCGGCGGCAGGCGAGCGCCGATGACGCCCGGTGCTCGAGCCCCCCGTAACCGTCGGCGGAGACCCGGGCGAGGAACTGGTAGCGGTCCACCGGGGCGGGTGGGCCAAAAAAGTCGATGTGCCAGGCGCACAGGCGCGCGAGGTCGGCCTGCAATCGATCCCGGTCCGCGTTCGGCAGGCCGGCCAGCACCAGGGAGTGGGGCACCCCGGCCGCCAGGAAATCCACCGCAACCAGCGGCCCCATGAGAATCGGGTGATCAATGAGGTCGTCGTAATCGGTGGCCTGGAAGGCCCCGAAGTCCCCCTGGCCTCCGGTCAGGCGGCGAAGTCCGGTGGCCAGGCGCCAGCCGTGGCCAGTCCCGGGCGGCAGGAACTCCGGCGGATCGATGTGCACGACCGCCGCGGAAGGCTCCTGCCCATGGACCCGCAGGAACACGCAGACTCCGTTGACGAAGCCCTGCCGCTCGTCGAGCCAGGCCCCCCGGACCGAGGGATCCGCGGCATAGACCCGCATCCGCACCAGCAATTCCCCGGCTGCAGGTGCCGCCCGCCAGGTGTGCTTGCTCACCTTGCGGATCGGGACCGGCTCGCCCCTGCTCGCGGCAGTGACCTCGAGGACGTGCCGGGCGTAATCGCGCACCAGGTAGCTGCCGGGGATCCAGGCCGGGAGGGACAGCACCTGGCCTTCGGCCGCCGGCCGTTCGATCCGGCACGTCACCTCGTAGCAGCGGGCACCCGCCGAGAGCGGGCGGAGGTGGTAAACGATGGGTGCGGTAGTGACGCTTCCGTTCATGGCCTGCAGTGTAGCCGACGGCGCCATCGTCCCGGTGGACAGGCGTCAACGGCTAAAGATTCGCGCGCGGATGCCGAGAGTCCTCGAAGGGATGTGTCGCGACGAACGAATTGCATGCAGACCGCTCGTATTGCATTTCGAAGTTCGGTGGGTATATTTACCCGCGATCGAGACGTAGACGTCACACACCGAGGTGATCGTTGTCCGCGTTCGGGGCCATAGAAGGCAGCCAGGCTTGAGCCAGTCTCGATTCTCTTCACTTCGATCCCCCGCACTGACGAGGTAGTTCCGATGCCGCGCGTGGTTCCGGTCGTGGATCCTTCTGCCGTGGGCGTAGTTCCCGGGGTCAGCCCGGTGGCCACCCCCGATGCACCGGCAAGCCGTGCGCCCGTCAGCCTGACGCCGGTCCCGTCCACCCGGCCGACGATCCCCCGCCTCACCGTCAGCCCCCGCAGCGACGCCTTCCGCCGCCAGTTCTTCCCCCAGGCAGCGGTCCGGGACTGGAACGACTGGCGCTGGCAGAACCGGAACCGGGTCCGGCACCTGGCCGACCTGGAGCGGATGTTCCAGCTCACCGCCGATGAGCGGGAGGCCATCGTTCGCCACGAGGGCGCGCTGCCGGTGGGAATCCCCCCCTGCTACGCCAGCCGGGTGGACGCCGGGGACCCGGCCCAGGGGCTGCGACGCACCGTCCTGCCGGTGCTCGGCGAATACCTGAAGTCCCGGGGCGAGGCCGACGACCCCCTGGGCGAGGACTCCCACAGCCCGGTTCCGGGCCTGGTGCACCGCTATCCGGACCGCGTGCTGCTCCTGGTCACCAACTTCTGCTCGGTCTACTGCCGTTACTGCACCCGTGCCCGGATGGTGGGCTCCGTGGGCGAGCGCAGCATCCGCAAGCACGACCTCGAAAAGGCCATCGACTACATCGCCGCCACCCCGACCGTCCGGGACGTCCTGCTGTCGGGGGGCGACCCCCTGAGCCTGGACGACGAGCGGCTGGAGTGGATCCTGGCGCGGCTGCGGGCGATCCCCCACGTGGAGTTCATCCGCATCGGCTCGAAGCAGCCGGTGGTCCAGCCCCAGCGGATCACCCCGGCGCTCACCCGCATCCTGAAGCGCTATCACCCGCTCTGGATGAGTCTGCACTTCACCCACCCGGACGAACTGACGCCGGAAGTCGCTGAGGCCTGCGGCCGGCTGGCGGACGCGGGCATTCCCCTGGGCAGCCAGACGGTCCTGCTGAAGGGCGTGAACGACGACCTCGGCACCATGAAGGCGCTGGTCCAGGGCCTGCTGCGGATCCGGGTCCGGCCCTACTACCTGTACCAGTGCGACCCCATCACGGGCTCCGCCCACTTCCGCACCCCCGTCCAGACCGGGATCGACATCATCCGGGGCCTGCGGGGCCACACCACGGGCTATGCGGTCCCGACCTACGTGATCGACGCCCCGGACGGTGGCGGCAAGATCCCCGTGGCGCCCGACTACGTCACCGGCCGGGACGGCGACGACCTGCTCCTCACCAACTATGCCAACGGGTCCTACCGGTACCCGGATCCGCAACCTGACGCGGCCGGATGCGAGTCGGCCTGAGCTATGACCTCCGCAGCGAGTACCTCGCCGCGGGTTACGACGACGTCGATACCGCCGAGTTCGACCAGCCGGAGACCATTGACGCCATAGCCGCCGCCCTCGCCCGCCTGGGGCTCCAGGTGGAGCGCCTCGGCAGTGCGCGGCAGGTGGCGGGCCGGCTGCTGGCGGGCGAGCGCTGGGACCTGGTCTTCAACTTCTGCGAGGGCCTCCATGGTTTCGGCCGGGAGTCCCTGGTGCCCGCCCTGCTGGACACCTGGCAGGTCCCCTACGTCTTCTCGGATCCCCTGGCCTGCGCCGTCACGCTGCACAAGGGCGTGGCCAAGCACGTGGTCCGGGGTCATGGCCTGGCCACGCCCGACTTTGCGGTGGTGGAGGCGGCGGGCGAGGCCCGGGGCCTTGGCCTCCGCTACCCTCTGTTCGCCAAGCCGGTGGCCGAGGGCACGGGCAAGGGCATCTCAGCGGCCTCCCGCGCCCGCACCGAGGAGGAACTCGTGGCGGTCTGCGCCAGCCTGCTCGAGCGCCACCGTCAGCCGGTGATCATCGAGGAATTCCTCCCTGGGCGGGAGTTCACCGTCGGCGTGGTCGGCACCGGCCCGGCGGCGGAGGCCATCGGCACCATGGAAGTGCACCTCGGCCCGAAGGCGGATCCCGGGATCTACACCTTCGACAACAAGGAGCACTGGGAGGGCCGGGTGAGCTACTCGCTGCTCACCGAGGAGCCCCTGCGGAGCGCCGTCGAGGCGCTGGCGGTGGGTGCCTGGCGGGCCCTGGGCTGCCGGGATGGCGGCCGGCTCGACATCCGGCTGGACGCAGCGGGCCAGCCGTCATTCCTGGAGGCGAACCCTCTGGCCGGCCTGAACCCGACCCACTCGGACCTGCCCTTCATCTGCCGGTTCAAGGGCATTGCCTACGACGAGCTGATCCGGCGGATCGTGCTCTCCGCGGTCCGCCGGGCGGGCCTGCCCGTGTCCACCACCCTCGCGGCGGCGATCAGGGCGTGACGGCGCCGAAGACGGTGCTGATCCTGCACAACGCCGTGGGCCACGAGTCCGCGGCCGACGCCCTGGACATCCTGGAGCAGATGGACTGCGTACGGACCGCCCTGACCGGCCACGGGGACTCCGCCCCGACGCTGGCGGTGGACCTGGGACTGGACGCCCTGAAAGCGCACCTGCGCGCCCATCCCCCGGACGCCGTGTTCAACCTGGTGGAGGCCATCGACGACTGCGGCCAGCTGGTTCCGATCGTGAGCGGCCTGCTGGACCACCTGCAGGTCCCGTACACGGGCTGCAGCACCGAGGCGTTGCTCATCACGGGCAACAAGGTGCTGGCCAAGCGGTGGCTGCGGGCCAACGGCCTCGCGACGGCAGACTGGTGGGACGGCGCCTCCCCCCTGCCACCCCACCCGGGGCCGGGCCGCTGGATCACGAAGCCGGTGAGCGAGGACGCCTCCATCGGCATGGACGACACGGCCGTGGTCCCGGACTTCAGCGCCGTGCCGGCCCGGGTGGCCGACCAGGAGGCGAAGCGCAAGTTCCGCTGGTTCGCCGAGAAGTTCATCGAGGGCCGGGAGATCAATGTAGCCCTCATCGACGGGCCAGGAGGCCCGGAGGTGCTGCCGATCCCGGAGATCGAGTTCGTGGACTACCCGGCCGGCAAGCCCCGCATCGTGGGCTACGCCGCCAAGTGGCAGGAGGACTCCTTCGAGTGCCGCAACACGATCCGGCGCTTCGTGGACCCGGTGCGGGAGGCAGCACTCTGCGCCGAGCTGGCCCGGATGTCGCTGAAGTGCTGGGAGATCTTCCAGCTCCGGGGCTACGCCCGGGTGGACTTCCGGGTGGACGCCGACGGCAAGCCCTGGGTGCTGGAGGTCAACGCCAACCCCTGCATCTCGCCGGACGCGGGCTTTGCCGCGGCTCTCGCCCAGGCTGGCATCAGCTACGCCGACGGCATCGAGCGGATCGTGGCCGCGGCCCGGTACGGGTAGGCAGGGCGACCCCGTGGCGATCGCCTTCCGGACGCGACTCCGCGCCAGCGACCCGGCTGACATCGAACAGCTGGTCCGGGACACGGGCTTCTTCAGCGCCGAGGAAATCGCCATTGCCCGGGAGCTGGCCGACGACGGCGTCTTGAATGGGTCCGGCAGCCACTACCGCTTCGTCCTGGCGGACGATCTGGGGGCGGTGGCCGGCTACACCTGCTTCGGCCCGATACCCTGCACGCTGTCGTCCTGGGACCTCTACTGGATCGCGGTGCGGCCAGCCAGCCAGGGCAAGCACCTGGGCCGGGAACTCCTGGCGATCACCGAGACCGCCGTGCGGGCGGCCGGGGGCACCCGGCTCTATGCGGAGACCTCCTCGCGGGACCAGTACCAGCCGACCCGGGCGTTCTATGCCCGCCGCGGATACACCGCCGCCGCCCGCCTGCCCGACTTCTACGGGCCATCGGACGACCGGATCACCTTTGCCAAGGTGCTGGGCTGAGGGGAACCGCGCTCAGGCCTTCAGGGCTGCAGCCCCGACGGCCCCGGGGGTGAGCCGAGCAGCTGCCGGTACAGCGCGGTGTCCTGGGCGTTCACGGCCCCGTTGCAGTTGATGTCGGCCTCGTTGAAGGCGGGGCCGGTGCTGGGCTGGCCGAGCTGCTGGCGGAACAACGCGGTGTCCTGCGCATTGGTGGCGCCATTGTTGTTCAGGTCCGCGTCGCAGCGGTTGCCATAACCGTCGCCATCGCTGTCGCACTGGCTGGCGTTCGCGACCAGCG
Source organism: uncultured Gammaproteobacteria bacterium (assembly GCA_937958785.1). Classification (GTDB taxonomy): domain Bacteria; phylum Pseudomonadota; class Gammaproteobacteria; order Steroidobacterales; genus SHZI01. Next base: position 1,148 of record CALGMY010000092.1, on the reverse strand, counting down.
TGCAGTTGTCACTGGCGTCCGGGACCCCATCGCTGTCGGCATCCGGCAAGGGGGTGATGTTGGCGAGGAAGGCCTGGGTAACGGTCTCGCCAGCCCGACGCCCGATGCCCACGATCCGGGTGCCATCCGCGGAAACGCCGGTCGCCTGATACAGGTCGCCATCGACCAACACGCCGAGCGCGGCCAGCTGGTCTTCGACGGCCACCGGGATGCCGCTGTCGAGGCCGTTCCACAGGATCGCCGTGTATGCCCCGCTGACCAGGCCCCAGCCGACGGCCCGATTGCCGGCGGCATCCAGGTCCTGCGCCGACGTCGTCGTGTAGGAACCCTTCGCCAGGGCCATGAAGCCGGCTGGTTCGGCGAAGTACCAGGCATTGGTGGAGCCGCTGAAGCTGTAGCCGCCAACGATGACCGTGCCGTCCGCGGACACCGCCGTCGGGGTATCCACCGTCGCCGTGCCGGCCCCGGGTTCGTCCTCCAGGTAGTCCACCTCGTAGACCTGCAGGGCCTCGTTCCAGGTCCAGACCGTAGCGCCGTACGTCCCGCCGAGCTGGTTGTAGCCCACGATGATGCGACCATCGGGGGTCATGTGCGCGGGGAGATGGTAGTTGCCGCCGGGAAGATAGGACGGGATGCCGTCACGATGCACGACGGCCGCGCAGCAGCCGCCACCGATGTTCGCGTAGCTGGCGACGATGCTGCCGTCGGCAGACACGGCCGTCACTAACTGGCCATTGTTGACCACCGCATCGATCAGGGGCAGCGCCTGGAACCCGGTGGTGGAGTTCCACCGATAGGGCGCGGTACCCGCGTTGCCCACCATCACGGCACCGTCCGCCGAGAGCCCGCCAACGGTGGTCTGTGAAGCGAAGCTGTAGGGAATGGCGCCGCCAGCTGCGGTCCAGCGCACCGCACTGGCGCCGAAGAAGTACGCCACCGTGGCGCCATCATCAGCAATGAATACCCGCGAACCGATGCCGAGGCTGCCACCCAGCCATTGCAGGGAAGGACCGGCCGGCACCGTGGGGGCGATGTCGCCGTCGCGGACGGCCCACGCACGCGCCAACGACCCCTTGGCAGCGATGCTCTGCACGCCCGGCAGGAAGTTCATGTACCAGGCGTCCGAGGGCGTATTGGCCGTGCCGTAC
>CALGMY010000091.1 GCA_937958785.1 uncultured Gammaproteobacteria bacterium | reverse complement strand
AGGGACCTCGGGGAGGGAGCCCGGCTCGATCCAGCGCATGCGGCTCGCCGTCTCGCCCCGCATCACGGTCTCGCCCTTCAGGTACGCCCGCACCTGCTCCACGTAGGTGCGGAGCTCGGCCGTCGTGGCGTTGCGCCGGCCGATGTGGGCTGCCGACGAATCCCCGCGCCCGATGGCGCAGCGGGTGCGGCCGCCGGACTCGATCTGCAGCGTGGCGAGGGCTCCCGCCGTCACCGAGGAGTCCCGTGTCACCGGGTTCGTGACCCCGGTACCCAGGAACAGCCGGCTCGTCCGTGCGGCAGCCAGGCTGAGCTGCCCGTAGGGCTCGGGACTCAGGCACTGGGTATCGGGACAGAGCAGCGCGTCGAAGCCCATGGCCTCGATTTCCACGGCCAGCCGGGCGGTATAGCCCGCCGAGGGTTCCATCACGATGCCGAATTCAACGCGTGCCACGGTCAGGCCTCCTCAGGAACGTCAATGCGCCACGCCAATCATTGTCGATGAACGGGCCTCCCGGGCATCGATTCGCACCGGTCGGCCACTGCGCAGCCAGACCACGAGCGCGAGAACGAAGGCCGCCAGGTTGGCGAGGCCGACCAGGATGATGGGGCCCGAGATCCGCCAGTAGTCGAACGCATAGCCGCCCGCCAGGCTGGTGATGAGTATGCCGAGTGACCCGCAGAAGCCCGCCAGGCCGATCACGGAGCCGCGGACATCCACCGGCGTTTCCTGCCCCAGCAGGCCCGTGACCGAGAGGATCACGCTCATCTGGCCGATCCCCACCAGCACGCAGCCGAGGTACCCCATGGGCGCGAAGGGGTGGTCCTGCAGGCCGAGCAGCGTGTAGCCGACGGCACCGAGCAACAGCGCCACGACCACGCAGGCGAGGCGGTGGAAGCGGTCGATGAGCACCCCGGCCACCGGCGCCCACAGCAGCGCCGAGCCCTGGATCAGGGCGAACATGAGGCCGGCCCGGGCAAGGGCTGCCGGACCGTCCAGGCCCTCGTCCCGGCCGACCCGCTGCAGCCACAGTGACACGAAGGTCGCGACCAGCGTGAGGTCTGCCCGGGAGATCAAGGAGCCGGCGTAACAGACGAGGATGCGGGGGTTCTCGAGGCCCTGGCGGATGCCGAGCTGCAGGACCCGGGGCAGGCTCATCCGCGTGCTGTGCCCCGTGGGCGTACCGCCCTTGAGGCCCACCTGCATGATCAGCGCCGTGACGGCCGCGAGGCCCGCCATGACGAAGAGCATGTAGCGCCCCGCCTGCTCGCTGGTCAGGCCCTGGGCCTTGAAAATGGCCGGCAGGGCCGCGAACAGTGCCGTGGCGATGCCGATGCCCAGGCCGTTCAGGACCCCCGACAGACCCGCGATCTTCCCGCGGGAATTCTCCGCCGGGTAGTCGGCGGCGGTGACGGCGATCATGACGCCCACGAAGGCGAGGCCAATGGCATACACGAAGCGCCCCGCGTACAGGTCGCCCACGGTGCTGGCCAGGCCATAGATGGCGAATCCGGCGCCGGCGATGAGCGTTCCCGTCGCGTAGAGCGGCCGGCGCCCCACCCGGTCGGAGAGCCCGCCGGCAAAGCTCACCAGCGCCAGCACCACCAGCTCGTGCATGGTGATGAGCAGGCCCGTCACCTGGCCGTGCCGCTCGGGCGGGATGCCGATGATCTCGGTCAGGACGTAGGGCTGGGAGAAGCTCAGGAAACTGATGACCGGCATGATCGCCAGGCAGACATAGAGGTAGGTCCAGGCATTCACGCCGCTCATGCCGGAGGCGAATTCGAGGGGCCCGAGGCGGTAGCCCGGGGCTCCGGTGATGGCACCGCCCTTGCTGGTCATGGCACGTCTCTCCGTCCACCGGGAGGTCGCCGGCGCCGGCCGAGTATGGCCGAGAACGCCCGGCGCGGGACGGGGCGATACACTTTGTTACAGTGGCGCCATCAGGCGGCGACTAGTCTCCGCCCGTCGACCAGGGAGAACGACCGTGAAGAAAGAAGCGAAGATCCGCCCCTTCTGGTACTCGGACGTCTGGCTGTTCCCGAAGCTGATCACGATCGTCACCAGCCTCGACCGGCAGGGCCGGGTGAATGCGGCGCCCTACTCGCACATCATGCAGTACGACGTCATGGCGAAGAACCCGCGCATGATCGTCGGCTTCCGCCAGGACTCCCACTCGTTCCAGAACATCTGCGACACCCGGGAGTTCGTGGTCAACTGCCCGCCGGCCGACTACCTGGACGACATGATGGAGACGGCCCGCTTCTACCCCGAGGGGGTCAACGAGCTGGAACACACCCGCTTCACCATGATTCCGTCGCTGCACGTGAAGCCGCCCTCCATCAAGGAGTGCCCCCAGATCGCCGAGTGCGAGGCCGAGGAGATCGTGCGGCTTGACAAGTCCAGCGGCATCGTGATCGCGAAGATCAAGGCACTGGTCTTCGACGAGGAACTGATCGACATGGGCCGGGAAGAGCGCATCCGCCGGATGAACCTGCCCATCGGCCTCGGCGACGAGGACCGTCAGGACTACTTCCACACGACCCTCGGCCACATCACGATGCACAAGCTCGGCGAGACGCCGGACGGGTTCAAGGGCGGGGAGGTGCGGCTCGGCATGGCCTGGGACGCGGACGCGCTGCAGTCGCTCATGACGATCCCGCCCATGGTGCGCAAGATGGTTACCGACCAGACCGAGGGCTATTGCCGTGGCAAGGGAGACGACAAGGTCACCCTGGCGCGCTTCAACGCCTACGCCGCCGAGCAGGGCATGACGCCGGAGCTCCTCGAGCGGTTCCAGAAGAAGAAGGCCGGCTGACCCGGAGAACCGACCATGTGGCGCATCATCCGTCGCACGCTGCTCGCCCTGCTCGTCCTCGGCCTCGTGGCCCTCGGCTTTGCCCTCTGGGCCTACCGGGACATCCCGGCAGAGGTGCTCGAGTCGCGCTACGCGACCCCCGCGTCCCGCTTCATGGTGATCGACGGCGTGCGCTTCCATTACCGGGACGAGGGCTCGGGGCCCGTGGTGCTGCTGTTCCACGCCAACTTCTCGAACCTCATCGACTGGGATCCCTGGGTCGACGCCCTGAAGGACCGCTACCGGGTCGTGCGGCTCGACATGCCCAGCCACGGGCTGACCGGCCCGGACCCCACGGGCGACTACACCCTGCCCCGCACCCTCGAGCTCACCGAGCGCTTCATCGACGCGCTGGGCATCCAGAAGGCCACCCTGGGCGGCACGTCGCTCGGTGGCACCGTCGCCATCCACTACACCGCCCGGCACCCGGAGCGGGTCGAGCGACTCATCCTGCTGAGCCCGGGCTCGCTCGAGGGCAAGGAAAAGACCAGCCGTGGTGGCGTGCCCAAGGCCGCCTACGTGCTCAAGTACATCCTGCCCCGTGCCCTGCCCGCCAGCATGCTGTCCAGCGGCTTCGGCCCGCCGGCGAAGCCGCCGGAGGAACTCATCGACCGCTGGTACGACATGTGGATGCGCGAGGGCCAGCGGGAGGCCCAGCTCGACCGTCTGTCCCAGTACCAGGCCGGCGACATCGAGGGGCTCGTGCGCTCGATCCGCGTGCCCGTGCTGCTGCTCTGGGGCGAGGCCAACTCGACGGCGAAGTTCGAGCAGTCCGTGGAGTTCCGCGAGCTGCTGAAGGATGCGCCTTCGCTGACCTTCATCAGCTACCCCGGCGTCGGCCACATGGCCGTCGAGCAGGCCGGCCCGGAGATCGGCCGGGACGTGCGTCAGTGGCTCGACACGCCGATCTGATGCGGGTCCACGTCATCCTCGATCCCGCCACGTCGCCCTGGGAAGCCCGGGACCTCGGGCTGCTGGCGGAGGGCTACGGCATCGACGGCATCTGGAGCTCCAATTACCCCTCTTCCCGCGATCCCTTCCTGGCGCTCGCGCCGCTGGCCCTCGCCACGGACCGCATCCGCCTCGGCCCCCTGGTGGTGACGGCGTACGAGCAGCACCCGTACAAGACCGCGAAGGCCCTCGCCACGTTCAATGAACTCTGCCACGGCCGTGCCCACGTGCTGATCGGCGGGCCGACGGGCGTGAATGCCGCCATGGGGATGGGCGTCGAGCGCATGGTGGGCCGGGTCCGGGAGACCGTGGAGGTCGTCAGGGCTGCCGGGCCGGAGCAGCCGCTGAACTACCCGGGCAAGATCTTCCAGGTCTGGAACTACCACCCGACCTGGGCCACGGACGCGAAGCCACTCATCTACGTGGGGGCCAACAAGCCGCAGATGATGCGCATGGCCGCCCGGGTGGCGGACCACGTCATGGTGGGCGACCCGCTGCCACGCCGCTTCGCGAGCACCATGGCGATGCTCGACGGGTTCCTGAAGGAAGCGGGGCGCAGTCGCGACCAGGTGACGATCAGCGGACTCGTGGCATGGCACGTGAAGCCGGACCGGGCCCGCTCGGTTGCCGAGGCTCGCCAGCAACTGGCCCTGCGCGGCATGCTGGACCCCTGGTACCTGGAGGAATTCCTCACCGCCGAGGAGTGCGGACTCGTGGACCGCAACCGCAACGCCTTCTTCAAGGCCTACAAGAACGGCACGGGCGTGGTGCCCGGGGTGCCGGAGTCCGTCCTGGAGAAGCTGGTGGACAACCTCAGCCTCGCCGGGACCCCCGATGACCTGGCGGGCCACATCGCGCGGCTGCGGGCCCTTCACCGCCTCGGACTGGACGAGGTGGCGCTGAAGCTGCACGAGGACCAGGCTGAGGCCATCCGCCTGATCGGTGAGCGCGTGCTGCCGGTCCTCAGGGAGGCTGCCTGAGGCCATGTTGCCCGAGACTGCGCCCGATGCCTTCGTCGCGAGCCCCCTCCGCGACAACTGGTACCAGTCCAGCGCCTTCTACGGCTCGTCCTTCGCGCTGATCACCTCGGTGGACGAGGCGGGCGTCACGAGCATCGGCCCGTACCAGCTCAGCTTCCCGTTCGAAGTGATCAAGCGGCGCTCCTGGATGGTGATCAGCCGCCCGAGTTCCAACACCGTCGCCAACGTACGCCGCACGGGGAAGTGTGCCCTCAATTTCATCGAGTACGACCGGACTCGCATCGAGACCATCCTCAAGTTCGGCTATCCCGGCCAGCCGCCGGCCGAGAAGATGGCCTACAACACCTTCACGCTGGTGGACAGCCCGACTCCGGGCCGCACCGGCGACGGGCTGCCAAAGATCATCGGCGAGTCGTTCCAGGTCTTCGAGTGCACGCTGGACGCGGAGCGCATCGCCGCCAACCCGATCCTCCGGGACTCCGCCTCCGCGCACCTGCTGCTCAACATCGACAACATCCTCCTGAAGCAGCGCTGGCAGAAGCTCCTTGACGGCAGCGGGGATGAGATGCCCCGCATCCCGCTCACGTATGGCTTCCGCGGGGGCAACACCTTCTGGTTCGGCGAGACGGAGCCTGCCTACAAGCTGCCGATCCCCGACCTGGGGGCCCGGCACGAGGTGGTGCACTACGAGGCCAACCGCATCGACGATGGCGTGCGTTTCACGCTGGAGGCGTCGAAACAGCTCACGGGCATCCCCCGCGCCTTCCTCCGCCAGGTGCTCGAAGGCATCGTGCGGCAGGCCAGGGCCCGGGGCGTTGCGGAGATCAGCCCGGAATTCCTCGCCATCCTCAACAAGGAGCGCCAATAGATGCTGTCCAATATCTTCCTGGCCTACGCGGTCATCCACCTGGCCCTCCTGACCTGGGGCTGGCACCGGTGGACGCCGGCAGGCAGGCCCGTGGCCCTGTCCCTGACGCTGTTCACGAACACCCTGCTCTGGTACGACAACTTCCGCATCGGCATCGGGCGCATCGTCGGCGAGGGCGACCTGCTCTACGGCCTCAGCATCCCGGCCTTCTTCTGGCACTGGACTATGCTGCCGCTGCTCATGATCGTTGCCGGGTCGATCGCCCGCATGGCCGGTCTCGAGTGGGCAAGAAGCCGGCTGGTCATGGGGCTGTTCTGCCTCGGCGCGGTGGCCCTGTTCCTCAAGGACCTGCCCTATACCATCGGCCTGCTGTTCGGCGAGGTCGGGCCGCTCCCGGCCGTGGAACTCCGGCCCGGCTGCATCGCCGACACGCTCCGGTACACCACCAAAGTCTCGGCGGCCCAGTTCTGCAGCCCCGATGCGGTGGAGTTCGCCAACGGCCCCAGCCCCCTGCCCGCGATCGTCATGAACATCGTGATGGTGGGAGTGGGCATCGCACTCTGGATCCGGCACCGCTGGAAGTGGCTGGCCATCGGCCCCGGGCTGATGTTCGTCGCCGCGGGCGGCGCGCCGCTCTGGGGCGTCTGGGCCCTGCCCATCGCCAACTTCGGCGAGATCCAGTGGGAATCGATGGGCATAAACTTCGTGATGGTGTTCTCGCCCAACACGTTCGCCGGCGCGCCGCATGCGTGGCTGGCGACGCTGACGGACCGGACTGCTGAAGCAGCCGA
>CALGMY010000090.1 GCA_937958785.1 uncultured Gammaproteobacteria bacterium | reverse complement strand
CGGGATGGCGGCGCGCCACGAAATCGGACAGGCGCTTGAGCACGTCCATGGCGACGCCGAGCTCCGCGTTCAGGCGCTCGACCGCCGCCGTGTTGATGCCCGTGCGGGTGGCCCGGGGCGCCAGGTAGTGCACCTTCACGGTGGTGTCGGCCAGTTCCCGGCGCAGCGCCTCGCTGAAGCCGCGCATGCCGAACTTGGTGGCCGAGTAGACCGAGTAGGCGGCGTAGCCGATGCCGCCGAACACCGATCCGGTATTGAGGATGTGTGCCTCGGGCTGGCACTTCAGGTGGGGCAACAGCAGCCGGCAGAGGTGGATGGGCGCCTGCAGGTTCACGGCTAGGGCGAGGTCGATCTCGTCGGGGGGTTGCGCCTCCAGCAGCCGGAAATGACTGACCCCGGCGTTGTTCACCAGGACGTTGACGCCACCGCGCCAGTGGCGGGCATGCTCCGCCAGCCGCGTGCGGTCGTCGGCCCGGGTCAGGTTGCCCGCGAGCACCTCCGCCCGGTCCCGGAAGGCGGCCAGCGGACCGTCCAGCAGGCGCTGCAGCGCTGCCTCGTTCATGTCCACGAGCAGCACCTCGGCGCCCCGCGCCAGCAGTTCGGCGGCGATGGTGCCACCGATGCCGCCGGCAGCGCCGGTGAGGAACACACGGGCGCTGGCGAGCTTCATGCGACCTCCCTGCTGCAACCGGACGACGCCGGCAGGTGTTCGTCGAGCCCGCGAAAGACGTTGCCGTAGAGGTGGAACATGGCCCGGGCACACTGGATCACCGCCGCCTGGTCGTCCGGATCGGTGAGGCGGGCGAGTATCCCCCCGAGGTGCTCCACGTGCTCGAGGTCCAGGGTGCCGTGGCTGCGCAGGTAGGTGAAGGCACTGCGGGGCAGGCCCAGGGACTGCTCGATCCGGTCCGCCGCCCGCACCGCGAGCGCAACGCTGGTGCCCTCGAGCACGTGCACCATGCCGAAGAACCCGACGGGGTTGCGCCGCTGCACGGTGTCCCAGGCATACCCGACCATGGCGTCCGTCGTCACGTGGGGCAGCGACGCGGCCACCGCGGCGCGGTCGCCTCCTGCCGCCTCGATGTCATTGAGGATCCAGTCGTCGTGGCCGGTCTCCTCCTCCAGGTAATGGACGAGGTCCGTGCGCAGCGCCGCGTGCCGGTCGGGCAGGCGCGCGCCCGTGGCCATCAGCAACGGCACCGTGTGCCGGACGTGGTGCCAGGCCTGCGCCAGGAAGGCAAGGTACTCGGCATGGCTGATACGGCCGGCCAGCGCGCGGCCAATGACGGGGGCCGCGAGCAGGTAGTCCCGGTCGGCGGCCGTCGCTGCAATCAGGCGGTCCTGGAACGTGGTCTTCAAGCGCACTCCTCCTCGGGGATGTTGGCCCTGTCGAACAGCTGGCCAACCACGCCAGCCTCGGCCTCCAGGATCCGGGCCCGACGCAGCCGGCCATTGGCGGTGAGCGCACCGCTCGCAAAGGAGAAGGGCTCCCGGGGCTGCGCCACCGACCGGACCCGGGCGTAGTCGGGCAGCCGCCGGTTGGCCCGGGCCACGGCGGCCGCCACCCGGCCGGGTGCCACGCCGGCGCGGGTCGGCATGACCAGCGCCCCGAGCCAGGGCTGCCCGTCGCCGACGACCATCGCGGTGGCGATCTCCGGCTCCAGCTGCAGTTCACGCTCGACCCACTCCGGCGTGATGTTCCTGCCCAGGCTCGTGATCAGCAGGTTCTTGCGCCGGCCCTGGACCTGCACGTAGCCGTCGGCGTCGATGCTGCCGAGATCGCCGGTGGCCAGCGGGTCCCCGGATCGGGAAGGCGGTTCCCCGAGGTACCCCAGCATGCCCGGCCCGACGACGTGCAGTTCACCGTCCGCCGCCACCCGCACCTCCGCGTGGGGCAGGGGCCGCCCCACGGCACCCGGGCGGTTCTGGCCGGGCGTGTTCAGGCACACGACCGAGCCACACTCACTGAGTCCATAGCCCTCGTACACGGGCAAGCCGAGCGCCGCTGCCCGGGCGAGGAGCGCCGGCGCCACCGTCGCCCCGCCCACGGCGACGAAGCGGAGCGAAGCAGGCGGCTGCCAGCCGGCTGCCGCGGCCTGCACCAGCACCCGCAGCAGCTCGGGAACCAGGATGAGGCTGCTGGGGCGATGAGCGGTGATCGCCGCGGTCAGGCGGACCGCATCCACGCCGGCATAGCTCATGCCCGTCGCCGCGAGCGACGGGATCACGCAGGTGGCGCCGGCATGGAGCGCGGCGTGGATGCCCGCCACATTCTCGAGGAGCGTGGCGAGCGGCAGCAGGCACAAGTGGCACTGGATCCCGGCGGCCGCAGTCGCGCCCGCCACCGAGCGGGCCACGGTGTCGAGGAGCTCGCCGGAGAGACAGACGCCCCGCGGCTCCGCGGTGCTGCCGGAGGTATAGGTGATCTTCGCCGTGCCGGCCGGCACGGCGGCCGCGCCGGATGGCGCGGGCCGGGCGCACAGCACGAGCCCCGTGCGGGGCGAGACCTCGCCCGCCCTGAAGCCGAGCCCGAGGGCTTCGACGATGCCGGGCTGGTCGGTGATGACCCGGTCGATGCCGGCGTTCTCGAGGACGTGGCGCATCTGGCCCCGGGTGAAGTAGCCCGGCAGCGGGACGTGCAGCAGTCCGGAGGCGGACAGGGCGAGATCGGTCAGCGCCCAGGCGCAGCCGTTGTCCGCCAGCGTGGCGTAGCGACTGGCATCGCCACCGGCGGCCAGCCAGTCGCCCTCGGCAGCGACGAGGCCCGGCAGTTCGCCATAGCTGATGGCGCGGGTGGCGTCGGCCAGCGCGATGTCGGCCGGCTCGCCCGGCCACCGGGGCAGGCGGCCCACGCTAGTGCGACCGCCGGTGGCGGGTGGACAGGTGCAGCCCGGTCGGCAGGTAGCCGGCCATCACGCGGGGATCGTGCCGGTAGTACCC
>CALGMY010000089.1 GCA_937958785.1 uncultured Gammaproteobacteria bacterium | reverse complement strand
GTTCTGGGACATGGAGCCGCCGACCGTGGCCTTGATGCCGGAGAACGGCCCCCAGAACGTGGTGCGGAGGCCCTTTGCCTTCAGCGCCTGCCAGAGCTCGTTCCACGTGATGCCGGGCTCGACCGTGACGAACATGTCGGCCTCGTTGATCTCCACGATCCGGTTCAGCCGGGAGGTGTCGATGAGGATCGAGTTGCTGACCGAGGGCAGGTAGCCGTCCGTGTAGGACGCGCCACCGCCGCGGGGTACGACGGCAACACCGGCCGACGTCGCGGTGCGGACCACCTGCTGGAGCTCGGCAATGGTTCCCGGCTGCACGACCGCGAGGGGCAGCTGCAGCTGGTTGTAGACGTCCATGGCATAGAAGTCCCGGTCGGCATCACCGGTGAGCACATGGGCCTCACCCACGATTCCACCCAGTTGGGCGGGCAGGCTGGTGGCGACGGGACTGGCGGACATGCAAGGACTCCTGGTTCTGTCGGGCTGGCCCGGGCCGTGGCCGCGTGGCGCCGGGGCTGCTAGCCTAAGGCCCGCACGGGCTTCTGGGAAATGATTTTATGCAGTCCACCTTCCTCACGGCACTGCTGCTGGCGGTCCTCGGCGCCCTGGGTCCTGCCGCCGCCACAGCCGAGCCGGTGCCGACCGTCCTCATCACCGGCGCGAACCGGGGCATCGGCTACGAACTGGCCCGGCAGTACGCCGGGCGGGGCTGGACGGTCATCGCCACCGCCCGGAAGCCCGGGGCGGCCGACGAACTGCAGGCCCTCGCCGACCGCCACCCGAACCTCCGCATCGAGAAGCTGGACGTCACCAGCGACCGCAGCGTCCGGGCGCTTGCCCGCCGCTACCGGGGCGTCCCCATCGACGTGCTGGTCAATAACGCAGGCATCCTCGGCGACATCGAGGCCCAGAAGTACGGCACCTACGACCTGGACGTCTACGCCGAGGTCAGTGCGGTGAACGTCCAGGGTCCACTCCGGATGGTTGAGGCCTTCATGGACAACGTGGCGGCCAGCCGCCAGAAGAAGATCATGAACATCTCGAGCGCGGTCGGCTCGATCGAGCTGACCTTTGGTGGCCAGGTCTTCTACCGGAGCAGCAAGGCAGCCCTCAACATGGCCATGCGCACGCTCTCGAAGGAAGTGAAACGCGACCCGGACCCGGATCGAAAGGCCCTCGTCTTCGGCCTCATCAACCCGGGCATCGTGGACACGGGTTTCGCGAAGAACGTGCCCGTGCCCATGATCACGGCACGGGAGTCGGCCGAGAAGTGCATTGCCCTGATCGATGCCTGGACACCGGCGCAGAGCGGCGCCTTCCTGGACTACGGCAAGGGGACGAAGCTGCCCTGGTAACCGGCGCGCTCAGCCGGGTGATCTGCTGATCGCAGCACCCGATGCCGTCTCCCGGAGGTGGATTTCCTGCTGCGGGATGGCCAGCACGACGCCCTCCCGGCCGAATACCCGGTAGAGGTTGCAGTTGATGTCATGCAGGACCACGCCCCGGTTGGCCGGATCCCGTATCCAGCAGAGCATCTCGAATTCGACGCCGGAACTGCCGAACTGGCGCAACCGCATGCGGGGCTCCGGCTCCCGGCAGACGTCCGGGTGGGCATCGGCTTCGGCGAGCATCAGCCGCATCACCAGGTCGATGTCCGACCCGTAGGCCACGACGACCGGCACCCTGAGCCGGTACACCCGCTTGGGGCTGCCGGACTCGTTGACGATCTTCGCCTTGCCCATGACGCCGTTCGGGATGCTCACCTCCACGTCATCGCGGGTGAGGAGCCGTGTGCTGCGCAGGCCGATGTGGGTGACGGCGCCGCGCTCCCCCGTGTCCAGCACGATGTAGTCGCCGATGCCGTAGGGCTTGTCGGCCAGTATCGAGATGCCGGCGATCAGGTTGCCGAGGGTGTCCTGGGCGGCGAAGGAGAGCGCGAGGCCGAGGATACCGGCGGAGGCGACGAGGCCGGTGACGTTCACGCCCCAGGCGAGCAGGATGCCGTAGATCCCGGCGAGGCCCAGGATCACCACCACCGTGTTGCGCATGAGCGTCGCGGTGGTGGGCTGGGCGAATGCGGGCGGTGGCTGCCGGCGGCCGAGCCCGGCCAGCACGATGCCGGTGGCCCGGACCCCGAACACCACCCAAATGAGGATCAGCATCGTGGCGATGATCGCGTCGAGCCGCTGCTCCAGTTCGCCACCCAGGGATACCACCGCCAGCGCGATCTTGAGCCCGAGCAGCAGGATGGTCGAGAACACCGGCTGGCGCGCCGCGCGCACTAGCTGTTCCCCGGACTGGAGAGGCCACTGGCGGAAGGCCCGACGCAGCATCCAGGACGCGACCAGGTCGACGGCCAGCGCCACCAGCAGGAAACCCGCGGTCGCCGCGAGGACCTGGAGTACCGGCACGGGCCCCAGGAACGAGAGCTGGTCGGCGAGCCAGTTGCTGAGTTGCTGCATCAGGGGACCACCCTAACCCTCCGGCATCCGCTCGCCGCTGCCGCCGAATTCCCGGGGGTAATCGCGGAACTTGGGTAATCCGTCCGCGACGCCAAGGACTCTCTCGCCATAGTTGACGTGCGCCGTCGGTCGGAACTCCAAGCCATCGATCGGGCCCGCCGGCACGTCCACCATGCCCATGGCCGGGATCTCGATCATCACGGGCGTGCCGCAGGCCGTGCAGAACCTGCGATGCGTGCCTTCAGTGCGGCGATAGACGCCCAGCCGGTCGGCCCCCTTGACGACACTGACGTTCGACGCTGCCCACATGGTCGCGGCCCACAGTGGCGCTGCCGTCCAGCCGCGGCAGCTCTCGCAGTGGCAGTAGGCCTGGGCCGTCGGCTCGCCGCGGATCTCGAGTTCGACGGCGCCGCACATGCAGCGACTGTGTCGGATGGGCGAAGCCATGGAATCTCCTTGAGGACGTCGCGTGCCGGCCGAGTATGCCAGTGATGAGGAGCCTGGCGTTATTGCGGGGTGGCCAAGGCGTCAGGCGCTAACTCGCCAGCCCCGGGCCTTCCACATACCGCAACGGCGCGACTGCCCGGGCCAGGGCATTACGCGCGGCCCACTCGCCGGCCGCATCCGCCGGCCCTAGCCACTGGAACCCGCCGCGCACCCAGGCGGCCACGGGCACGCCATTCCGGTACAGCACCCGGTGGCGGAGCTGGGCAGGCACCTTGTCGCCGGGCGTGACGATGCCGGTGAGGTTCAGCGGGTCGGCGGCGGAGAGGATCACCTGGCTGTCCTGGTTGCCGGCGTGCCTGACTTCGCGCAGGCGTTCCACCGCGTCCGGCAACGCAAACTGCTCGCCGCCGAAGGACGCCACGAAGCGGCCACCCCGGATCTCGCCCCGGGCCTCCAGGCGCCGCAGCGACTGGACGAGTTCCCGCCAGGGCGGCAGCTGGCGGTACTCCCGCTGGAGCACCGCGCGGAACACCACCCCGTAGCGCTCGAGCAAGGTGCGGGCCACCTGCTCCACCGCCGCCCGGCGCAGCTTCAGCGCATCGCCCGCGGGCGCGTCCGCAACCGTGGGCGGGACGGCCAGTGACCAGCGGCCCGGGGGCGGCGCCGGTGGCCGGCGCCAGGGCTGCCGGGCGGCCTCGCGCCGGAGGGCCGCCGGCATCAGCAGCGTGCGCAGGCCCGCGAAGCCGTCACCGTTGACGAGGCCCGCCGCGACCAGTTCGCGGAGCGCCGCCTCGAGCCCGCTGGCCGGCAGGCCGGTGGCACGCGCCAGGTCGCCAAAAAACATGGCGCCATGCCGGGCCAGTGCCGCCTGCACGGCCGTCGCCGCCGTCGACAGCACCAGGCCACCACCTTCCGGGGCTGCCATCAGCGCCTGCCAGTACTCCAGCGCCTGGCGCGGCAGGAGCAGGATCGGCGTCGTGCGGATCGGTCCCTGGCGCCGGGTACCGCCGTCGGCGGGGGGCCGCAGCCACAGGAACTCGCCGCTGGCGAGGATCTGGTCCAGCGCACCGGCGTGGAAGTCCCGCACCCGGGCCGGCAGCAGGCTGGCTTCCCAGGCCGCCGCGGGCACCGGATAGCCGGTCAGCCGCGCGAGCGCCTGCCGGAGGCCGTCCGGGCCGGCGGGACGATCACCTTCCAGCTCGTGCCAGCGCAGGAGGAAGCGCATGTAGGCCGCAGGGCTCACGGGCTCGGTCGTCCGGCGGAGCGCCTTCAGGGTGTAGCGGTGGATACGCGCCAGCAGCCGCCGGTCGCACCACTCCTCCAACGCCGGGCCCGAGAAGCGGCCGCGCATCGCCTGGCCGCCGACCTCGAGGGCGAGCAGCGCCACCTCCACGTCGGCCACCGGGACGCCGAGCGGGCCCGCCAGCACCACGGCGGTGACGGGCCCGAGCGTCTCCAGCCGGCTCCGCACCAGCTCCCGCAGGGACTGGCTGCGGTCTTCCGCCTCGCTGCGCCGGCCCGCGTGGGCGGCCTCGATGGGCGGGTGGGCGGCGAAGTCGGGCCGCACCAGCGCCAGCTGGGCGAGCCGCTCGGCCGCCACCCACAGGGGCTGGCCACCGGCCAGCGCTACGAGGGTGGCGCGCCGCTCCGCCAGGAGGGGCCGGAGCAGCGCGGACCAGGCGGGCAGGTCCGCCGGGGGAATCTCCGGCACCGCGATGAAACCCGCCAGCGTCAGCGCGTCGTGGAGCTCGTCCGGCGTGCGGGCCTCGGGCCAGGCCTCGGCCAGCACCTGGCGGATCGCCTCCGGGTCGAGGCGGCCGATGGTGGCGGCCTCCTCCGGGTCCAGCAGGTTGCGCGCGCGGATGGCGAGCGTGCGACGCTCCTCGGCCGGGGCGTCATCGAGGAACGCGTAGGGTCGCGCGCTGATGATCTCCCGGGCGAGCGGCGACGGCGTCGCCAGGTCCCGGGTGAGGATCTCCACCTCGCCCGCCGCGAGGTCAGCCAGCAGCGCCTCGAGGCCCCGGATGTCCATGAGCTCGTTCAGGCAGTCGTCCAGGGCCTGCTGGACCAGCGGATGATCGGGAACCTGCCGGTCGCCCGTGATGTTCTCGGCGCAGGCCACCTGGTCCGGGAACACCAGCGCGAGCAGGTCGTCCGAGTCGCTGCGCTGGAACTGGGGCGGCACCTTGCCGCCGTTCCGGAAGCGGCGGATCGCGAGGGCCGTGGTCGCCACCCACCGCCAGCGGGTCGGGAACATGGGCGCCTGCAGCGTGGCCTGCACGAGGACGTCCCGCACCGTCTCCGCCCGCAGGTAGCCCGCGATCTCCTCGAGCGGGAAGCTGTGGGTCGGACCCAGCGACAGCACGATGCTGTCCTCGAGCGCCGCGGCCTGCAGCTCGAAGTTGAACTGCCGACAGAAGCGCTTGCGAAGCGCGAGCCCCCAGGCCCGGTTCAGGCGGGAGCCGAGCGGCGAGTGGATCACGAGGTGGGTGTCGCCCACCTCGTCGAAGAAGCGCTCGAACACCAGCGTGCGGCGGGTGGGCAGCACGCCGAGGGCAGCCCGGGCCGACGCGAGGTAGGTGGTGAGCTGGTCGGCGGCAATGGCCGGCATCCCGGGCAGGGCCATGAGCCAGGCATGCAGGGCCGCCTCGCCGTCGGCGAGCACGAGGTCCGCCTGTTCCCGCAGGCGGCAGACCGCGGCGGACAGCTCGTCGGACCGGCCCGGTGCCTCGCCGAACCAGAACGGGATATTGGGCGGCTGGCCATGGGCGTCCTCGACGAAGACCCGGCCGGTCTCGACCTTGCGGATCCGGTAAGAAGTGTTGCCCAGCTGGAAAATGTCGCCGGGCACGCTCTCGAAGGCGAAGTCCTCGTTCAGCGTGCCGATCGGCAGCCCCTCGGGCAACAGCACCACGTCGTAATCGAACTGGTCCGGGATCGTGCCGCCGTTGGTGATGGCGGTGAGCCGCGCGCCGGGCCGGGCCCGCAGGCGCCGGTTCACCGCGTCGTAGTGCAGGTGGGCGGCGCGCCGGCCGCGGGCGGTGTTGTAGCCGTCGGCGAGCGTGTGGATCACGGCGTCGAAGGTGGCTAGCGGCAGGTCCCGGTAGGGCCAGGCCCGCCGCACCAGCGCGAGCAGCTCGTCGGCTGGCCACTCCCGCATCGCCACCTCGGCGACGACCTGCTGGGCGAGCACGTCAAGCGCCGGTCCCGTGAGCTCGATGGCATCGAGTTCCTGGCGGCGCACCGCGTCGAGCAGGGCCGTGCACTCGACGAGATCGTCCAGGGACACCGGGAACAACCGTCCCTTGGGTACCCGGTCGACGCCGTGGCCCGAGCGGCCGACGCGCTGGAGCAACGTCGCGATGCTGCGGGGAGAGCCGATCTGGCAGACCAGGTCCACGTCACCGATGTCGATGCCGAGTTCCAGCGACGCCGTCGCGACCAGCACCTTCAGGCCGCCGGCCTTGAGACGTGCCTCGGCGTCGAGGCGGTGGTCCCGGGCCAGGCTGCCATGGTGGGCCGTCACCGCATCCTCGCCGAGCCTCTCAGCGAGGTGCCGGGCCGCCCGCTCGGCGAGGCGTCGCGTGTTGACGAAGACCAGCGTCGTACGGTGCTCAGCCACCAGCGCGGCGAGACGGTCGTAGATCTCGGCCCACACCTCGTTGCCCATCACCGGCGCGAGCGCCGAGCCCGGCAGTTCGAGCGCCAGGTCCCGCTGGCGGGTGAAGCCGGCATCGATGATCTCGCAGCCGGCCACCGCGTCGGGGCGGCCGCCCACGAGGAACTCCGCCATGCGGTCCATGGGCTTCTGCGTCGCGGAGATGCCGATGCGCACCGGCTCCCGGGCGCAGAGCACCGCGAGGCGTTCCAGCGACACGGCGAGGTGCGCACCCCGTTTGGTGTCGGCCACGGCGTGCAGTTCGTCCACGATCACCGTGCGCACGGTCGAGAGCATGTCCCGGCCGGAAGCCGAAGTGAGCAGGATGAACAGTGACTCCGGCGTGGTGACGAGGATGTGGGGCGGCGTGCGCCGCATCCGCGCCCGCTCCACCTGGGACGTGTCGCCCGTCCGCACCGCCGTGCGGATCTCCACGTGCTCGAAGACCGAGAGCCGCTCCCGGATGCCGGCAAGGGGCTCGTCGAGGTTCTTCCGGATGTCGTTGGAGAGCGCCTTCAGGGGCGAGACGTAGAGCACCCGGGTCTCGTCGGGCAGGCCGCCGGTGGCGGTGCCTTCCTTCACCAGCGCGTCGATGGCCGCGAGGAAGGCGGCGAGGGTCTTGCCCGAGCCGGTGGGCGCGGCCAGCAGGGTGTGCCGGCCCGCCTGGATGGCGGGCCAGGCCCGGGCCTGGACCGGGGTCGGGGTGCCGAAACGGGCGCCGAACCAGCCGGCGACGGCGGGGTGGAAATCGGTCGGGGGCATGCCCCCGACTATAGTGTAGGAGCGGCTTCAGCCGCGAATGTCAGAACCGCCAGCTGACCCCGAGGCTCACGACCGGGTACAGATCGTAGTCATCCACCTCGTCCTCGAGCTCGGCCTCTTCTTCCGCAAGGGCATCCTGCAATGCGTCTTCCCCGCTCAGGGTGCCGCCGGTCGAGGTGAGCTCGATGTCCGGGGAGTCCTGGAAGAGCACGCCGAGGTCCAGGTTGAAGGCCAGCCCGCCGTCCGCCCGGCCGAAGACCCAGCCCAAGCCGAGGAACGGGGCGGAGCTGCCGAGGTCCGCCGTTGCCCGGAGGGTGCCGACCTGGTCCGCGGTGAATTCGACCCCGCCGATCTCGTAGGTGTCGCCCGGTCCGGGCTGGCCCACGCCGTCCAGCGTGTTGTCGGTGGCGAACCAGCCGCCGGAGACACGGAAGGAACCCGCGAACGGGTGCCAGTCCAGGTACACCCCCAGGTTGGAGAGGTCCAGGTCGCCCTCGTACTCGATGCCGCTCTCCTCGCCATCCTGGTCCAGCGAAAAGGCGTAGCCGCCCACGCGGACCCCCAGGCGGTCGTTGAAGGCATAGCCCGCCTCGGCGCCGAAGCCGAGGGTACTGGCAGTGCCGCCGAGGGAGAACTCTCCGGCCGACACGGGACCGGCCACGACCAGGAGTAGCCCTGGCAGGAGCTTGCTGCACATGATTGGCCTCCGCGGCCCCATACCCGCGGGAAAGGATCGGCGATCGGACGGGCCGTCGCCGTGACGGCGTCCGCAGTTGGCGCCGTCGCGCCTGAAGGCGCTCCTACGGGATCGTCAGCGGCCGTAGGTCGCCATCAGCTCCGCCACGGCCAGGGTGTTGGCGTTCACGTTGAAGCCCACCAGGGCGCCACTGGCATTGGCGGGCAGCTCCAGCTTCTCCACCTTCAGCGCGTGGAGGCGGAAGTAGTACCGGTGGGGCTTGTCGCCCGGCGGCGGACAGGGGCCGCCGTAGCCGGGCGCCCCGAAATCGGTGACGCCCTGGGTGGCGACGCCGGGCATGAGTCCCGACTTCGGGTCACCGGCCCGGGCCGGCAGGCCTGTGAGCTTCGCCGGCAGGTTCCAGACCGTCCAGTGCCACCAGCCGCTGCCCGTGGGGGCGTCCGGGTCGTACACCATGAGGGCAAAGCTCTTCGTGCCTTCCGGCGCGTTGCGCCAGCTGAGCGCCGGGGAGACATTGCCGCCGGTGCAGCCGAAGCCATTGAACACCTGCGCGACCGGGATGGCCTGGCCGGGCACGATGTCGGGGCTCACGAGCCGGAAGGTGGTGTCTTCCGCCCGGGCGGCGGAGAAGAGGAGCAACAGCGAAACCATGAAAAGACGCATGACGAAGTCCCCGTGGGAGCGGCTTCAGCCGCGATTCCACCCGTGTATAGCAGACTCCCGGTCGCGCCTGAAGGCGCTCCTACAGGTTCCGGAAGTGGTCCAGCACCTCGGGATTGGCCAGCGCCTCCCGGTTGGCGGGTGCCTCGCCATTGACCAGGGCACGCACCGCCAGCTCCGAGAGCTTGCCGCTCCGGGTCCGCGGCAGACCGGGAACCTGCAGCACCCGGGCCGGGACATGTCGTGGCGACAGTTCCCGTCGGACGGCATCGCGGATGCAGCCCGCCAGGACATCGTCGAGGGCGAGCCCCTCCCCCAGGACCACGAACAGCACGATGTGCTCGTCCCCGTCGTGCTTCCGGCCGACGGCGAGGCTTTCCAGGACCTCCGGCAGCGCTTCCACCACCCGATACAGCTCGGCGGTGCCGATGCGCACGCCGCCCGGGTTCAGCGTGGCGTCCGACCGGCCATGGATCAGGAAACCACCGGCGGCGGTGTGCTCCGCGTAGTCGCCGTGGGCCCACACGCCGGGAAAGCGCGCGAAGTAGGCGCGGCGGTAGCGGCTCCCGTCGGCGTCGCCCCAGAAGCCCACCGGCTGGGACGGGAACGGCCGGGTACACACGAGCTCGCCCCGGCGGGCGGGCAGCGGCCGGCCGGCGTCGTCGAAGACGTCGACCGCCATGCCGAGCCCGGCGCACTGCAGCTCGCCCCGGTGCACGGGCAGGAGCGGATTGCCGAGCGCGAAGCAGGCCACGATGTCGGTCCCGCCGGAAATGGAGGCGAGCTGCACGTCCGGCTTCACGGACTCGTACACCCAGTCGAAGAGTTCCGGCGCCAGGGGCGAGCCGGTGGAGAGCACCGTGCGCAGCGCGCCGAGGCGGTGCTGGCCCCGGGGCCGCAGGCCGGCCTTGGCGAGGCCGGCAAGGTAGCGCGGGCTCGTGCCGAGCACGGTCACGCCCTCCTCGGCCGCAAGGTGCCAGAGGGCGTCGGGCGCCGGGTGTGCCGGCGAGCCATCATAGAGCACCACCGTCGCGCCCGTGGCGAGGGCGCTGACCTGCCAGTTCCACATCATCCAGCCGCAGGTCGTGAAGTAGCAGAGCCGGTCGTCCCGGTGCAGGTCCACGTGCAGCAGGTGCTCCTTGAGGTGCTGGAGCAGCGTGCCGCCCGCGCCGTGCACGATCCCCTTGGGGGGGCCGGTGGTGCCGGAGGAGTACAGGATGTAGAGCGGGTGGTCGAAGGGCAGCGCCGCGAAGGCGGGTTCCGCGCCGGGTGTGCCGAAGTCCTGCCAGTCGAGCGCGCCAGGCAGCTCGCCCGTGCCCACGACGGCGACGAGACCCGGCAGCTGCGCCCGGAGTGTCGTCACGGTGGCGCGGCAGTCGAAGTCCCGGCCGGCGTAGCGGTAGCCGGCCGAGGCCACCAGCACCTTCGGGGCGATCTGGCCGAAGCGGTCGAGCACCGCCGACGCGCCGAAGTCCGGGGAGCAGGAGGACCAGGTCGCGCCGATGCTCGACGCCGCCAGCATCGCGACCACCGCCTCGGGGCCATTGGGCAGCAGCCCGGCGACCCGGTCGCCGGGCCCGACGCCGAGGCCGTGGAACCCCGCGGCCACCCGGCCCACCTCGGCACGGAGCTGGCGCCGGGTGAACGCACCGCGACCGCCGGTCTCGTCGCGCCAGACCAGCGCTGGCCGCTCGTCGGGTTCCCGCAGCAGGTTCTCGGCGAAGTTCAGCGTGCCGCCGGGAAACCAGCGTGCGCCGGGATTGCGGTCGCCGTCCTCCAGCACGCCGTCCGGGAACCGGCGCCAGCGCAGGTCGCAGAAGGCGGAGAGCTCGCCCCAGAAGGCCGCCGCTGAGTCGATGGACCAGCGGTGCAGGCGCGCATAGTCCGGAAGCTCGATGCCCCGGCGGACCTCGAGCCGGCGCATGAAGCGGGTGAGGTGGGCCCGGCGGCTGCGGGCCGGGTCGGGCTGCCAGAGGATGTCGTTGGGCAACCCGCGCTCCTAACCGCCGATGTAGTACATCTCCACCTTGCCATCGGCGGGCCTGGACGCGCGGAGCTCGCTGTAGCGGTCTTCCCGGCGGTGCCAGACGTCGCTGATGAGCGCGCGGAGCGCGGCGTCGTCGAGCCCGGCCCGGAGCGGGCCCTTGAGGTCGGTGCCCCGGGATGCGAACAGGCAGGTATAGAGCTGGCCATCGGAGGACAGGCGGCCCCGGGTGCAGGTCCCGCAGAAGGGCTCGGACACTGAAGAGATGAAGCCCACCTCCCCCGCCCCGTCGTCGAAGCGGTAGCGCTCGGCGACCTCGCCCGGGTAGTTGGCGCCCACCGGAGACAGGGGCCAGCGGGCGGCGATGCGGGCGAGCAGTTCCCGGGAGGGCACCGTGTCGGCCGCCTGCCAGTGGTTGATGGTGCCGACATCCATGTATTCGATGAAGCGCACGATCACGCCGGTCCCGCGGAAGTGCTCGACGAGGTCGACGACGGTGTGCTCGTTCACGCCGCGCTTCACCACGGCATTGACCTTGATCGGCGTGAGGCCGGCGGCCATCGCCTCGCGGATGCCCTCCAGCACCTTGTCCTTGCTGCCCCGCCCGCCACTCATGCGCAGGAAGACCTCGTCGTCCAGGGAGTCGAGGCTCACGGTGACGCGGGAGAGGCCCGCGGCCTTCAGCGCCGCCGCGTGCTGGGCCAGCAGGATGCCGTTGGTGGTGAGCGCGATGTCCTCGATGCCGGGCACCCGGGACAGGTCGCCGACGAGGTCGGCGATGTTGGGGCGGAGCAGCGGCTCGCCGCCGGTGATGCGGAGCTTCTGCACGCCGAGCCCGGCGAAGAGGTGGGCAAGGCGGAGGATCTCGTCGAAGGACAGCCGCTCGCTGCTCTTCAGGAACTCGAAGTCCGGGTGGTACTTGTCCTCGGGCATGCAGTAGGGACAGCGGAAGTTGCAGCGGTCCATCACCGAGATGCGCAGGTCCCGCAGCGGTCGCTGGCGCCGGTCAGCGACGACCGGCAGCTCGTCCCTGCGATGCAGGCTGATGACCTTCTCGGCGGGGCGTGGCTCGCTCATGGCGGCCTCATACCATGGGGGCCGGGTCGCGGAAACGGGCCCCGCGGGCCATTGACATCGCTCATGCCGATATACTCGCGCCATGCCCGACATGACGAGCAGTGCAGCGACCCGGCCGCTCCCGGCCACCATGCAGGCGGTGGAAATCCCCGAGGCGGGTCCGCCCGAGGTGCTCCGCGTCGTGAGCCGGCCGGTGCCGGTCCCCGCGACCGGAGAAGTCCTGATCCGGGTCGCGGCGGCCGGCGTGAACCGGCCGGACTGCCTGCAGCGGGCCGGCGGCTACCCGCCACCGCCCGGCGCCTCGGACCTGCCGGGCCTCGAGGTGGCGGGCGAGGTGGTGGCCACGGGCCCCGGCGTCGCCGTGCCTGCGCCCGGCGACCGGGTGTGCGCGCTGCTGGCCGGGGGCGGCTACGCCGGCTACTGCGTGGCGCCTGCCGTCCAGTGCCTGCCGGTGCCGGCGGCGCTGTCGCTCGTCGAGGCCGCGGCCATCCCGGAGACCTTCTGCACCGTGTGGGCCAACGTCTTCGAACTCGGTCGCCTCAGCCGCGGCGAGACCCTGCTCGTGCATGGCGGCGCGAGCGGCATCGGCACGACCGCGATCCAGCTGGCCGTCGCGTTCGGCGCCCGGGTGTTCGCCACCGCCGGCAGCGACGACAAGTGCGTCCTGTGCGTCGACCTCGGTGCCGAGCGGGCGGTGAACTACCGCACGGAGAAGTTCCTGGACGCCCTGCAGGCGCACACGGCGAAGCAGGGCGTGGACGTGATCCTCGACATGGTCGGCGGCCCGTACCTCGCGGACAACCTGAAGCTGCTGCGCCCGGATGGCCGGCTCGTGTACATCGCCGCGCTCGGGGGCAACAAGGGCGAACTGAACGTGGGCCAGGTCTTCCTGAAGCGGCTCACGATCACGGGCTCGACACTGCGCAACCGGCCCGTCGCCGAGAAGGGCCGCATCGCCCGCGCCCTGGAGCAGCACGTGTGGCCCCTCCTCCTGCAGCGGACCGTGGTGCCCGTGATCCAGCAGGTGCTGCCCCTCGAGGCCGCCGTGCAGGCCCACCGGCTGCTGGAGGCCAACGAGGCCCTGGGCAAGCTCGTGCTCACCCCTGCCGGCGACCCGTGACTGACAAGGCCCTCCTCGCCCGGTTCGAGTCCTGGCGCGCGGAGCGGCGCGTGCTGGCGCTTGCCACGGTGGTCGCCACGGCGGGGTCCACCTATACCAAGGCCGGTCACCGCATCCTCATCGCCGATTCGGGCGAGTGGCAGGGGCTCGTGAGCGGCGGCTGCCTCGAAGGCGACCTGGCGGAACACGCCCGGCGCGTGGTGGCGACCGGAACGCCAGAACTCGTAACCTACGACCTGCGCGGGGACCAGGAGGAGCTGTTCGGGCTCGGCATCGGCTGCGACGGGCTGCTGCGGATCCTGCTCCAGCGCCTGGTCCCCGCGGATGACTACGAGCCCTTCGACCGCATCGCCCGCGTGTGGCGGGGCGACCGGCCGGAGCCGCTGGAGATCGCGCTGCCCGACGGCCAGGTCTTCCGCACGATGCTCCGGCCGATTCCGCGGCTGCTGGTGCTGGGCGCCGGCCAGGATGCGGTGCCCGTGGTGGCCCTGGCCGACCTCCTGGGCTGGCGCGTCACGGTGGCGGACCACCGGCCCGCCTACCTGGAGCGGCCGGGGTTCGACGCCGCGGAGGCGCGGGTCTGCGCGCCCGCCGCCACGCTCGCCACCGCCCTCGACCTCGCGCCCTTCGCGGCGGCCATCGTGATGAGCCACCAGCTGGCGGCCGATCGCGCGTACCTGGCTGCCCTCGCGCCGGGTCCGGTTCCCTACATCGGGCTGCTGGGCCCGGCCGCGCGCCGCGACCGGTTGCTGCGGGAACTGGGCCCGGCGGCCATGGCGCTCGGCGACCGGCTGCACGGACCCGCGGGCCTCGACATCGGCGCGGACTCCCCCGAGGCCATCGCCCTCTCCATACTGGCCGACATCCACCGGCTCGGGAGCCATCGCCGATGACCACCGGAGCGCGCCGGCGCATCGACGCCCACGAGGCTGCCGCCCTGATCGCGGCCCGGATGCCGCGGGGCTGGGGCACGGTCAAGGTGCCACTGGACGATGCCGGGGGCGAGGTCCTGCGGCAGGTCATCACCGCCGAACGGGACCAGCCGCCCTTCGACCGGGTCACCATGGATGGCATCGCGATCCGGCACGGGGCCTGGGCCGCCGGCCGCAGGACCTTCCAGGTGCTCGGCACCCAGGCGGCGGGCAGCCCGCCACTGCCACTCACCGCCGACGGCGGCTGCGTGGCCATCATGACCGGTGCGGCACTGCCGCCCGGGGCCGACACGGTGGTGCCCGTGGAACGGCTGGTCCGGCAAGGCGAAACCGCCACACTCCAGGACGACTACACGCCAGCTGCCGGCCAGTTCGTGCACCGCCAGGCGTCGGACCACCGCCAGGGCGACCCGCTGCTCGCCCCCGGTTGCATCCTGGGCCCCACCGAGATGGCGGTCCTCACGGTCGGCGGCTCTGACACGGTGGAAATTGCCCGCCGGCCATCCATCGCCGTCGTGTCGACCGGCGACGAACTCGTCGGCGTGGGCCAGCCCCTGGCGCCCACCCAGATCCGGGCATCCAACGACCGGGCCATCGCGGCGGCGCTCGCGACGCGGGGCTTCCTGGACACCGACCGGCTGCACCTGCCCGACGACCGGCCGCTGCTCGAGTCCGCCCTCGGCGAGCTGCTGGCCGAGCAGGACGTGCTCATCCTCACCGGCGGCGTCTCCATGGGCGAGTTCGACCACGTCCCGAAGGTACTCGCGGACCTCGGCATGGAACTCGTCTTCCACAAGGTGCTGCAGCGGCCTGGCCGGCCGCTCTGGTTCGGCGTCTCGCCCGCCGGCAAGCCGGTGTTCGCCCTGCCCGGCAACCCGGTGTCGAGCCTCGTGTGCCTCGTGCGCTACGTAGCGCCGGCGCTCGTGACGGCGTTGGGCGCGACGCCCCGGCCCGGCATCACGGTGCGCCTCGACCGGCATGTGCAGTTCGAGCCGGACCTCACGTACTTCCTGCCGGTAACGATGGCCTACGGCGCCGACGGCGAGTGCCTGGCAACGCCGAGGCCCACCAACACGTCCGGGGACTTCATCGCCCTTGCCGGCACCGACGGTTTCGTGGAACTGCCCCGCGGGATGTCGGACTTCGCGCCGGGCTACACCGCGCGCTTCTACCCCTGGTAGCCTCCCAGCAGCAGCCGTAGGAGCGGTGGTAGGAGC
>CALGMY010000088.1 GCA_937958785.1 uncultured Gammaproteobacteria bacterium | reverse complement strand
GGTGTAGTGCAGGTGATGGGGGCCCGCCCACATGTAGATGGAGATGAGTGCCCAGAAGTGCACCACGGAGAGCCGGTAGGAGTACACCGGCCGGCCGGCCTGCTTGGGCACGAAGTAGTACATCATGCCGAGGAAGCCCGCCGTCAGGAAGAAGCCCACCGCATTGTGGCCGTACCACCACTGCACCATGGCGTCGACGGTACCGGCGTACAGCGAGTACGACTTGTTCCAGGTCACGGGCACCGCAGCGCTGTTCACGATGTGCAGCACGGCGATCGTGATGATGAAGGCGGCGAAGAACCAGTTGGCCACGTAGATGTGCTTCACCCGGCGCTTCAGCAGCTTGCCGAAGAACCCCACCGCGTAAACCACCCACACCACGGCGATGAGCAGGTCGATCGGCCACTCGAGCTCCGCGTACTCCTTGCCAGACGTCATGCCGAGCGGGAGTGAGATCGCGGCGAGCAGGATGATGAGCTGCCAGCCCCAGAACGTGAAGGCCGCGAGGGCGTCGCTGAACAGCCGCACGTGGCAGGTGCGCTGGACGATGTAGTAGGAGGACGCGAAGAGCGCCGAGCCACCGAAGGCGAAGATCACCGCGTTGGTGTGCAGGGGCCGCAGGCGGCTGAAGGTGAGCCAGGGGAGGTCGAAGTTCAGCGCCGGCCAGACGAGCTGGGCGGCGATGAGGGTGCCGACCAGCATGCCGACGACACCCCAGACGACAGTCATCAGTGCGAACTGGCGCACCACCCGGTCATTGTAGGTTTGCGTTGCCGTGGCCACGGCTTACTCCACTGGTGAGGTTGATGGGCACCTTAGCCGCCGCCCGTGGGGCGGGGTATAGGTAGTTCCTCGGACTGTTCCAGAAAAGGGTTTCCCAAAGAATCGGGGCTCCTTTCAGGGAGTCCTAACAATGTATATCAATTTCTGGTACCCGATGATCCGCAGCGAGGACCTGGGCCCCGACAAGCCCGAGCGCGTGAAGGTCCTCGGGCTCAACTTCGCCGTGTTCCGCGACAGCAAGGGCCAGGCCCGGACGCTGAGCGACACCTGCGTGCACCGGGGCGGGTCTCTCGGCGGCGCCTGGGAGCTCGGCAAGAATCCCCGCATCCAGGGCGACTGCGTCGTGTGCCCCTACCACGGCTGGGAGTTCAACGGCGACGGGGAGTGCGAGAACATCCCGTCGATCGGCTACGGCACCAAGACGCCGCCCCGCGCCAAGGTCGACGCGTACCCCACCGTCGAGAAGTACGGCATCGTCTTCGCCTTCCTGGGCGACCTGCAGGAGGCCGAGCGGCCGCCCCTGCTCGAGATCGAGGAGTACACCGACCCGGCCTGGCGGGCCAACTCCGTCCTGGTGCTCGAGGTGGACTATTACTACGAGCGCTCCATCGAGAACGGCCTGGACCCGGCCCACAACGAGTTCGTGCACCCCACGCACGGCTTCAAGGGCATCAACCGGGAGACCTACAAGGTCCGGGAATACGACGTCGAGAACTACCCCCAGAACTGGGGCATGTGGTTCCTGCACCGCTTCAAGGCCCCCGGCCTCCAGGACAAGACCTGGGAGCAGGCCAGGACCGAGGCCGGCGACCTCTACGCGGGCAGCGGCACCCACGGGCCGAACACGATGATCACGGAGATCAACGTGGGCAAGAACCAGAAGTTCCGCCAGTACTTCTTCGAGCAGCCGGTGGACCAGGCCAGGACCCGCATCTTCTTCGTCAACATGCGCAACTTCATGCTGGAGCCCCAGCACGACGGCCCGATCCATGCCCGCAACAAGGTCATCGCCCAGCAGGACATCGAGATCCTGGTGGACGTCTACCCGCCGCGCACGCCGACCAGCAACACCAAGGAAGTGCTGATGCCGGCGGACAAGGCTGTGGTCGCCTACCGGGAGTGGCTCGCGAAGTTCGACGAGAAGGGCTGGCGGATCGACTGGGACGAGTTCACGCGCCGCAACGGCAAGGACACGGCCTATGCGATCCCCTCCCCGCACCGCCGCGGCTCGGGCAACTGGGTCCTGGAGCCGGTGCCGCTGCTCGCCAGCCGGGCTGCGCGGAAGGCCACCAAGGAGGCCGCGGGCTGATACGCTAGGCCTTCAAGCCCACCGGTCATCACCAAAGGAGCATACCCAATGGCTGCCAAGAACATCCTGGTCGTACCTACCGACTTTTCCGAGAGGTCACTGACCGCGCTGCCCTGGGTGCGCAAGATGGCCGAGACGATGCAGGCCGACGTGCGCTGCATCTACGTGGTCGAGGAGCCCCAGATCTACAGCACGCTCGACATGGGCCCGGTCGCCGTCCCGTCGGTGACCGAGCTCGTGAAGAGCGCCGAGGAGCACCTCGACTCCTTCATCAAGGCCAACATCAAGGCCTTCGGCAGCCCGCCGAAGGCCGCGGTGCTGGTCGGCCGGCCGGCGGAGGAGATCGTCGGCTATGCCAGGGACCACGAGGCCTCGATGATCGTCATGACCACCCACGGCTACAGCGGCGTCAAGCACCTCCTGCTGGGCAGCACGACGGAGGGCGTCCTCCGCCATGCCACGTGCCCGGTGCTGTCCATCCGGGCCGCCTGACGCGGCATCCTGCGACGACCGACGGCGCCAGCGGCAACGCTGGCGCCGTTTTTTGTCAGCGCGCCAGCGAAAGGCGCATCTGCTTCTCCACCTCGATCAGCAGCAGGAACATCGCGCCGGCCAGCACGATCAGCACGCCGTCCCTGAGCGGCACGGCGGCCGTCCCGAAGACGTCCTGAAACACGGGCACGTAGGTCACCGCAAACTGGGCGGCCGTCACCGTCAGCACGCAGGCCCACACGACCGGGGTACCCCGCGCAGCCGCCCAGGTGAGCGACGTGCCGTGCAGGTTGCGGATGTAGAAGAGGTGGAAGATCTCGAGCACGACCAGCATGTTCATGGCGAGCGTCCGGGCCAGCGGCTGGGAGTAACCCTGGTCGACGGCCCAGGTGTACACCCCGAAGACGATGGCGACGAACAGGGCGGACACCAGCACGATGTGCCAGACGAGCTCGCCCGTCAGCAGCGGCTGGGAGCGGGGCCGCGGTGGGCGCCGCATGGTGCCGGGCTCGCTGGGCTCGAAGGCGAGCGCGAGCCCCAGGGTCACCGCCGTGACCAGGTTGACCCACAGGATCTGGCCCGCCGTGATCGGGAGCGCCAGGCCCGCCAGCAGCGCGGCCACGATCGTCATGGCCTCGCCGGCGCTGGTCGGCAGCGTCCAGCTGATCACCTTCTTGAGGTTGTCGTAGACGGTGCGCCCCTCCCGCACGGCGGCCACGATGGTCGCGAAGTTGTCATCGGCCAGCACGAAGGCCGAGGCCTCCCTGGCCGCCTCGGTGCCCTTGCGTCCCATGGCGATGCCCACGTCGGCACGCTTGAGGGCCGGGGCGTCGTTCACCCCGTCGCCGGTCATGGCGACGGTGAGGCCCTGCCCCTGGAGGGCGCCGACCAGCCGCAGTTTGTCGGCAGGTGACGTGCGGGCGAAGATGTCGGTCTCGAGGGCCGCCCCGGCGAGCTCGCCGTCGCCGAGCAGTGCGATCTCGGCGCCCGACATCACCCGGTCGCAGTTCCTGAGCCCGATGCGGGCCGCGATGGCCCGGGCCGTCGCGGCATGATCGCCGGTGATCATCTTCACGCGGATTCCCGCCGCATGGCATTCGGCGACGGCCTCGATGGCCTCCGCACGCGGCGGGTCGATGAGCCCGATCAGGCCGATGAGCGTCAGCTGGCCCTCGAGGTCGGCCACGTTGAGCACGGTGTGCGCCTGGGGCAGGGACCGCGTTGCCACGGCGATGACCCGCAATCCGTCGCCCGCCAGCCTGTCCACCATCGCGGTCCAGGGGGCCGCATCGAGTGGCACCTGGCCACCGCCCGGGGCCCGCTGGCCGGTGCACAGGCGAAGGATGGCTTCCGGCGCCCCCTTGGCGTGGACGAGGGCATTGCCTTCGTGGTCATGGTGGAGCACCGCCATGTAGCGGTGGGCGGGGTCGAAGGGAATGACGTCGGTGCGCGTCCAGCCGCGGAATGACCCGGCGCCCTCGCCCGTGACCTTGCCGGCGAAGGCGATCAATGCGCCCTCCATGGGGTCACCCTCGACCCGCCATTCACCCTCCCGCTGGTGGAGGGCGGCGTCGTTGCACAGGGCCGCTGCCCGGGCGAACTCGACCAGCCAGGGATGGCCGGCCGGATCAACCGGCGAGCCGTCCCGGAACACGCGCCCATCGGGGGCATAGCCTTCGCCTGTCACGGTGTACGCCCGTTCGGACGAGGCCACCGCGGCCACCATCATTTCGTTACGCGTGAGCGTGCCGGTCTTGTCGGTGCAGATCACGGAGACCGAGCCGAGGGTCTCGATCGCCGGGAGGCGGCGCACGATGGCATTGCGCCGGGCCATGGCCTGCACCCCGACGGCCAGGGTGATGGTCAGGACCGCGGGCAGTCCTTCGGGAATCGCCGCCACCGAGAGGCCGACCACGGCCATGAACAGCTCGCTGAAATCATGATGCTGCACGAACCAGCCGTAGGCGAGCAGGCTCGCGGCCACCAGCAGGATGAACAGGGTGAGCCAGCGCGCGAAGGCATCCATCTGGCGTACCAGCGGCGTGGCCAGGGCTTCCACTTCGGCCAGGAGGTGGCTGATGCGCCCGATCTGCGTACCAGGTCCGGTGGTCACCACCAGGCCGCGGCCGGTGCCGGCCACCACCATCGTGCCGCTGAAGAGCATCGAGGTCCGGTCACCCAGCACGGCGTCAGCCGCCACCGGTTCCGTCGACTTCTCGACCGGCACGGACTCGCCGGTCAGGATCGCCTCCCCGACCCGCATGCCCTTCCCTTCCAGCAGGCGGAGGTCCGCCGGGACCCGGTCACCCGCTTCCAGGAGCACGATGTCACCCGGTACCAGGTCGACCGCCGCCACGGTCTGGCGCCGGCCGTCCCGGAGCACGGCGGCGGATGGCGCCAGGAGCCCCCGGATGGCGGCCATGGCCGCCTCGGCCCTGCCCTCCTGGATGAACCCGATCACCGCGTTCACGATGACCACGGCCAGGATCACGCCGGTATCCACCCAGTGATCGAGTGCCGCCGTGACCACGGCAGCGCCGATCAGCACGTAGATGAGCACATTGTGGAAATGCGCGAGGAAGCGCAGCAGCGGGCCGCGGCTGCGGCTCCCGGGCAGGCGGTTCCCGCCGTGGACGTCGAGGCGGCGCGCGGCCTCGACCGCTGGCAGCCCGTCCCTCTGTGCGCCAAGGGCCGCGAGGCAGTCCTCCGCGGGCAGGCTGTGCGCCTCCGGAAGGCCCGCCGGCTGGCCCTCAGCGGGTCGCATGGCGACCGCCCCTGTTCAGCCACCCGAAGAGGCTGATCATCAGGGCCGGGAGGAAGGTGAGCGTGACCAGCGTGGAGACGAGCAGCCCGCCGAGCACGATGACGCCCAGCCCGCGGTACAACTCGGTCCCCGCCCCCGGCAGCAGCACCAGGGGCGCGAGCCCGAACGCCGTGGTCAGGGTGGTCATCAGCACGGGCCTGAGGCGGGTGCGCACGGCAGCCTGCACGGCCTCGTGCACCGCCTGCCCGGCCCGCAGGTTCCGCACGGCCTGGTCCACGACCAGGATCGGGTTGTTGACGACGGTGCCCACGAGGATCAGGAAGCCAAGCATGGTGATCATGTCGAAGGGCTGCACCAGCGGACGCAGCCCGATGAGGGGCAGCAGCGCCCCCGCGCCGTTCAGCGCCGCGAGGCCCAGGAGGCCACCGGCAATGCCGACCGGTACCGCCACCATGATGAGCAGTGGCAGTCCCCAGTGGGTGAAGATCGCCACCAGGAGCAGGTAGCAGATCACGAGCGCCACCAGCAGGTTGCCCCCCAGCGCGGCCCGGGTGCTGTCCAGCTGGTCGCTGGCGCCGGACAGGTCCAGCGAGACCCCGGCGGGAATCGCCCCCTCCGCGCGCAGTGCCCTGATGACCTGCTCCTGCACCAGGCTGACCCCGGTCTCCAGCGGCACCCGCCGCGGCGGCACCACGTACACCGTGATGGTGCGGCGCCCATCCACCCGGCGCAGCGTGTCGGTATCGACGGTATCGGCAATCTCCGCCACGGCGCTCACCGGAACCACCGTCCCCCGGGGCGTGTAGAGGGGCAGCT
>CALGMY010000087.1 GCA_937958785.1 uncultured Gammaproteobacteria bacterium | reverse complement strand
CGGGATGCGGATGAAGGTGTGCACCGCGTCCCAGAGGCTGTCGAAGCCCGGCACCTTGTCGGCCACGAACTCGGCGATGGCGAGCGTGCCGCTCGTGCCCAGCACGAGCGGGTGTGAGAGCGCGGCGAGGTGCTCCGGCAGCGCCAGCCAGCCGAAGTGGCCGGCGATGCCGACCAGGAACAGCACCACGTAGAGCCGGATGCCACTCGCCCAGGCGAGGCCCCCAGCCAGCGCGATCGTCTGGATGTCCATCCTAGAGGCTCCTCCACAGCAGCGCCGCGGCGCTCACGGCCGACAGCAGCAGCACGGCGGGCCGGACGTATCCCCGGTCCAGCAGCCGGGCGAGGGGCGCCGCGACGATGAAGCCCAGCACGTAGCCGGGGACCAGCTGCAGCGCGAGGGTGATCCCGGCGACGCCGAACCGGCCGAACAGCGCCAGGAACCCGATGATGATCGCGGAGGAGGCCGCGTAGGTGAACCCCAGCGTTGGGCGCAGTTCCGGGCCCTGCCGGTGCTGGTACAGCAGGGCGATGGGCGGGGCGCCCACACCGCTCGTCGCGCCCATCACGCCTGCCACCGCGCCGACGCTCGCGAGGCTCCGCCGGTTGAAGGGAATCTGCAGGCCGACCGCCGTCACCGCGACGGTGGCGAGGATCGCCAGGCCGAAGACGATCCCCACCCGGTCCGCCGGGATCGCCGCGAGGCCGAATGCCCCGACGGCGCAGCCCAGCACCAGCCCCGCCATGAGCGGCCGCAGCTCGGGCCAGGCGATGTGCCGCCGGCCCGTCCAGGCCATGGGCACCGACAGCGCCATGCTCGCGAGCACCGCAGGCCCCGGCACGAGGCTGAGGTCGATGAGGGCGAGCAGCGGCACGATGAGGATCCCGGTGCCCATGCCGGTCGCCGCCTGGAGGACGGCGCCGGACACGACCACGCCGGTCGCGAGGGCCAGCTGCAGGGGTTCGAGGAACACGCCCGCCGCCCTCAGCGCAGCCAGTTGATGAAGCCGGTGATGACCAGCGCGTTGATGAAGTCGATGAAGAACGCGCCCACGAGGGGCACCACCAGGAACGCCCGCGGCGCCGGGCCGAAGCGGGTGGTCAGCGTGCGCATGTTGGCCACCGCATTGGCGGTGGTGCCCATGGCAAAGCCGATGAAGCCGCTCGCCATCACCGCCGAGTCGTAGTCCCGCCCCATGAGCCGCCAGGAAACCCAGATCGCCAGCACCACGAGGAAGCCCAGCTGGGCGGCGAGGATCACGAACAGGGGCAGGGCCTGGCCGGCCAGCTGCCAGATCTTGAGGTCCATCAACGCCACCACCAGGAAGATGTTGAGGGCGACGCCGCCGATGAATTCCATCGCGTCCTCGTCGATCTTCAGCCAGCCGGTGTTGTCGTCCAGGTTCCGGAGCACGCTTGCGACGATCATCGCGCCGATGTAGGCCGGCAGGGTGAAGCCCGTGGACTGGATGTAGCGGCTGACAACGCTGCCGACGCCCATGGCGAGGGCCAGTACCGCGAGATTGCGGACGATGGCGGTGTCCTCCCGCTCCACGTGCACGATGATTTCCCGGAGGGTCGCGGTGGGTGACGCAGCGGCGGTCCCGCCGGTTCCCATTGCCCGGAGCCGGTGCCGGTGGATCAGCCAGGTGCCCACGGGCCCGCCGGCCAATCCACCGCACACGATGCCGAAGACCGCGGCCGTGATCGCCAGCACGTCGGCGCCCGCGAGGCCAGCCTTGGCGAATTCCGGGGCAAAGGCGAGGCCGGTGGCCGGGCCGCCCATCAGCGTGACAGAGCCCGCCATGACGCCGAGGAGCGGGTTCTCCCCGAGACCGGCCGCCACGGCCATGCCGAGCAGGTTCTGGCCCAGGCAGACGACCGTGGCAAAGGCCAGGAATACGGCCACGCCCACCCCGCCGGTGCGGAGCAGGGCGACGCTGGCGCCCATGCCGATCGTCGTGAAGAAGGCGACGAGCAGCAGGGGCTGGCCGGCCGTGTCGAGCTGCAGGTTCACGACCCGGTCCCGGCACAC
This sequence comes from uncultured Gammaproteobacteria bacterium, assembly GCA_937958785.1. Classification (GTDB taxonomy): domain Bacteria; phylum Pseudomonadota; class Gammaproteobacteria; order Steroidobacterales; genus SHZI01. The sequence continues at coordinate 8,454 of CALGMY010000087.1, read as the reverse complement.
GAACACCACCAGGGCGAACAGGAGCCCGCCCACCACCGCGGACGGGATGTTCAGCCGCTGCAGCACCGGCAGCTGCTGGCGGCAGAGCACGCCGCCGTAATAGACGACGGCGGCGAGCGTCAGCGTCTGGAGCAGGTCGAGGGTGAGGACGGGCGTGGGCATGAAGATCCTACTCCCGGGATTCCCGAAACAGCAGGAGCTGCAGCGGGCAGTCGCCGGCAGGGTTCAGGGCCTGGAACGTCTCATCAGGGGGGACGACCAGCGTGTCACCGGCCTGCGCCCCGAGTTGCTCCCGGAGGCCCGGGCCCCAGCGGACCCGGGCCACGCCGGTCACGATGTGGATGAGGCAGCCGGTGCTGCCGCTGGCGCAGTTCCCTGTACCACCGCCGGCCGGAACCGCGAGCATCTCGAAGCTGGTGCTTGCCACCCCTGCAGGCAGGTGGGTGAGTTCAGCCAGGAGGGCCGGCGTGGCGAGGGCCGCTATGGTGGCGTCGCTGGCGCCCGGTGCGAGCAGGTGTACGCCGCCAGCGGGCTGTTCGGGACGGATGCTCACCGGAACGAGTATCGCACAGCCGCCGCCACGACTAGACTGTCAGGACCCAACGTATCCGGAGCCTGTCGCGATGAAATCCCGTGCCGCCCTTGCCCTCGCCGCCGGCCAGCCGCTGGTGATCGATACCGTCGACGTGGACGGGCCCCGCGCCGGCGAGGTGCTGGTGGAGATCCGCGCCACGGGCGTGTGCCACACGGACGAATTCACCCTGAGCGGCAAGGATCCCGAGGGATTGTTTCCCTGCATCCTCGGCCACGAGGGGGCCGGTGTCGTCGTCGACGTGGGTCCGGAGGTGAAGTCCCTGAAGAAGGGCGACCACGTGATCCCGCTGTACACGCCGGAGTGCCGGCAGTGCAAGTTCTGCCTGTCCGGCAAGACGAACCTGTGCCAGGCGATCCGCGAGACCCAGGGCCGGGGCGTTATGCCCGACGGCACCAGCCGCTTCACGGCCCACGGCAGGAGCGTGCTGCACTACATGGGGACGTCCACGTTCTCGAACTACACGGTGCTGCCCGAGATCGCACTGGCAAAGATCCGGGAGGACGCGCCCTTCGACAAGGTCTGCTACATCGGCTGCGGCGTCACCACCGGCATCGGTGCGGTGATCAACACGGCGCAGGTGGAGCCGGGCGCCAACGTGGTGGTCTTCGGCCTCGGCGGCATAGGACTCAACGTGGTTCAGGGCGCGCGCCTGGTCGGTGCCAACATGATCGTGGGCGTCGACACCAACCCCGCCAAGCGGGCCATGGCCGAGGCCTTCGGCATGACCCACTTCGTCAACCCGAAGGATTGTGACAACGTGGTGCAGGAGATCATCCGCATCACCGGCGGCGGCGCCGACTACAGCTTCGAGTGCATCGGCAACGTCGAGGTCATGCGCCAGGCCCTGGAGTGCTGCCACAAGGGCTGGGGCGAGAGCATCATCATTGGCGTGGCACCGGCTGGCGCCGAGATCAGCACCCGCCCGTTCCAGCTCGTGACCGGCCGCGTCTGGCGCGGCTCCGCCTTCGGTGGCGCCAAGGGTCGCCGGGACGTGCCGAAGATCGTCGACTGGTACATGGAGGGGAAGATCCGCATCGACGAGATGATCACCCACACCATGCCGCTGAATGACATCAACAAGGCGTTCGACCTGATGCACTCGGGCGAGTCGATCCGGAGCGTGGTGACGTTCTAGAGGAAGCCCACCCGCTTCCGCCGTCTCCGCAGCTGCAGTTCCCGGTACGGCGCGGCAGGGTCGAGCGCCGAGCCGCCCGGCCAGACCAGCAGGTTCTGCGCCTTGTCGAGCCGCACCCGGCGGAACTCCCGGAGGTCCCGCAGTGGCTCGAGGGCCCAGGGCGCGAGCTGGTCCTCGAGGTCCACGGCGCCCTCGGTGCCGTCGGCGTAGGCGAGCCAGAGCTGGTAGCGCTCGAGGGGCCAGGCGGCGATCAGGCGTTTCATCATCGCCCGCATCCTGCGCCCGGCGGGGAAGCGGGGACAACGCGCTAATCTGGACGAAGTCGGGGGATTTTCCGGAGCACCCGTAGGAGCGCCTTCAGGCGCGATCCCGCGCGAATCGCGCCTCAAGGCGCTCCTACCGGACCTTGCGCCACGCGGCCACGCGGTCGCGCACCAGCTGCTCGATCTCTTCCCAGCTCTCGGCGCCGGGGCCGGGGAGGTCCCGGTTGGTGGAGTTGCGCACCACGATGGTCTCGTGGTTGCCCCCGCGCAGGGCGCGGATGTTCTCGGGGCTGTCCTCGAGGTACAGGTCCGCTCCCACCGCCGACTTGTCCCGCATGAAGCAGAGGTCCCAGTAGGGGATCCCGTGGCGCTCCAGCCAGTCGGTGGTCTGGCGGATCGCCTCCTTGTGGAACCAGTGGATGTAGAGCCGGTGGGTGATGATCCGGATGCGGATCTCGGGCAGCGTGTCGAGCCGGCGCAGCGCGGCGGGCGCGCCGGGAACCGGGGGCAGCCGGGCGAAGAGTTCCCGCTCCTTCACGGCAAAGCGGTGCAGGGCGTCATAGCCGCCCGCCGCGTCGAGGCCCCACTCGCCGAAGCCGTAGCTGATCTCGCTGGTCAGCGACTCCGGCGGGACACCGAGCCATTCGGCGGCGACGGGCTTCAGGCCGCCCGCGAAGTCGGCGACGACCCCGTCCAGGTCCACGCCAAGCACGAAATGCCGCTGGTCACCGGTGGCCATGGGCGCCCCGTCAGGCCGAGCGGTGGGTGATCTCGATCAGGTGATAGCCGAACTGGGTCTGGACGGGACCGTGGACCTTGCCCACCTCGGCGCTGAACACGACCGTGTCGAATTCCCGGACCATCATCCCCGGGCTGAACTCACCGAGGTTGCCGCCCTCCTGCCCCGAGGGGCACTCCGAGTGTTCCCGGGCGAGTGCGGCGAAATCGGCGCCGCCCTCGATGCGTGACTTGAGGTCCTCGCAGGTGGCCTTGTCGGCGACGAGGATGTGGCGGGCGGTGGCGGTGCGCATGGCTTCGCTTCCAGGTACGGGGACGGCGGATTCTATCCCACGGTGCCCTGCCACGTGACATAAGGAATGAGCGGTCGGCTGCGCCGACGGGCGGCTATAAGTAACTGAAAGATAAAGGAGAAATCCGGGAAAACCGGAACCCGGTCACGGTCCCGTGGCGGCCGTTTCCCTATCGTTCCGCCATCGCAAGGAGAGCCGGAGACCCGACCGTGACCCGTCGCCACCTTCCCGGACGGAAGAGCCACCGCGGCATGACCCTGGTCGAGCTGCTGTTCACCATGGCCATCGGCGGCCTCGTCCTCGCGCTCGCCATTCCGAACTTCCGCGACTTCGTCCAGAACAACCGGGCGGCCGAGGAGGCCAACGCGCTGGTCGGCGCCCTGGCCCTCGCCCGCAGCGAGGCCGTGAGCCGGGGCGTTCCCGTCTCGGTCTGCGCATCGGACGACAACGAGACCTGCGCGGACGCCGTGGACTGGTCCACCGGCTGGATTGTCTTTACCGACGCGAACGCGCCCCTCGGGACCGTCGACGATGCCGCCGAGCCCGATACCGTACTGCGGGCCCTGCCCGCGCTCCGCGCCGGCTCCGTGCTCACCGCGGACGCCACCTTCGTTAGCTATGCCGCCAGCGGCTTCCTGACCAGCGGCGCCGAGGTGAGCTTCGACCTCGAGATCCCCTATTGCACCGGCAACCACAACCGCACGATCACCGTGAACCTCCAGGGCCGGGGCGCCGTTGCCAACGCCGCCTGCGCGACGGAGGACGACTGACCGGACATGAACATGGAACACCTCCACGTCATCCGCCGCCCGAATTTCCGCCACAGCCAGGCGGGGACCACGCTGATCGAGATCCTGATCACCGTGATCCTCGTCTCCATCGGCCTGCTTGGCCTCGCCGGCCTGCAGCTCTCCAGCGTGCAGAACACCAACAGCGCGGCCGAGCGCTTCGAGGCCTCGACCCTCGCCCGGGACATCCTGGAGCGCATGCGGGCCAACCGCCAGCAGGCGCTGAACGGTGAGTACGACCTGGACATGGACGACGATCCCGATGGCGGCGGGCTGGCCGGCGACGACCTGGACGCCTGGATGGACGCGCTGGCGGTACTGCCCAACGGCGATGGCTCAGTCGAGATGGATGACGGCGTGGTCACCATCGAGGTCGAGTGGACCGACGCCTCGGACGACAACGCCGACGACTCCCGGGAGATGTCGGTTTTCCTCAGGACGGGGCTCTAGCATGACGCGCCGCAAGCACATCGGGACGACAGCACGCCAGCGGGGCGTGGGCCTGGTCGAGATCATGATCTCGCTGACGCTGGGCCTCATGGTCACGGGCGCGATCGTGCAGATCTACCTGACCACCAAGCGCCAGAACGACATGCAGACGAGCCTAACCGGGCGGCAGGAATCCGCGCGCTTCGCGGCCCAGATCATCCAGCGGGACGCCCAGATGGCGGGCTTCCGCGGTTGCCTGCGGGACCTGGGCACGGTCGTCAACACGCTGAACGACGCGAACACCTTCCTCTACGACTACGGCCAGCACGTCGTCGGGTTCGACAACGCCGCCGGCCTGCCGGCGTCAATCACCGACGTCGTGGCCGATACCGACGTGCTGACGCTGCGCACCGTGGACGATCTCGGCGTGGAGCTCACCGTGGCAATGGCCAGCAACACGGATGATCCCGTGACGGTCGACGAGCTGGACCCACTGCCCTTCGAGCCCGGCGACATCGCGCTCGTGGCCGACTGCACGGGCGCGGCCGTCTTCCAGGTCGACGAGTACGACCCGGACACCGGCGCCATCAAGCACGTGGCCGCCGGCACACCCGGCAACGCGGACCTGAGCCTCGGGCGACGGTTCCTCGCCGGAGCCCAGGTCTACCGGATGCGCAACACCACCTACTACATCCGCGAGAGCGAGAACGGCACGGGGCCCGCCCTGTGGCGCCGTGTCGGCCTCGAGGAGCCCCAGGAACTGGCCGAGGGCATCGAGAACATGCAGGTCCTCTACGGCGAGGACACGGACGGGGACCAGGCCCCCGACGCCTACCGGACCGCCGACGCGGTGGTCGACTGGGGCGAGGTCGTGAGCCTGCAGGTGGCCCTACTGGCCGCAGGGACCCAGGACCGCGTTGCCGACGCCGACCCGAGGACATTCATGCTCCTGGACGAGGAGGTCGACCCGACCGACGGCGGTGACAACCCGTCCGACGGCCGCGTCCGCCGCGTAGTCAGCTTCACCGTCGCACTGAGAAACCGGCTGTCATGAACCGCAGGAACACCCCCATCAATCGTGAGCGTGGCGCGGCCATGGTCGTCGCCCTGGTCATGCTGCTGGTACTCACGCTCCTGGCTACGGCCAGCGCCCGCATGACGCTCATGGAAGAGCGGATGACCGGCAATACCCAGGACCGCAACATCGCCTTCCAGGCGGCCGAAGCCGGCCTTCGCGCCGGGGAAGACGAGGCCCAGGTCCCGGTCCTTCCGGACTTCGCCGTCAACGCGGACGGGCTGTACACGCCCGCCGCCCCTGGCGAAGACCCCGTCTGGCAGACCGTGGACTGGGACGACCCGGACGAGGTCCTCGTCTCGGAGGAACTCGACGACGCGCCGGGCGTCCTGTCGGACGCCAGCGTGTCCTACATCGTGGAGCAGCTGCCGCGGGTACCGACTCCCGGCGAGGACCTCTCCGCGGATGCCACGGTCGACGAGGCCACCTTCTATCGCGTCACGGCCCGCGGGGTCGGCGTCGGCGGTAACGCCACGGTGACGCTGCAAACCACTTTCAAACGCTAAGGCCGGGCCACGCCCGGGTGAGGTTGGAGGCAGAACATGGATAGTGCGAACCGGACACGGATGTCCGCCCTGCTGGGCAGTTTCCTCCTGGTGATGAGCCAGGCAGGACATGCCGTCACCATCGCGGAGACCCCGCTGTTCATCGCCACCAGCGTGACGCCGAACGTCATGCTGGTCGTGGACAACTCGGGTTCCATGGAAAGCATCATCTGGGCCGACGGGTACGACCCGACGGTGACCTATCCGGACTGGAGCCCGACGCGGCTGGTCGGTGGCACCTGCGCTGGCGGCACCAACTTCGCCGAGGGCTGGACCTCGACGACGGGCTCCGTGACCTGGGCGACGTTGAATACCACCCGCTACCGCGGCACCTGCGACGGCGTTGCCGTGACCCCCGTGACCTGCCCCGATGGCTGGGCCCGGGGCCGTGATACCGCCGGAACCAACACCAAGTGCCTGCAGCTGCCCGACCCGGTTACCGGCGGTGCCACCCGCTACACGGGCAACTACCTGAACTACCTGTTCGATACCTATGCCCACAACACCAGCCTGACCAGCACGATCCCGACCGATTACCGCATGAACGTGGCCAAGAGCGTGGCCACCAAGCTGGTCGAGAACAACACCAACCTCCGGTTGGGCCTCACCGCCTTCAACACCGACGATGGCGGCGAGATCCTGGAGAACTGCGCCACCGGCAACACCGCCGACCTCACTGACGAGATCGACGACCTGGAGGCTTCCACCTGGACGCCGCTGGCCGAGACCCTGTACGAGGTCACCCGGTACTTCCGGGGCATCGAAAGCTACTACAACGACGACGTGGAGTACGAGAGCCCGATCCTGTACCGCTGCCAGAAGAACTTCGTCATCATCATCACGGACGGGTACCCCACGGAGGACACGGACTTCCCGGACGACGATGATGCGGATCCGGACGGCAAGCTGCCCGACTGGGACGGCCTGGCCCCGACGACGACGGCGGCCCAGTTCCCCAACTTCCCGGCGGGCTCCGACGGCTTCCAGCCCGATGGCGTCTCCACCAACGAGGGTCACACCCTGTACCTGGACGACATCGCCAAGTTCGCCTACGACATCGACCTGCGCGGTGGCGACGACATGGACGAGACCGGGGTGAGCTTCGACGACGACAGCTTCCCCCAGCAGAACCTGGTGACCTACACCGTGGGCTTCGCGGTCTCGAACCAGATGATGGCCGATGCCGCCGAGAACGGTACCGGCACCTACTACCAGGCCAACAACGAGGAGGAACTGACGGCCGCCCTCCAGGCCGCGCTGGCCGACATCGAGTCCCGCACCAGCTCCGCCGCGTCGGTGGCCACCAACTCCACCCGTCTTGCCTCGGACACCTTCATCTACCAGGCCCGTTTCTCCAGCGGCGACTGGGGCGGCCAGCTGCTGGCCTACCCGATCGGCGCCGGCGGCGAGATCGCCGAGCTCGACGACGGCGTCCCGGTCCTGGGCGGCAAGTCCGGCTGGAACGCGGCCCAGGAGATGCCAGCGCCCGATGACCGGAACATCTACACCTTCGACCCCGGGGAGAAGACCGGCAAGACCTTCGAGTGGGACAACCTGTCTGCCGGTCAGCAGGCGTACCTGAACAAGAACGCGTCCGGCGTGACCGACTCGCTCGGCGAGCAGCGCCTGGCCTACCTGCGCGGCGACGACGCCAACGAGAAGCCGGACGGCTCCTTCCGCACGCGCAGCTCCATGCTCGGCGACATCGTCAACTCCGACCCCACCTTCGTCGGTGACCAGAACTACGGCTTCGACCTCCTGCCGGGCTCCGAGGGCACGTCCTACAAGACCTTCCGGGCCAGCAACGGCTACAAGGACCGCTCGCCCATGGTCTACGTGGCTGCCAACGACGGCATGCTGCACGGCTTCGATGCCGAGACCGGCGTGGAGCTGCTGGCCTACATGCCGAACGCCGTCTATCCGGAACTCACCTTCCTCACGGACACCTCGTTCAATACCAACCACCGCCTGATCAACGACGGCGCGCCCCGGGCCCTCGACGCCTACGTGGGTGGCGGCTGGAAGACCATCCTGCTCGGCACGCTCGGTGGTGGTGGCAAGGGCATCTACGCCCTCAACGTCACCTCACCGGACAGCTTCGACGCCGATGACGTGATGTGGGAGTTCACCAGCGACGACGACTCCAACATGGGCGTCGCCATCCCGCAGGCGACGATCGCGCGCATGTACAACGGTGACTGGGCGGCCATCGTGGCGAATGGGTACAACAGCGGCGGCAATGCGAAGCTGTTCATCCTGGACCTCGAGACGGGCTCCAAGATCGCCGAGATCGACACGGGTGTCGGCAGCGACAACGGCCTGTCCAGCCCGGCCCCGGTGGACGTGGACGGTGACCGCATCACCGACTACATCTATGCCGGCGACCTCAAGGGCAATCTCTGGAAGTTCGACGTCACGAGCGCGGACGAGGACGACTGGGGGGTGGCCTTCGAGGGGGCGCCGCTGTATACGGCCTGCAGCTCTGACCCCTGCGATAGCGACAACCGGCAGCCCATCACGGCACGCCCCGCGGTCGGCCTCAACCCGGCGGCCGGCTACTTCGTCTACTTCGGCACCGGGCGCTACTTCGCGG
>CALGMY010000086.1 GCA_937958785.1 uncultured Gammaproteobacteria bacterium | reverse complement strand
GCCAGCCACCAGCCCCGCCACGAGCCGGTCGTCGCCGGCCAGGCCGACGGCCACGGCCGTGATACCGGGCAGGCCGGCGATGGCCGCCTCGATCTCGCCGGGCTCGATCCGCTGGCCCCTGAGCTTGAGCTGGCCGTCGGCGCGCCCGAGCAGCTCGAGTTCGCCGCGGCGGTTCCAGCGGGCCCGGTCGCCGGTGCGGTAGAGCCGCGCGCCGGGCCGTGCCGCGCGGGGATCCGGGACGAACTTCCGCGTCGTGAGCGCGTCGTCCCGCCAGTAACCGGTGGCGACGCCGATGCCGCCGACGCAGAGTTCTCCCGGCACGCCCCGGGGTAGCGGCTCGCCATGGGCGTCGAGTACGCAGGCCGTCACGCCGGGGAAGGGCCGGCCGATCGGGACGGGCCCCTGCACGGGTTGGCTGCCCGCCTCGTACCAGGTGCTGTCGATGGTGGCCTCGGCCACGCCGTAGGAGTTGATCACGCGGGTGACGGGTGCGGCGAGCGACTTCAGCGTCGAGAGCTCGCTGCCGTGCCAGGTGTCGGAACCCACCACCAGGAGGCGCAGGGGCGGCAGCCGCTCCCCGGTCGCGCGGCAGTGGGCCAGCAGCAGCCGGACGATCGCGGGCACGAACTCGGCCACGGCAATGCGCGCGGAGCGCAGCAGCCCGAGCAGCGCCGGCGGGTCGAGCAGCACGTCCCGGGGGCAGAGTTCGAGCCGCCCGCCGGTGCCGAGGGCGCGGACCCAGTCGCCGGTGAACACGTCGAAGGCCGGACTCGCCATCTGGAGGTGCGCTTCGCCGGGCGCGAGGCCATAGGCTTCGCACCAGGCGTCCAGGAGGCCCCCGAGGCTGCCGTGGGTCACCACCACGCCCTTGGGCTGCCCGGTGGAGCCGGAGGTGTACAGGAGGTAGGCGGGGTCGTCGGGTCCCACGGCGACCGCTGTCTCGTCGATGGGCACCCGGGACGCGGCCACGTTCACGTCCACGCCCACGTCCACGCAGGGCACACCCGTCACCATCGCGCGGGTGCTGGCAGCGACGACCACCGCGGCCAGCTCCGCGTCCGCCACCATGAATGCGAGGCGTGCCGGGGGATAGTCCGGGTCCAGGGGCACGTAGGCGGCGCCGGCATTGAGCACGGCCAGCAGCGCCACCAGGTAGTCCGGCGAGCGGCCGAGGCAGAGGCCGACCCGGCAGCCGCGGCCGATGCCAAGCGCGCCGAGGTGTGCGGCCAGGTGCCTGGACCGGGCCTCGAGCTCGCCGTAGGTCAGCGCCTCGTCTCCCGACCGCACGGCCTCCGCCGCCGGGTGACGGCGCGCGAGGCGCGAGACCCGCTCGTGCACCGGTTCCGCGCCCTCTGCCGGCAACGGGGTGTGGCCCAGGGAGAGCAGTGCTGCCCGCCGCGCGCCAGCCAGCAGCGGCAGCCGGGACAGTGGCCGGCCCGGGTCCGCGACCGCCGCCCCGAGGAGCGTCAGGTACGCGTCCGCCAGTTCCTCGATCGTCTCCGCATCGAACAGGCTCGTGGCGTACTCGAAGGTGAGCCCGATGCCGTCGGGACGGACACCGGCGGTCAGCGTGAGGTCAAAGCTCGACACGCCCTGCTCCACCAGCCGGTCCATGGTGAGCGCGACCGGCCCGGCCTCGAGCGTCGTCACCGGCAGCTGCACCAGGTTGAACATCACCTGGAAGAGCGGGCTCCGGGCCAGCGAGCGGTCGGGCGCGATGGCCTCTACCACCTGCTCGAAGGGCACCTCCTGGTGCGCTTGCGCGTCGAGGGTCGTCTCGCGCACGCGGGCGAGCACCGCCGCGAAGGCGGGATCACCCCCGAGGTCCGTGCGCAGCACCAGGGTGTTGATGAAGAGCCCCACCACGTCCTCCATGTCGGCGGTGAGCCGCCCCTCCACCGGCGTGCCGACGAGCACGTCGGTCGCGCCGGCGTACCGGTGGAGCAGCGCCTTGAAGCCGGCCAGCAGCACCATGAAGGGGGTGCAGCCCAGGTCCCGGGCCAGCCGGCCGACGCCGGCCGCGATGGCCGGCGACAGCGTCCGCTCCACCCAGGCACCCGCGAAGTCCTGCTCGGCTGGCCGGGGCCGGTCGGTGGGCAGGTCGAGGAGTCCCGGGGCATCCGCCAGCTGCCGGCGCCACCAGGCGAGGTCGGCAAGCTGCCCCGGCCTGCCGGCCCGCTGGCGCCCGACGAATGCCGGGTAGGTGCCGGCAGGCGGCGGCAGTGCCTTCCCCGCCAGCAGCGCGGCCAGGTCGGCGAACAGCAGGTGGTTCGACGTGGCATCGGTGACGCTGTGGTGGATCACGAGCAGCAGGTGCTGCACGTCGTCGCCGGTGACGAAGAGCACCGCCCGCACCAGCGGGCCCCGGTCCAGGGCGAAGGGCGCGCGCGCTGCGGCGCGGAGTTCCAGGGCCAGCCCGGTGTCGGGGTCACTGGCGGCGCCGAGGTCCCGCACCTCCAGGGGCCAGGAAACCCGGTCCTCGACGACCGGCGCCGGACGGCCACCCGCCGCGGGGAAACGCGTGCGCAGCACCGGATGCCGCGCGAGGAGCTGGTCGAGGGCCGCCCGCAGCGCCGCCGCGTCCAGCGGCCCCGTGCAGCGGATCGTGAAGGCCACGTTGTAGGCGGGACTGCCCGGGTCCAGCTGCTCCAGGAACCAGAGCCGCTCCTGGCCGAAGGACAGCGCCGGGGCAGGGTCATCCCCGCACGCCGGCGCCTCCGCGAGGGCGGCGCCGGCGCACCGCCGGTCGATGACGGCGGCCAACGCGGCCACGGTGGGCGCCTCGAAGAGGTCGCGCAGCCGGAGCTCCGCGCCGAAGCGGGTCCGGACCCGGGCCAGCAGCCGGGCCGCGAGCAGCGAGTGGCCGCCCAGGTGGAAGAAATTGGCCTCGCGGCCGACCGCATCGATGCCGAGCAGCGACGCGAACAGCGGGGCGAGCGCGCTTTCGGTCGGCGTCGCCGGAGGGCCTCCCCCGCTGCGCTCGGCATCAGGGCCGGCGGCCACCAGTTCCGCAAGGCTGCGCCGGTCCCGCTTCCCCGTCGGGGTCAGCGGTAGCGCGGGCAACTCGGTCCACACCGTGGGGATCATCCAGGCCGGCAACGTCGCGGCCAGGTGCGCGGTGAGGACCGCGGCGAGTGTCGTGCCGGCGGGGGTCGTCCAGCCCGCACTGCGGACGATGGCCGCACCGAGCGCCGTGCCCTCGCCCACCGGGCCCGCCATCGCCGCCGACACGGCGGGATGGACCTCCAGCGCCTGCTCGATCTCGGCGGGCTCGATGCGCTGGCCCCGCAGCTTGAACTGGGCATCGAGGCGGCCGAGGCATTCCAGCGTGCCGTCCGGCAGCCAGCGGGCGCGATCACCCGTGCGGTACACGCGCTCACGACCGGCGTCGCCCAGGTCGAGCTCGCCGAACTTCTCCGCCGTGAGGGCCGGGCGCCGCCAGTAGCCGGGCCCCACGCCGACCCCGGCGACACAGAGCTCGCCCGGGATGCCCGGGGGCAGCAGGCCGCCCGCACGGTCCACGATGTAGGCCCGCAGGTTCGGCACCGGCCTGCCAAGGGGCACGCGCAGGGCATCCGGTGCGAGCAGCCGGGTGTCGAAGGCGGCGGCGTCCCAGATCTCGGAGGTGCCGTAGGTGTTGATCACGGTGGTGCCGGGGAGCAGCCGGCGGCAGCTCGCGAGCAGCGCCGGTGGCAGGGGCTCACCGCTGGTGATGCACCAGCGCAACGCGGTGAGCGTGGTGCCCGTCGCCGCGAGCTGCTCGAGCACTGCACGGAGCAGGGAAGGCACCAGCACGAGCTGGGTCACGCCCGTCGCCGCCAGGAACCCGGGCAGTCGCACCGGGTCCGTGGCCACGTCGTCGGGGACGACCTGCAGCGGCACGCCGTGGCCGAGGGCGCCGAAGATCTCCCACCAGGCATCGATGAAATTGGGACTGGTGCGCAGGGCGAACACCTCGTCCGCGCCGTAGCCGAAGTCCCGCCAGAACCACCGACAGCGGTTCACCGCGCACGCATGGGTGACGAGCGCGCCCTTGGGCTCGCCGGTGGATCCGGAGGTGTAAAGCATGAGCGCCGGGGCATCGGCCGGCGGCGGGTCGGGTGCCACTGCCACCGGCGGGATGCCCCAGGGCACGTCATCCGGGCCCAGCCGCAGGGCGAGGTCCGCATCCCGGGCCATGAGTTCGCGCCGCGCCGGCGGGAAGGTGGGGTCCAGGGGCACGACGGTGCCGCCGGCCCGGAGCACGGCGAGGACCGCGACCACGAGCTCCACGGAACGGCCGATGGCGACCCCCACGTTGCGGCCGGCCACGCCCCGGGCGCGCAGCGCCGCGGCCAGGGCCCCGCTGCGCGCTGCCAGCTCGCCGGCAGTCACGCTGCGGCCCCCGTCCCGAACCGCCACGGCACCCGGATCCCGGGCCGCCCTGGCGAGGAACGCGTCCTCGAGTCGCGCCGCGGCGGGCAGCGGCTCGGCGGTCGCGTTCCAGCGGAGCAGGACCTCCTCCCGGAGGGCCGCCGGCATCAGGACGGCCCGGCCGACGGGTGCCGCCGGGTCCGCCAGCAGTTCCGCCAGCAGCGTCGCCAGCAGCGCGGGCAGCTCGGCCGCGACCCGGTCCTCGAGCGCGGTCGTGGACCAGGCCAGGTAGCCGCCGAGGGGCGCACCCTCCCCCGCGTCGCGCACCACGCACTCGAGGTCGAAGTAGGAGGCGCGGGCGGCGGGCAGCGTGCCGGCCGTGAATTCGATGCCGGCGGCCGTGACCGGCGGCGGCGCCGGCTCCCAGGAGAAGAGCACCTGGAAGAGCGGGTGCTGGCCCAGCACGCGCTCAGGCGCGACGGCCTGCACCACCCGGGCGAACGGGACGCGGCGGCGCTGGAAGGCCGCGAGCGCACCGCGCTTCTCGGCCTCGATCTCGGCCAGGAACGCCCGGGAGCGGTCCACCGACCGGCGCAGGACCACCGGGTTCACCAGGCAGCCCACCACGCCCGCGAGCTCCGGCGCATCGCGCAGCGTCACCGGCGTGCCGATGCAGAGGTCGTCCTGGCCGGTGAGCCGGGCCACCAGCAGGCGGAAGGCCGCGAGCAGCACCATGTAGGGCGTCGAGCCCGTCGTGCGCGCGAGCCGGCGCAGCCCGTCACCGAGGGCCGCATCGATCGCGAGGGGAACGCGGTGCGAGCGGCGCGGTCCGGCGGGCGGCGCCACGAGCCCCGCGAGCGCCGGCGGCGGCAGGTCCGCGAGATGGTGCTGCCACCAGGCGAGGGCTTCCGGCGCCGCCTCGCCCTGTTGCCACTCTTCCCGGGTCGCGAGGTCGGCGTGGGTGAGTGGCGGCGGCGGCAGGTCCTCGCCCGCATGGAGGCGGGCGAGTTCAGCCTGCAGCACGGGGACGGACAGGCCGTCGGCGCCGATGTGGTGGGCCGTGACGACCAGCGCATGGGCATCCGGCCCGGTCGGACAGAGCACTGCCCTAACCAGGGGCCCGGCACCGAGGTCGAAGGGCCGGGCCAGTTCCGCCTCCGCCAGGGCCAGCAGTTCCTCCGCCGTGCAGGCAGGCGAGTGTCGGAAGGTCACGGCGCCGGGCACTCCGGGCTCGCACCGGCCTTCGGCGGTGATTCGCGCCGTCAGCACCGGATGGCGGCGCAGGAGCGCCGTCCAGGCTGCCTCCAGCGCCCCGGCATCCATCGGCCCCGCGAGGCGGATGACGAACTGCTCGCTGGCGCTGGTGTCGTCCGGGTAGAGCGACGCCAGCAGCGCAAGGCTCTGCTGGCTGAAGGTGAGCGGCGCGCTGGCCTCCCGCGACGGGGCCGCCAGTGACGGGGCTGCCCGTGACGGGGCTTCATGGCGCGGTGCCGGTGCGGTCCGAGCCAGCGCGGCGTCGAGCGCCGACGCAAAGCGCCCCGCCAGCAGTGCGGTCAGGCCGGCGATCGTCGGCGCCTCGAACAGCGCCGCGAGGGGCACGCCGGCATCGAGCCAGCGTTGCAGTCGTGTGGTGAGCTGCACGGCGGAGATGGAGTCACCACCCAGCTCGAAGAAATCATCCTCCACGCCGGGGTCCCCGATGCCGAGCACCTCGCTCCAGAGCGCGGCGACGGCCTGTTCCGCCGGCGTCCGGGGCGCCACCGGCGGGGTTGCGAGCGCGGGCCGGGCCGAACCGGGCGCCGGCAGGGCATCCCGGTCGAGCTTGCCGCCGGGACCCTGGGGCAGCTCGGGCAGGAAGACCCAACCCTGGGGAACCAGGTGCTCGGGCACCCGGGCGTCGAGCCAGCGGCGCAGTTCCGTGACCGACGGCGGCAGCGTGTCGGCGCCATCGGCCGCCAGCGCGCCGAGCAGTTCCCGATGGAGTCGCGTGCCGCCGGCCCGGGTGTCCCGGTGGCGGGTGGCGTGGGAGAGGCATCGCCCGTCCGGCAGGCGGAGTTCGACGGCGTAGTCGGGGAAGCGCGTATCGGACCCGGGTCCGGCGGTCCAGCGGGCGAGCAGCGTGTCTCCGCGGCGTACCGGCACCGGCTCGTCGGCCAGGGGCAGGTACACGGGCAGCCAGGCCTGCTGTTCCCGGAAGTAGTCGACGGTCGCGCCCGGCCCCGCGGTCACCACGGTCCAGAGCAGGCAGCCATCGAGCAGGCCGTCACGGGTGACCGTGAGCACGGCGGAGCCGGCGTGGGCCTCCGCCAGCTCGCCGTGGAAGTCGAGCACCTCGAAGTCCGCGGCACCGGTGAGCAGGTCGCCTTCTCCGACGTTGCGCAGGCAGAGCCGCAGGTCGAAGGGCTGGCCCTCCGCGGCGAAGAGCCGCCGCGCGTAGTCGGCCGCCAGAGGGCCGAAGCGCGGCGCCGCCCGCGCCGGAGCCGGCAGCTCGATGGCGGCGAGGCGCGTGACGCAGCGTTCCGGCACGGGCACGCAGTCCGGCGCGAAGAACCGGCGGGCCGCGTTCCACACGGGCGCAATGCCGTCGGCCGTGCCGATGTTGCCGATGATGCCCTGGGTGCACACGTCGACGGGACGGGGCAGCGCGAGGCTCGCGATGTCGCCCTCCAGCACGGTGATGCGTTCCGACAGGCCCAGGGACTGCACCAGTTCCCGGGCACGGCGCGCCGCGTCGGGCAGCACCTCGACCGCGTAGACGTGGGCGGCACCGGCCTCGACACAGAGCCGGGCGAGCACCGCATCGGCGCCGGTGCCGATGTCGAGCACCACCTTGCCGGGCACGGCCGCCGCGAAGGCGGCCCGGTAGGCGGCGAGCCGCACGGGCTCCGCGTTCATGAGGCCGTAGAGCCAGGCGTCGTAGAGGCCGTAGGCACCGAGCGACGGCCAGAACTCCGCGACGGGCTGGTCAGCCCGTGCGCCTGGGGCGCCCGCCGGTGCGCCCGCCACGACCCAGGCCGTCAGGCGCGGATTGCCCGCCCCGTCGGTGGCGAGGCCGACGGCGGCGTCGCGCACGCCCGGGTGGGACCGGAGGGCCGTCTCGATGTCGCCGGGCTCGATGCGATGGCCGCGGAACTTGAGCTGGGCATCCACCCGGCCGAGGTACTCCAGCGACCCGTCGCCGCGCTGGCGCACGCGGTCGCCCGTGAGGTAGCCGCGCACCGCGCCGAGGCCGGGCAGCGCCAGCTCGCGGAACCGCCCGGCGAGTTCCGGCGCCGCCAGGTAGCCCGGCGTCACGCAGTCCCCGCCAACCCAGAGTTCGCCGGCGACGCCCTCGTCCACGGGCCGCCCGTCCGGGTCCAGCACGCGCACCGTGCGCCCGGGCAGCACCTCGCCGAGATGGCGGGCGCCCTCTTCCGTGGCGTCGCCCGGCCCGTAACGCCGCAGCGTGAGCTGGCCGGCGGTCTCGGTGATCGCATAGGTATTGATGAGCTCCGCCCGGTGGCCGCGGTCGAGCCAGCCGGCGATGTCGTCCCGGCGGATCGCCTCGCCGGACAGCGCGAGGTAGCGCAGCCGGCTGCGCGCGACGGCCGCATGGAAGCGCGGCTCCGGGAGCAGCCGGCGGTAACCGGACGGTGTCTGGCTGAACACCGTCACCTGCTCGTCCACCAGCAGCTCGCCGAGGGCCACCGGGTCCTGGCGCACCGCCTCGGGCACGATGACCAGGCTCCCGCCGTGGAGCACGGCACCGAGGATCTCCCACACGGAGAAACCGAAGGACGCGGAGTGGAACCAGGTCCACACGTCCCCGGGCCCGAGCCCGAGGGCCGCGGCCAGCGGCGGGAACAGGCCGGCCAGGTTGCGGTGGGTCACCGGCACGCCCTTCGGCGTGCCCGTGGAGCCCGAGGTGAACAGCACGTAGCACCACTGGTCCGGGTCGATGGCCACGTCGGGATTGGCACTGCCGGCGGCGGCGATCGCGGCCTGGTCCCGGTCAAGGTCCAGCACGGCGACCCCCTCACCGGACCCGCCGGTGAGGGGCAGGAAGCGGGTACGGGTCACGTACACCGGCGGCGCCACGGCCTCGCGCATCCGGCGCAGCCGGTCGGCAGGCCAGTGGGGATCCAGAGGCACCCAGGCGCCACCCGCCTTCAGCACGGCAAGGATGGCGACGAGCAGGTCGGGGCCGCGGTCGAGGCAGAGGCCAACCGGCACGTTGCGGCCGACACCTAGCGCGATGAGCCGGTGGGCCAGGTCGGGAGTGTTGATGCGGTTCGACGCCACGACCGGCAAAGTAAGGTGCGTCCTCAAGCGAGCCGCGGCCCAGGCGAAGGCCGCACGAGGCACCATGTGGGCGATCGTGGGAATCCGCGCTTCGTGCCAACCGACACCGGTGTTGATCAGGTCCGCTCCGGCGGCCTCGACGGCGAGAGCCTGGTCAACCACTTCGTCGAAGGTGCTGCCGCCCTCCACAAGATCGAGCAGCGACTGACGATAGATGACGATAAACCGTTCGCCACAACGGTCGCGCACCGCACCGACGATCTCGGCGGGCAGTCGCCGGCGGTCGTGGGCCGTCCGCCCCCATTCGTCGATGCGCTGATTGGTCCGCGGCGCCGCGAACTGGTTCAGCAGATAGCCCTCCGATCCCATGATCTCGACCCCGTCATAGCCGGCTGCCTTCGCAAGCAGGGCGGCGGTCGCAAAATCCTCGATCGTCGCAAGTATCTCCTCTGCGGAAAGCTCGCGCGGCCGTATCGGGTTGATCCTGGAAGCGATCGCCGAGGGGGCGACCGCTTCCTCGTGACGCGCATACCGGCCAGCATGCAGAAGCTGCAGCACGATGCGGCCG
>CALGMY010000085.1 GCA_937958785.1 uncultured Gammaproteobacteria bacterium | reverse complement strand
GTGTCGACGGACTATGACACTTCCGACCGGCTCTACTTCGAGCCGCTCACCTTCGAGGATGTCATGGCGGTGGTCGATCTCGAGAAGCCAAAGGGTGTCATCGTTCAGTTCGGCGGGCAGACGCCCCTCAAGCTGGCCCGCCGTCTGAAGGAGGCGGGTGTGCCCATCGTGGGTACCAGCCCCGAGTCCATCGACATCGCCGAGGACCGGGAGCTGTTCCAGCAGCTCGTGCAGAAGCTCGGTCTGCGCCAGCCCCCCAACTGCGTGGCGCGCACGCCCGAGGAGGCCGTACGGCTTGCCGGCGAGGTGGGCTTCCCCCTGGTCATCCGGCCGTCCTTCGTGCTCGGCGGGCGGGCCATGGAGGTCGTGCACACCGAGGAGGACCTGCGCCTCTACATGAAGGAGGCGGTCAACGTCTCCAACGACAGCCCGGTGCTGCTCGACCGCTTCCTCGACCTCGCCGTCGAGGTCGACGTGGACATCGTGAGCGACGGCAAGGATGTGCTGATCGGCGGCATCATGGAGCACATCGAGCAGGCCGGCGTGCATTCGGGCGATTCGAGCTGCTCCCTGCCACCGGCCACCCTCAGCCAGGAGGTCCAGGCGGAGCTCATCAGCCAGGTGACCAAGCTCGCCAGGGCCCTCGACGTCGTCGGCCTCATGAACACCCAGTTCGCCATCCAGAACGGCATCGTCTACCTGCTGGAGGTCAACCCGCGGGCTTCCCGCACCGTACCTTTCGTCTCCAAGGCGATCGGCCTGCCCCTTGCCAAGGTGGCGGCGAAGACCATGGTGAACGTCACGCTGGCCGAACAGGGGGCAACGACCCAGCGGGTTCCCGAGTTCTACTCGGTCAAGGAAGCCGTGTTCCCCTTCGTCAAGTTCCCGGAGGCCGACCCGATCCTAGGCCCGGAGATGAAGTCCACGGGCGAGGTCATGGGCACCGGGCGTACCTTCGCCGAAGCCTATGCCAAGGCGCAGATCGCCTCGGGCGTGGCCCTGCCTCGCCGGGGCACCGCCTTCCTGTCCGTCCGCGACCGGGACAAGCCGGCGGCAGTGAAGCTCGCGCAGCTGCTCCTCGACCGCGGCTTCGACGTGATCGCGACCGGTGGCACGGCCCAGGCGCTGGCCAAGGCGGGGGTGCACTGCCGGCGCGTGAACAAGGTGCGTGAGGGCCGGCCCCACGTCGTCGACATGATCAAGAACGAGGAGATCAGCCTCGTCGTCAATACGACCGAGGGCAAGCAGGCCATCCGCGAGTCCCACTCGATTCGCGCGGCCGCCGTGAGCAGGAAGGTGACCTATTACACCACCATGCCGGCGGCACTGGCCACGAGCTACGCCCTGGACCACCTGGATGGCGGTGCGGTCAACCGCCTCAAGGACCTTCACGCCGGGGTGGTGCAGTGAAGAAGGTGCCCCTGACCATCGCGGGCGCCGGGAAGATGCGTGACGAGATCCGGCAGCTGAAGACGGAGGCCCGTCCCCGCGTCATCCAGGCGATCGCCGAGGCCCGGGGCCACGGCGACCTCAAGGAGAACGCCGAGTACCACGCCGCCAAGGAGGAGCAGGGCTTCATCGAAGGGCGCATCCGCGAGCTGGAGGCCCAGCTCGCCAACGCAGAGGTGATCGACGTGGCCCGCCTCGCCGGTTCGGGCAAGGTGCTGTTCGGCGCGACCGTGAGCCTCGTCGACGAGGCGGACGGCAAGGCGAGCCGCTACCAGATCGTCGGCGAGTACGAGGCGGACATGAAGCAGGGACTGATCTCGATCACCTCGCCCCTGGCCCGGGCGCTCATCGGCAAGCAGGAGGGGGACGTCGCATCCTTCGCGGTGCCGGGCGGCGAGAAGAGCATGGAAATCGTCCGCGTCGAGTACCTTTGAGGCGCCGGGCCTCAGGCGGGCGGCAGGACGACGCGCGCTCCCTCGGGCCGGGGACGGTAGAGCACCGCGACGTTGCCGATGCGCGTGACCAGCACGGCACCGGTGCGGTCGGCGGCGGTCATGATGGCGATGTCGCGCTCGTCCCGTGTTGCAGCGTTGACCTTCAGCTTGACGAGTTCGTGATGGAGCAGGGCGTTCTCGAGTTCCGCGAGGAAGGCTGGCGTGACGCCGGCGTTGCCCAGCCAGGCCACGGGCCGCAGGGCATGGGCCAGCCCACGCAGGTGCTTGCGCTGGCGTTCGCTGAGTTTCAGGGCCGGTGTCGTCACGGGGCGGGAGTATAGCCGTGAGCCGCCGTTCCTCGAGTGCCCGCTGGAAGGCCCGCCAGGCCAGGGATCCCTTCGTGAAGCGGGCCCACGCGGAAGGGTGGCGCTCCCGCGCAGTGTTCAAGCTGGCCGAACTCCAGGACAAGGAGCGACTGGTGAAGCCCGGTGACGTGGTGGTGGACCTCGGGGCAGCCCCGGGCGCCTGGAGCCAGTACATGGCGGGGGTCGTGGGTTCCCGGGGCCGGGTCCTGGCCCTGGACCTGCTGCCCATGGATGCGCTGCCCGGTGTTGAAATCTTCCAGGGCGATTTCCGCGAAGAGTCAGTCATGAACGCCCTTCTGGCCAGCCTCGGCGGTAGCCCCGTGGACCTTGTGATGTCCGACATGGCCCCCAACATGAGTGGGACGCGGGTCGTGGACCAGCCCCGGGCGATGTACCTTGCGGAACTGGCAGCCGACTTTGCGAGCCAGGTCCTCCGCCCGGGCGGCAGTCTGGTGGTAAAGCTGTTCCAGGGTGAGGGCTTCCAGGAGTACGTGGAGGCTGTCCGGAAGCGGTTTGCCTCGGTGCGCATGCGTAAACCTGCCGCATCCCGCCCGGGCAACCGGGAGACCTATCTGGTGGCGAGAAACTTTCGGTTGTAGTAGGGTCTAAACGCTCGTGGCGCCAAGGTTTTGGCGTCCGGCACCATCAAGCAGAGGCCGTAATCCCGTGCTGAATGACCTGGCCAAGAACATCATCCTCTGGATCGTCATCGCCATCGTGCTGCTGACGGTCTTCCAGAGCTTCGGCACTGGCTCGCGCCAGCCCGACACCATCGAGTATTCCGAATTCCTCGACCTGGTCCAGTCCGGCCAGGTGGACCAGGTCATCTTCGAAGGCGATACCGTCCGCGGGGCCCGGACCAGCGGGGAGCGCTTCACCACGCTCAGCCCCGAGACCGACAACACCGCCCTCATCGGCGAGCTCAAGAAGAACAACGTCCGCATCAGCGCCATGGCGCCCAAGGGCCAGAACATCCTGGTGAGCCTGTTCATCAATTCCTTCCCGGTGCTGCTGCTCATCGGCGTCTGGGTCTACTTCATGCGCCAGATGCAGGGTGGCGCCGGCGGCCGGGGCGCGATGTCCTTCGGCAAGAGCCGTGCGCGCCTGCTCGGCGAGGACCAGGTCAAGGTCACCTTCGTGGACGTGGCCGGCGTCGAGGAGGCCAAGGAGGAGGTTTCCGAGATCGTCGACTTCCTGAAGGACCCGGCCAAGTTCCAGCGCCTGGGCGGCAA
>CALGMY010000084.1 GCA_937958785.1 uncultured Gammaproteobacteria bacterium | reverse complement strand
GCCCACGCAGCGCTGGAAGCAGGTGCCGGTGAGCTGGCCCAGGCGCCGCTGCATCTTGTTCTGCAGGACCAGGTCATGGGCACTGCCCGCCACGTGCAGGAAGCGGTTGATCCGCTCCCCCGTGTAGGGCGATAACGCCGTGCCGAGCTCCGGGTCCCGCACCGCCAGGTCGTAGGTCTCGGCCACCGCGTTGATGGACGGCCGGATGACCGGATGGTCGACGGGCTCCGGGACCCGTTGCCCGAAGAGGTACACCGTGAGATTCCGGCCCCGCAGGCTGTCGACGTACTCGGCCCCCGTGCGGATGGGGGTCGCCGTGGATGTCAGGGGCGATTCAGGATTAATGGCCATACCTATGATTCCAATGAAGTAATTATCCGGACAGGACCTGCGCCACGGCCCGCTCCGCCGATTCCAGGGCGCCCTCGATCCCCTGCTGCAGCGCTGCCGTGTGCTCGCCGATCCAGTGCACGCCGCCGAAAGGGCGCGCCAGCGCCGGCCCGAGGCGCGCCAGGCGTCCGGGCGCCCAGAAATGGTAACTCCCCCGGGCGAAGGGCTGGCGTCCCCAGGCGGTGACGTTCACGACCTCGAGCTGGCCCCGGGCCGCGGGGCGCACCGCCTCGAGGCTCCGCCGCACCTGCCGACCGATGGCGGCCTCGGGCAGCCCGTCTAACCGCGCCGCGCCCCGCCCATCCAGCCAGGCGGTGAGCTCGTGAAGGCGGCCGTCCTCCGCGGGTGTGGCAAAGACTTTCTCGAAGGGCGCATCCCCGATCATCGCGGGCGGCAGTCCGTCCCGCTCCCAGAAGGGCTCCCGGAAGGCCATGCGGACCTGGGTGATGCGGTTGTAGGGCAGCGTCGCGACCAGCTCGGCGAGGTCCGGCGGCGGGGCCGGATCGAAGCGGATCCCGCGCAGCACCGAGAACGGGATCGAGACCAGGGCGAGCGGCGCCACGTGGGTCGCACCATCGGCACAGCGCAGCTCGACGCGACCCGGACGCTGGCTGATCGCGACGACCTGCTGGCCGAGCCGCACCTCGTCCCGGAGCTGGCCCGCGATGGCATCGGTGAGACGCGCACTGCCGCCGCTGATGCGGAAGAGCCGGCCGCCGCCGAAGCGGGCGACCAGCCGCTTGCGATAGGCGAAGAGTGCCGACACCTGGTCGATGCCGAGGCCGTCGTAGAGACGCTCGATCCAGCCGAGGGCCGCGGGCGACGCGCCGAGCAGGACCAGCTCGTCCCGCAGGGATCGCTGGTCGTAGGCTGCAAATTCCGGCCGGCGCCAGTCGTCCAGGCCGGCCAGCGGGTTGTGGGCTCCTTCCCGACGGTCTCATTCCAGGGGCTCCCGGGCCAGCGCTCCGCCGTGAGCAGGGCGCCCCCCGCGGCGACGATCCGGCCCGGCACGGCGAAGGGCTGGCGCGGATACACGGGGATGCCGAGCCGGTCGCAGGCCGCCAGGGTCCTGGCGTACATGGCATCCAGGGTCTGCCCACCGGCCTCCGGCAGGCCCGGCAGGTGGCGCAGCGTGAGCAGCCGGCCGCCGACGCGACCCGTGGCCTCCAGCACCCGCACCTTCAGGCCCTGCTCCTCGAGCAGCCAGGCGGCGTAGAGGCCGGCGATGCCGGCCCCGGCCACGAGCACGTCCGGCGTCCCGCGGCTGGCGCAGCCCGCGAGCCAGGGCGCGGCGGCGGCCCCACCCAGCCATGCGAGGGCCCGGCGGCGGGTGAGGCCGCTCACGGCAGGTCCCGCGCCACGCGGAAGCCGAAGAACGAGTAGCGGGCATCCTCCGGGTCGCGCCCCCGGAACGTCACGGTCTGGCGGCCCGGACGGGTGATCCAGCTGCCGCCCCGGACGCTGCGGCGGGCGCACTCCCCCGCGACCTGCACGGGCCGGCCGTCGACGGGCCCCGCCGGGTAAGGCGCCACGTAGCAGTCCGCGGTCCATTCCCAGACGTTGCCGAGCAGGTCCTTGAGGCCGAAGGCGTTCGCCGCGAAGGTCCCCGCCGGCGCGGCCTGGCCGAAGCCGTCGTCGCAGGGAAAGGGCTCCCAGCGAAAGCCGTTCTGGCGCTGGCCGGCGGCGTCGTACACGTTGCCCTCTGCACAGGCCGCCGCCGGATCGGTGAAGGGATAGGGTCCCGTCGTGCCCGCCCGGGCGAGATATTCCCACTCGGCCTCGGACAGCAGGCGGTACGGCTGTCCCGTGCGGGCCGCGAGCCAGGCCGCGTAGTCCCGGGCGTCCCGCCAGTTCACGCAGGCGACGGGCTCGTCGGCGAAGGGCACCCGCCCGTAGCCGGGGTTGGTCCAGTCCGCGTCCGCCGGGTACTGCCAGGCCTCGCCATCCCACACCTGGCAGCCACCGGACAGCTCGCGGCGCGTCGCGGCCACGAAGGCGGCGAACTGTTCCTGGGTGACCTCCGTGACGCCGGCGGCAAAGGCCCGCGGGATCGTGACGGCCCGCACCGGCCCCTCGGGCCGCCCCTCCTCGCCACCGTCCGCGCCCATGAGGAAGGCACCGGGCGGCACCACGACCAGCTCGGGACACGTGGGACAGTCGCGCAGCACCGTGCCCGTCGCGGGCAGCGACCGGGTGCAGCCGCCGAGGAGCGGGACCACGAGCAGGACGAGGGTCAGCAGGCGGGCCGTCGCGGGCATCAGGCGAGCCCGTGCCGGGCAAGCGGCAATTCGCGGATGCGGCGGCCGGTGGCCCGGAACACGGCATTGGCCACGGCGGGCGCGACCGGCGGCGTGCCGACTTCGCCGATGCCCCCGGGCAGCTCACCGCCGGGCAGGAGTTCCACGTCGATGGCCGGGCAATCGGCGAGCGTCACCATGCGGTAGTCGAAGAAGTTGGACTGCACGACCCGGCCGCCGTCGAGGCTGATCTCGCCGTACAGCGCTGCGCTGAGCCCGAAGATGAGCCCACCCTCGACCTGGGCGCGGACGATGTCGGGCTGGATCGCCGCCCCGCAGTCCACGACCGCGGTGAGGCGCTCCACCCGCACCCGTCCCTCCGGCGTCCGGCGCACGTCGGCCACGAGGCCGAGTACCGTGGTGCCGTACTCGGCGAGGGCGAGGCCCCGCCCGGTGCCGTCGCCACCGTCGTTCCCGGCGCGCCAGCCGGCGCGGCGCGCCAGCGCGGTCAGCACCCGGCGGTAGCGGGGCGCATCCCGGAGCAGCGCCAGCCGGAAGCGCAGCGGGTCCTCGCCCGCCGCCAGGGCCAGTTCGTCGAGGGCGCACTCGATGGCGAAGACGTTGTGGGAGTAGGCGACCGAGCGCCACACGCCGATCGGCACGAGCGACTCCCGGGGCACCCAGCGGATGCGGTAGTCCGGCAGTGCATAGGGAATCGTGGTGAGACCGCCCGTCAGCTGGGGGTCCGGCTTCGGATCCCCGGCCCGGGGCCGGCCCCAGCCGCTCAGGAGCGCGCCGGTCAAGGTCACGTCGAAGCCCGCGATCCGGGCGGCGCCCCGCCCCTTGCGCGCCAGCCCGGCCCGCACGCGCACCTGCATGGCGGGCCGGTAGAAGTCGTGCTGCATGTCCTCCTCCCGGGACCAGAGCAGCTTCACGGGCGCCTTGACGGCCCGGGAAATCAGCGCCGCCTCGACACCGAAGTCCGTCTGCCACCGGCGGCCGAAGCCGCCGCCGATGAAATCCCGGTGGATGGTCACCCGGCCTGGCTCGAGGCCGAGCTGGCGGGCGACGTCGTTGCGGAGCCGGGCGGGCCCCTGGGTCGGCGCCCAGAGTTCACACACCCCGTACTGCACCCAGGCGACGCAGCACATGGGCTCCATCGTCGCGTGGGCGAGGTGCGGCACGTCGTAGGCGAGATCGAGCTGCTGGCTGGCACCGGCCAGCGCGGCACCGGCGTCACCCCGGTCGCTGACCGGCACAGCGGGCACCTCGGGCCCGGCAGGATCCGGCGTCGGCCCGTTGAAGGCGGCCCTGGCGCGGCCGAGCGCGCGGCTCGCCTGCCAGAAATCGTCCGCCACCACGGCCACCGCCGCGGGCAGGCGGACCAGGGCCCGGACACCCGGGCCGGCGAGCACCGCGGCCTCGTCCACGTCGCCCAGGGTGCTGCCGAAGACCGGCGCGTGGGCGATGGCAGCCACCAACATGCCCGGCAGGCGCACGTCGCTGCTGAAGCGGGCCGCGCCGGTGACCTTGGGCGGAATGTCCTTGCGGGGAACATCCCGGCCGATGAGCGTGAGCGCCGCTGCCGGCTTGAGTGGTGGGTCGAGGGGCAGCGGCAGCGTCGCCGCCAGTTCGAGCAGCTCGGCGAAGGTCGCCGTCCGTCCGCTGGGAACATGGAGCACGCGGCTTGCCTCGGCACGGCACTCGCCGGCGGGGACCTTCCAGCGATTCGCCGCCGCCGCACAGAGCAGTTCCCGCGCCGTGGCGCCGAGCCGGCGCAGCACCGGGTAGTAACCCCGGACGCTCATGCTGCGGCCGGTGGCCTGGAAACCCTTCATCGGGTTCGCGAGCCGGTCGTCCGCACCGGTCTGCCGCACTTCCACCCGGGACCAGTCGGCGCCCAGCTCGTCGGCGAGGATGAGGGGCAACGTGCTGAAGGCGCCCTGCCCGAGCTCCGCGTCGGGCACGGCCACGCGGACCGTGTTGTCGGGCAGGATCTCCAGCCAGGCGGCGAGCTGGGGCTCATTGAATGTCGTGCGGGGTGTCGCGCCCGGCGCCTGCGCGACGGCCGGCAGGCGGTGGATGCCGAGCCACAGCCCGGCGGCGGCCTGCCCAGCGATGCCGAGCAGCCGGCGACGGGTCACGGCAGTGGATTCCATTGGCCCGGGTTCCATGCGGCTAGGGTCCTGCGGAGCGGGTTCCGTCGCAACTGCCGGCAAGCGCGCCGCGGCAGGCGGTGAGCATATGATCATAACAATATGATAGCCTGCCGGGAGAGGTCACCCCCTGAATGACGGCAGGCCAGAAGCCCCGGTTCGCCATCCCGATCCTGTTCGCCGTCGTCTTCATCGACCTGGTGGGCTTCGGCATCCTGGCACCGCTCACCCCCTTCTACGCGGAACGGCTCGGCGCCCGGCCCGAGCTCATCACCCTCATCATCGCCGCCCACCCCCTCGCCCAGTCCCTGGCCATGCCCCTGTGGGGCACGCTGAGCGACCGGCGGGGCCGCCGCCCGGTGCTGCTCGCGAGCATGCTCGGCCACGCGGGGGCCTACCTGCTGCTCGGCTTCGCGGACTCCCTCTGGCTGCTGCTCGCCGCCCGCATCCTGAGCGGGGCCACCTCGGCCAACCTCTCCACGGCCTACGCCTACGTCGCCGACATCACCTCGCCGGAGGAACGGGCCGGGGCCATGGGCCGGGTGGCCTCCGCGTTCGGGCTCGGCTTCGCGGTGGGGCCTGCCTTCGGCGGCCTGCTCGCCGGCGGCGACACCATGGCCGAGGCGAACCTGGTGCGCCCGGCGGTGGCGGCAGCGCTCTTTTCGTTCGCTGCCTTCGTCGCCATCTACATCTACCTGCCCGAGACCCGGCACCTCGCCCCTGGCCCGGCCCGGGCGGCCGGGGGCGGCAGCCTCTTTGCCGACATCAGCCGCATCGCCCGCCGGCCGGTCGTGTCCCGCATGCTGATGATGGCCACCGTGGTGCTGGTCTTCATGGCGGTGCGCGAGTCCATCTTCCCGCTCTGGGCGAACCACGAGCACCACCTCAACGCCCGCACCCTGGGTGGCATGCTCGCCTGGACCGGCACCCTCATCGCCCTCGTGCAGTTCTTCGGGATCGGCTTCCTCGCCCGGCGCTTCGGCGAGCTGAACCTGGTCAAGGGGGCCATCATCTGCCTGATGCTCGGCTGGCTCGGCCTGGTCGCCGCCTGGAACGTGCCGAGCCTGCTCCTCGCCATGACGATCGGCTCCTTCGGCACGGCGTTCTTCCAGACCAGCATGCAAAGCCTGCTCTCGAAACGGGCGGGCATGGCGGAACGGGGCACCGTGCTCGGTGTCTACCAGTCGTCGAGC
Source organism: uncultured Gammaproteobacteria bacterium (assembly GCA_937958785.1). Taxonomy (GTDB): domain Bacteria; phylum Pseudomonadota; class Gammaproteobacteria; order Steroidobacterales; genus SHZI01. The sequence continues at coordinate 20,105 of CALGMY010000084.1, read as the reverse complement.
GCCATGGCCCGGTTCGTGGGCCAGGCGGGCGCGGGCACCCTCTACGGCCAGCTCGGCGCCAGCGCGCCGTTCCTGCTGGGCAGCATGGCGATGGTGCCGGCCTTCGCCCTGGCCCTGCAGGTGGGCCGACGGCTCAAGGAGGCCCCGCTGCCCGGCGAGGCCGGACGGCGGGACTGAACTGGTAGGCTTGGAGCCATGCTGAACTACACCCTGCGCCGCCTGGGCATCGCGATCCCGACCCTGTTCGTGATCGTCACCGCGGCCTTCTTCCTGATGCGGGCGGCGCCGGGTGGCCCCTTCGACGCCGAGGCGGACCTCGAGCCGGAGGTGCTCGAGAACATCCGCGCGGCCTACGACCTGGACAAGCCCCTGGTCACCCAGTACTGGCTGTTCCTGTCCCGGGCCGTCAAGGGCGACTTCGGACCCTCCCTCGTCTACAAGGACTTCACCGTCACCGAGCTGATCGCCATCGGCCTGCCGGTGAGCATCACGGTGGGCCTGCTCGCCAAGCTCGTCGCGCTCGTCCTCGGGGGGCTCGGGGGCATCATTGCCGCGCTTCGCCAGAACAGCCTGCTGGACCACACCCTGATGGGCCTCGCCATGACCGGCATTGCCCTGCCGGCCTTCGTGAGCGCGCCGATCATGGCGCTGTTCTTCGGCCTGTACCTGAAGCTGCTGCCGGTGGCGGGCTGGAACGACGGCGCCCCGGCCAACCTGGTGCTGCCGGTGGTGGCGCTCGCCCTGCCCCAGATCGCGGTGATTGCCCGCCTGATGCGCGGCGGGATGCTCGAGGTGCTGCGCTCGAACTTCGTGCGGACGGCGCGGTCGCGGGGCCTCAGGGAATCCAGCGTGGTGTTCCGGCACGTGCTGCCCTCGGCCCTGGTGCCGCTGGTGGGCTACCTGGGGCCGGCGCTGGCGGGGATCATGACGGGCTCCCTGATCGTCGAGCTGATCTTCAACCTGCCGGGCGTCGGCCGTTACTTCGTCCAGGGGGCGCTGAACCGGGACTACCCGCTGGTGATGGGCGTCGTGATCATCTACGCGACCTTCATCATCCTCTTCAACCTGCTGTCGGACCTGGCCTATGCCGCGCTCGACCCGCGCGTGCGGAAGTCCTACCGGTGAGCGCGGGTCCCGGACTGCTCGGCTCGGAGACGCTGGCCGCGGCCGCCGGCGGCGGCGTGCCCCGCTCGCTGTGGCGCCAGGCCGCCCGCCGCTTCCGGCGCAACCGGGCGGCAATGGCCAGCATCGTGATCCTCGCGCTGATCGCGCTGTCGTCGATCCTCGTGCCCATGTTCTGGCCCCACGGCATCGAGGACGCCTCCTGGGAGAACATCCTCGTGCCGCCCGGCGCCGCCGGCTGGCACTGGTTCGGCACCGACGCCAATGGCCGGGACCTGCTGGTGCGCACCTTCTACGGCGGCCGGATCTCGCTCACCATCGGCCTGCTCACCACGGTGGTCGCGCTCCTGATCGGCGTCACCTACGGCGCCGTCGCCGGTTTCGCCGGCGGGCGCACCGACGGCTTCATGATGCGCTTCGTGGACGTGCTCTACTCGCTGCCCCTCATCTTCTTCATCATCATCCTGGTCACCGTCTTCGGGAGGAACATCTTCCTGGTGTTCATCGCCATCGGCGCGGTGGAGTGGCTGACCATGTCGCGGATCGTCCGGGGCCAGACACTCACGGTGAAGGCCAAGGAGTACGTCGAGTCCGCCGTGGCCATCGGCCTCTCGCGCAGTGCCATCCTGCGCCGCTACATCATCCCGAACGTGCTCGGCCCCGTGATCGTCTACGTGACGCTGCTGATCCCCACCAACATCATCGTCGAAAGCTACCTGTCGTTCCTGGGCCTCGGCGTGCAGGAGCCCCTCACCAGCTGGGGCCTGCTCATTTCACAGGGCGCGGGCCAGCTGGACAGCGCCCCCTGGCTCATCTTCTTCCCGGCCACGTTCCTCGCCGTGACGATGTTCTGCTTCAACTTCATCGGTGACGGGCTGCGCGACGCGCTCGATCCCCGGGACCGCTGACGGGCCATGGCAGCGGTCATCGAGTGCCAGGGGCTCAACGTCCGCTTCCGGACCGACGACGGGGCGGTCACGGCAGTCAGCGACCTCGACTTCAGCCTGAATCCCGGCGAGTGCCTCGGCGTGGTCGGCGAGTCGGGCTCCGGCAAGAGCCAGACCTTCCTCGCCATGTTCGGGCTGCTGGCGCCCAACGGCAGCGCCACGGGCAGCATCCGTTACCGGGGCACGGAACTCCTGAACGCGCCCCGGGGCGCCCTGGACGAGCTGCGGGGAAACCGCCTCGCGATGATCTTCCAGGATGCCCTTTCCGGCCTCACCCCGACCATGCGCGTGGGCGAGCAGATGGCCGAGGTACTGGTGCGCCACCAGGGACTCACCCGGCAGCAGGCCCGCGCGCGCGTGATCGAGGCACTGGAGGTCGTGCGCATCGCCGACCCGGAGCGCCGCTATGCCGCCTACCCCTTCGAGATGTCGGGAGGCATGCGCCAGCGGGTGATGATCGCCATGGCGACGCTGTGCCGGCCGGAGGTGCTGGTGGCCGACGAGCCCACCACCGCGCTGGACGTCACCGTGCAGGCCCAGGTGCTGCGCCTGCTGGACGGCCTGAAGCGCCACACGGGCACGTCGCTCGTGCTGATCACCCATGACCTCGGCGTCGTGGCCGGCCTCTGCGACCGGGTGCTGATCATGTACGCCGGCCGGGCGGTTGAACTCGGCCCCGTCCGGGACATCTTCCGGCGGCCCGCGCATCCCTACACCAGGGCCCTGCTTCGCTCGATGCCGGGCCTCGGGATCGACCCCGCAGAAGACCTGCCCGTCATCCCCGGCCAGCCCCCCGACCTCGAGCACCTGCCGCCCGGCTGCGCCTTCGCGAGCCGCTGCGCCCACGTGGTGGAGACCTGCCGGGTCACCCGCCCCGCGCTCCTGGCCGTCGGCGCGGACCACGCCCGGGCCTGCCACCTGCCCGCATGAGCAGCGTACTCACCGTCGAGCACCTGTCGGTGCATTACGAGGTCCCGGCGGGGGGACTGTTCCGTCGGCACCCGCTGACGCTGAAGGCCGTGAACGACGTCAGCTTCGAGCTGCGGGCGGGCGAGACGCTCGGCATCGTTGGCGAGACGGGCTGCGGCAAATCGTCCCTGGGCAAGGGCGTGCTGCAACTCGTGCGACCGGCCGCGGGCCGCGTGCTCTGGGAAGGACGGGACCTGTGCACGCTGTCGCCTGCGGAGCTCAAGGCCTGCCGCAAGGACCTGCAGATCATCTTCCAGGACCCGCTCTCCAGCCTGAACCCCCGCATGACCATCGGCGAGATCGTCGCGGAGCCGCTCGAGGTGCACCGGCCGGAGCTGGGGCGGGACGAGCGACGACGGCGCGTGGATGCCATGCTGGACCGGGTCGGCCTGCGGCCGGAGATGCAGAGCCGCTATCCGAACGAGTTCAGCGGCGGGCAGTGCCAGCGGATCAGCATCGCCCGGGCCATGATCTGCGAACCCAAGGTCATCGTCTGCGACGAGCCGGTGAGCTCGCTCGACGTGTCGATCCAGGCCCAGATCTGCAACCTGCTCCGGGACCTGCAGCGGGACACCGGCGTGGCGCTGCTGTTCATCAGCCACGACCTGTCCATCGTCCGCTACATGAGCCACCGGGTGCTGGTGATGTACCTCGGCCGGGCCATGGAGACGGGCCCGCGCCTGTCCTTCTTCGGGGCGCCGCGGCACCCCTACAGCCAGGCACTGATCAGCGCGGTCCCGGTGCCAGATCCGGACCAGGCCGACCCGTCCCGGTCCCTGGTCCTCGACGGTGAGCTGCCCTCGCCGATGGACCCGCCGAGCGGCTGCGTGTTCCGGACCCGATGCCCGCTCGCGGTGCCCGTGTGCATCACCCAGGAGCCGGCGCTGGTGGACGTCGCCCCGGGCCACGGCGTGGCATGCCATCGCCGGCAGGACACGGCACCGGCATGAGCGGGCAACGCTGCTACATGATCGTGATCGCCGACTTCACCGACCGGGAACGGTTCCTGGCCGGCTACGCCCGCGTCGTCCCGCCGCTGGTGGCGCAGTTCGGCGGCCGGTACGTGATCCGCGGGGCCGGCGGCCAGGTCCTCGAGGGGGACTGGGGCGCGAGCCCGAGCGCCCTGGTGTCCGAGTGGCCGGACCGGGCCAGCGCGCTGCGCTTCTGGAACTCACCCGAGTACGCCGCGGCCCGGCGGCTGCGCGAGGGCACCGGGCGGTTCCAGGTCATCCTGGTCGACTCGCCGGCGGCGATCCAGGCCCTGCCAGGGCCGGAATGACGGCCAGGATGCAGCGGATCGACGTCGTCCGGGCGGACATCACGACGCTCCGGGTCGATGCCATCGTGAATGCCGCGAACCCCTCCCTGCTGGGTGGGGGTGGCGTCGATGGCGCCATCCACCGGGCGGCGGGGCCCGGGCTGCTGGCGGCCTGCGCCGCCTTCCCCGAATTCGAACCCGGCGTCCGCTGCCCCACCGGGGAGGCACGCATCACGCCCGGGTTCGCGCTACCCGCCCGCCACGTGATCCACACGGTCGGGCCGGTCTGGCAGGGCGGCACCGCCGGCGAGGCCCGGCTGCTCACCAGCGCCTATCGCCGCAGCCTGGAACTCGCGCGGGACGAGGCCCTCCGCAGCGTTGCCTTCCCGGCGATCAGCTGTGGCGCCTACGGCTTCCCCCCGGCCCTTGCGGCCGGCATCGCGGTGCGGGCGGTGCTGGTGTTCCTGGCGGCCGACGACGTGCTGGAGCAGGTGCAGCTGGTGGCCTTCAGCGACGGGATGGAGGCGACACTGAACGCGGCGCTGTCCGCCCCGCTTCGCTGACGGCGAAGGACCGGTTCAGCGGGACAGGTAGCGGGACGGATTCACTGCCCGCTGGTTCGGCTCGAAGCCCTTGACGTAGGGCTTCACGAGGTACCGCCGCCCGTAGAAGAACACGGGGATCACCGGTTCCTCCGCCTTGAACACCAGCGCCTCCGCCTCGGCGAGCAGCTTGAGCCGGGCCGGGTTGTCCAGCGTGGCGTTGGCCTTCTTCAGCGCGGCGTCGTAGGCCGGGTTGCTGTACTTCGAGTAGTTGCCCGTCGTGCCGGTCTCCATCAGCCCGAGGAAGCTGTAGGGATCGTCGTTGGGCGCGAACCACGTGTAGCGGAGCATCTCGAACGAGCCGGTCCGGGCATCCTTGTTCAGCCCGTTCAGGTCGCTGGCGAGGGGCTGGGCATTCACGCCGATGGCCTTCCACATGGCGGCCATCGCCACCACGATTCGCCGGTTCTCCTCCTGGCTCTCGTAGCGGATCTCGAACTGCACCGGCTTGCCGGGTCCGTAGCCAGCCTCGGCGAGGCGCGCGGCGGGGGCCAGCTTCGCCTCCGGCCGGACCGGCGCCGTGTAACCGTCCACCGTCGGCGGCGTGATGGTCCAGGCGGCCCGGTAACCGGTGCCGAGGAACTTGCTCACGAGGCCTTCCCGGTCCAGTGCCAGCGACAGCGCGCGCCGGACCCGGGCATCGTTGAAGGGCGGCCTGGTGAGGTTCATCACCAGGTAATTCACGGACAGGGAGGGCGAGACCTTCACTTCCTTCGGCCGGTCGGCCTGCAGCTCCCGGAGCTTGTCGCCCGGGAAGTTGAAGACCAGGTCGAGCTCGCCAGCGAGGTAGCGGCGGAGGCTCGTCTCCGCGTTCTGGGTCGGGTAGTACACGACCCGGTCCAGCTTCACGGAGGCAGCATCGTAGAAGTAGGGGTTCTTCTCGAGCGCGATGTAGGACTGGGGCACGACCTCGGCCAGGCGGAACGGCCCGCTGGTGAGCATCTGTCCCGGGCGCGTCCACTGGCGACCGAACTTCTCGACCTGTCGGCGGGGCACCGGTGCGCCCACGTTGGAGGCGAGGTTCTCGAGGAAGTAGGCCGCCGGCGACTCCAGCCGGTAGACCACGGTGCGTGGATCCGGCGCCTCCACGCCGAGCTGCTCCGGGGGCAGCTTGCCCCGGACGATCGCGCGGGCATTCCTTACCGGATAGAAGAAGGACGCGAACCGGGCGGCGGTGGATGGGGTCACCAGCCGGCGCGCAGACCAGACGAAGTCCTCGCTGGACAGCGCCGAGCCATCGGACCACTTGAGCCCCGGGCGCAGCCGGAAGGTATAGGTCAGCCCGTCGGGACTAACTGTCCAGGACTCCGCCGCTCCGGGGATCACCCGGCTGCGGGCATCGAGGGCGGTGAGTCCCACGTTGAGGTCGTACAGCACGGAACTCGCCGTGTTGCCCGTGGCCACATGGGGGTCGAGGCTGTTCGGCTCGGCGGCGGTGCCGCGCTTGAGGACGGCAGGGGCGGCGGCCGTGGGAGCGGCTTCAGCCGCGATCGGCACGACCACCAGTGCCAGTGCAAGCGCTATCGCGGCTGAAGCCGCTCCTACGACCCGTTCGATGGCCATCAGCGGCTCTTCCTCGTCAGGTGCACGTGGTGATGGTAGTGGTCAGCGCGGTACCAGGCGACCAGCCGCTCGACGGGCCGGCGGCGGCTGTCGAAGACCATGAGGCGCACGTGCACGAGCGGCGCGCCCACCGTGGTGTTCAGCAGGGCAGCCAGCCGGCCATCGGCGAGGGTCGCCGTGATCACCTGGTCGCAGGAGGCGATGTCCACGCCCTTGCGCTCCAGGAGATTGAGCATGGGGCTCTCGTTCAGTTCGTTGAGGTCGAAGCGCACCTCGAGATCGGCCGGGATGAAGGTGACCACGTAGCCGATGGGCTCCTTGTTCAGCAGTCGAACATGGGACGCGCGCTGGACCCGGGCGCCTTCGGCAAGGCCCAGGTCCTTGCGGGTCTCGGCATCGGCAACCTGCTCCTGGACTTCGGCGCGGGCCACCCGGGTGTTCTTGCCCAGCCGCTCGACCTTGCGCAGCAGCTGCTCCATGTCGCCGATCACCGGGGCATCGGCCAGGTCCTCGACGACGAAAGTGCCCCGCCCCGGCTGGCGCACCACGAGCGCCTCGTCGACCAGCATGTCGACGGCCTTGCGGGTGGTGATGCGGGACACCGCGAAGAGTTCGCAGAGTTCGCCCTCGGTGGGCAGGCGCTGCCCGGGACGGTAGGTGCCCTGGTAGATCCAGTCCCGGATGGCCGCGTACACCTGGATGTAGCGGGGGCTGCGCAGGGAAAGGTCGACGGTACCCTGGGCGGGACCAGCGGGACGTCTTGCCGCAGCCATCAGCCGGTCTCCTGGGCCAGAACGGGGCCGGCGATTTGTATTAACATCATGACTATATCATAACCCCAACGCAGCCAGGCGAGAGCAACTACCCCATGAACACCCCCACCGAACCCATGGTCCGCGCCGACGGCACCTACCCCACCGTGGCCCTGCGCCAGGAGGCCATCACGGCCGCGGTCGTCCAGACCCGTGTCCAGGGAGTCAGCGGCAGCAACCCCGGTCCGGACCTCAAGCGGAACCTGGACTATTTCCTCGAGTGCATCGACATCGCCCAGGGTTATGGCGGACGCAGTGACCTGCTGCTCTTCCACGAGTTCCCGATCACGGGCTTCTCGGAGTGGACGAGGGAGCAGCACTACAACATCGCGCTGGAGATCCCCGGTCCCGAAACCGAAGAGGTCGCCAAACGGGCGAAGAAGTACAACTGCTACATCGTCTTCGGTACCTACGCCAAGGACACCAAGAACTGGCCGGGCCACATCCTGCACCTCATGATCATGGTGAAGCCCGACGGCACGGTCGTGCAGCACTGGAAGCAGCGCAACGTGCGGGGCATGTTCCCCGGCTCGGAGCAGTACACCTCGGTGATCTACGACGTGTATGACCGGTTCGTCGAGATGTACGGCCTCGACGCCGTGATTCCCGTCGAGAAGACCGACATCGGCAACATCGGCATGTCGGCCGTCCAGTTCGAACCCGAGCTGTTCCGCTGCATGGCGTTCAAGGGGGCCGAAATCATCTGCCGCGTGGCAACTGGCGGCTTCGAGTACGACGACATGCGCCTGACCTCGTACCACAACAGCCTGTACACCATGATCGCGAACAACTCGGTGAGCACCCACGGGCGCAACCCGGGCTTCTTCGAGGACACGAACTTCGGCGGGCCGGGCCGCTCGGCCATCTTCGGGCCCCGGGGCATCGAACTCTGCAAGGCCGGCGCCTTCGAGACGCGGGTTCTCACGCGCATCCCGATCGGCGAATTCCGGGCCCGCCACCGGATCCCCGACCTGCACCTCTCCCTCTACAAGCCGGTGTTCGACCAGTACCGGGAGCGATACGCCCCCGGCGGCTACATCGACTATATTCCGAAGGACAAGCGGGACGCCTTCCGGTACTTCCAGGAGCGGGCCCGCTGGACCCACTACTGGTAGGACGTCCGCCCTCTTCAGCCGACCACGTGCCGACGATGTCTTCGTGGGGGAGACAGCGACATGCTCAAGGCCAGGACCAAGCTCACGCCGACCAGCGCCCGCACGCGGGAGCAGCTGATCCTGGCGGCTGAACGCCTCTTCGCCCGACACGGCATCGACAACGTGTCGCTGCGCCAGATCAATGCCGAGGCGGGCCAGCGGAACTCGTCGGCGTCCCACTACCACTTTGGCTCGAAGGACTCGCTCACCACCGCCATCTACGAGTACCGGATGGACCGCCTCAACACCCGGCGCAACGAGATGCTGGCCGGCCTTCCGCAGCAGGACCCGGGCCCGGATGTCCTGACGCTGGTCGGTACGCTGGTGTACCCCGTGGTCGAGGAAATCGAGGGCTCCGAGGGCGGCCACGACTTCATCCAGGTCCTGTCCCAGCTCCTCGGGCACCCGAAGATGAACCTCGTCGGCATGTGGCGCGGCCAGTTCGGCAGCAGCATCGGCCAGGTGTACTACGGCATCCGGCGCGTCCTGCCCGACGTTCCCGACGAGGTGTTCGGACCCCGGTTCGGGCTGGCCTGGGTGCTCGCCATCGACGCCCTGGCCGACCGGGAGCGGCTCCAGGGTGGCGAGGCGCCCCTGGTGAACCACGCGCTCCCCGTGCTCTTCGTCAGCAACCTGGTCGACTGCATCGCCGGCATGCTGGCAGCACCCGCGTCGGCGGCAACCCTCGCCGAGATCCGGGAACTGCGCACCCGGGGCCAGCAGCCCGCCTGATGGAACCCTCCGCCCTGCCGCCTCCGGCCGCAGGGCTTCGCCTGGGACCGTTCGGCCTCGCCGCGGACTGGTCCAGGGGCAATGCGGCCACGGTCTGGCTGGCGTCCTTCTTCACGATCGGCCTCGCCGCCTTCATGAGCTTCCTGCAGCCGTACCTGCTGAACGAGGTGCTCGGGATCCCCCCAGCGGAGCAGGGCCGGCTGACCGGCAACCTGGGCTTCCTGCAGGAAGTCGTCGTGATCCTGCTCGCCGGTTTCGCGGGGGCCTGGTCGGACCGGGTCGGCCGGCGGCGCGTCTTCTGCCTCGGACTGGTGCTGATGGGGGCCGGCCTGCTCATCTACCCCTTCGCGACCGATACGTTGCAGCTGGTGGTCTTCCGCGTCGTCTTCGCGTTTGGCGTGGCCCTTGCCCCGCTCATGCTGAGCGCCTGCGTGGTCGACGCCACGGAGGAACGGTCCCGGGGCCGCTGGGTCGCCTCGAACAACCTGTTGCAGGGCCTGGGCGTCGTCGCCATGTCCCTCGGACTGGCCTCGCTGCCCCTGTGGTTTGCCGCGCGGGGCGCCGACCCGGTGAGCGCCGGGCGCTACGCCTTCTGGGTCGGCGCCGGCATAGCCCTGGTCGCAGCGATGATCCTGGCCGTCGGGCTACCCCGCACCGTACCCCGGGGAGACGGTCGGGCCGGGCCGGGACTCGGCACGAGCGTCCTCGAGGCGGCTGGGCTCGCCCGGACGAATCCGCGGCTGGCCATTGCCTATGGGGCGGCGTTCATCGGTCGCGGCGACTTCGTGATCATCGGGGCGTTCTTCTCGCTGTGGGTCATGCAGGCGGGCCTGGCGACCGGCATGACGCCCGCGGCGGCCATGGCCCGGGGAGGGATGCTGTTCGGCATCGTCCAGGCCGCTGCGATGGGCTGGGCATTCTTCATGGGCATGATCGCGGACCGGCTGGACCGGATCACGAGCCTCTGCATCGCCCTGGGCCTCGCCACGGCCGGCTACTACCTGCTCGGCGAGGCAGGCGATCCCTTCGCCCCGGGGTTTACGCCGGTAGCCATCCTGGTCGGCGTGGGGGAAATCAGCGTGATCGTTGCCAGCAGTGCACTCCTCGGCCAGGAAGCCCCGGCCGTGGGACGCGGCCCGGTCGTGGGGCTGTACAATGCCATCGGGGGCGTGGGCATCCTGTTCGCAACGCTGGCTGGTGGCTACGTTTTCGACCACCTGGGCCCGACGGTCCCGTTCACCATGATGGCCATCCTCAACGCCGTGCTGCTGGCCACCGCCCTGCTCGTCCGCACCCGGCACGGCGGCCGCACCAGGCACTGACAAGGAAGCACTCGAGCCATGCAGCTGCGCCAACTGGGTTCCTCCGACCTCCGGGTCTCCGTCATCGGGGTCGGCTGCATGAACTTCGGCCCCATGTGCGACCAGGCGGCGACCGACGCGATCGTCGCCGCCGCATTCGACCTCGGGGTCAACTTCTTCGACGTGGCCGACATCTACGGCGGCGGCATGAACCGGGCGGAGGCCATGCTGGGCAAGGCCCTCGGGTCCCGGCGCCGGGAAGTGATCATCGCCACGAAATTCGGCGCGAAGCTCGGTGGTGGCGGCGGCGCCGCCGCCGGGGGTGGCTCGGCGGAGTACATTGCCAAGGCGGTCGAGGCGAGCCTCACGGCCCTCGGGACGGACTGCATCGACCTCTACCAGCACCATTTTCCGGACCCGGGCACGCCGGTGGAGGAAACACTGCAGGCCCTGGACAAGCTGGTCCGGCAGGGCAAGGTTCGCCACATCGGCTGCTCCAACTACACGGCTGCGCAGGTCACCGCCGCCGGCGAAGTCAGTTCCCGGCTGAAGCTCACGCCGTTCGTCGCCGCCCAGAACCGCTACAGCCTGCTGACGCGGGACATCGAGCAGCACCTGGTGCCCGTCTGCCTCGCCAATGGCATCGGCATCCTCCCCTACTTCCCGCTGGAGAGCGGCCTGCTGTCCGGCAAGTACCGCAAGGGCCAGCCCCTGCCCGAGGGCTCGCGCTTTGCGAAATGGCGGGGTGGCGGCGCCTTCGCCTCCGAGGCGCGCTACGAAATCGTGGAGAAGCTGGCTGCCTGGGGCGAGAGCCGCGGCCGGACGGTCCTCGACCTGGCCATCGGCTGGCTCGCCGCCCAGCCGGGCGTGGCCAGCGTGATCGCCGGGGTCACGCGGCCCGGGCAGCTGGCAGAGAACGTGGCCGCCGGCAGCTGGGAGCCCGGTCCGGAGCAGCTCGCGGCCATCCGCGCCATCGCGACGGGCTAGAAGCGGTATTGCACCTCGAGGCCGAAGTCCCTGCCCCGCTTGGGGTTCAGGGAGAACATCCGCGGGTCGCGATCGTCGGCGGAGGCGGCGGTCGCCGGGATGTTCTGGAAGATGTTCACGTCGTAGTTGATGTCCACGGCACCGAAGTTCACGAAGTCGAGGGCAGCCAAGGGCGTGTCGTCGTCGGTGAGGTTCCGCACGTACCCCGTGATGGTCCAGGGACCGGCCTGCACACCGGTCCGCAGGTTCACGGTCAGGTCGGTGCCGATCCAGCTGAAGTTGTTGGCAGCGGTGTAGCGCTTCGAGCTGCCGGCGTAGTCCAGGTTCACGAAAGCCTCGACCTCGGCGGTAATCGGAGTCGTGGCGAACGCGCTCAGTATCAGCGTGTGCTCGGGGACGTTGGGCACCTTCCGGCCGTGGATGTCGCCGTCGCCGGTGAGCTCCTGCAATGTCGCATCGTTACCGTCGTCATAGCGGGAGTCCGTGTAGCCGTAGTTGGCGGTCAGCGCCAGACGGTCAGTCACCCGGAAGCTGGTCTCGAGCTCGATGCCGTCGACCTTCGATGCGCCGATGTTCCGGATGACGGTTGTCGTGTTGTAGGTCCCGGTCTCCTGGAGGATTCGCGCCAGGGTGAACAGCCCCTGGTTCTCCCAGTCGATGTGGTAGACGGCCAGGTTGGTGTCGAGCCGGCCGTCGAGCCAGGCGGCCTTGGCGCCCAGCTCGTAGGTCCACTGCTCTTCCTCCTTCACGATGGCCAGGGGCTCATCCAGGCAGGGGATCACGGCGGGTTCACCAGTAGCTGGGGGGGTACAGCCGTTGAGGGCGTCAGTCACGGCTGACGCTGCGGCACCGGAGCGGAAGAATTCCGAGTTGAAATCCCCGGGCTTCGTGCCCCTCGCGGCAAGGGCATACAGGGTCAGCTCCTCCGCGGGCCTGTAGCGCACCGTCACCCGCGGCGTGAAGCTGTCGAAGTCCAGGCCTACGGTGTCCGGGGTGCCGGGCTGGCCCAGGGCCCCACCCTGCAGATCCTTGGCATCCCGGGCGTAGCGGCCCTCGAGGGTCAGCGTCCAGCGGTCGGAGATGTCCCACTCCACGCTGCCGTAGACTGCCTCGTTCGTGATGTCGGTCAGGGTCGGGGGCGGAAAGGCGGTGGTGGTTGCCGGGGCCCCGAAGACGACCGCCGGACCCGGGTAGCTGCGCTGGTTGGCCTCACGGTCCTGGTCGTACCAGTACAGTCCCAGCGACCCGCGTACCGGCAGGTCGCCGGGGGAATCCACCCGGAGCTCCGCCGACCTGTCCACGATGTCCCGGCGGGCATCGAAGTGGAACAGCCCCCAGACCGCTCGGGTCTCGGTGTGGTCCAGGTCGTAGACCTGCCGGAAATCGTCCTGGTTCCAGGAGCCGCGGGTCGTGACCGTGAAATCGCCGACGTCCTGCACGTACTCGAGCAGCACCCGATTCTGCTCCCGGAAGGTGCCGGGCTCGGCCGGCGGCACCGTGTAGAGCTCGGGCTGCGGGAACTCGTTGGCCCGGATGTAGGTGACGCCATTCCTGAAGTCCGGCAGGTTTATGCGGTTCACCCGGCCAGCGGCCCGGAATTCGCCGCAGTAGTAGCCGGTGCTGGTGGCATACCAGGGCTCGCCCTCGGTGCCGGGTACCGGCAGGAAGCAGTTGAGCTCGGCCGCGATCAGGTTGGGGAAGTGGCTGTCCTCGCCCCGGGTGTAGCCGTACTTCAGGCTCACCTCGGCACCATCGGCGGGCCGCCACACGAGCTTGGCCAGCGCGTCGGTGGTCTCCTCCGCGCCCAGCCGGCTGAAGTCCGCTTCCTGGGGCGGATCGAGGAGGAACTGGCGGATCGGCAGGGTGGTATCAGCCTCGTACTCCGCCTGCCCTGCCGCCAGCTGGTTGTGCCACTGGCCGCCGTACCTGCTCCAGTTGCCGGAGACGACGAACAGCAGCTTCTCGCCCACGAGCGGGCCGCTCGCCCAGCCGCCGGCGCTGTAGTCGTCGCTGCTGCCTGCCCGCGTGTTCACCTGGCCCTGCAGGGTGTCCGTCGGCCTCCGCGTCACGTAGTTCACGGCCCCCGCGAAGGTGGCCCGGCCGAACTGGGCGGACTGGGGACCGCGCAGGACCTCCACCCGCTCCACGGCGCTGGTAGTGGCCGTCGAGATGCTGCCGGAGACGAAGGTGCCGTCGATGAAGTACGACGCGTTGGGCTCGCCGCGGGTCACGGGCGCGCCCATGCCGCGGATGATCGGCCGGTCGATGTCGCGCCCGGCCTGGGGCAGGGTCCGGAACCCGACGGTGAAGGTAGATATCTCGTAGTCGCTGTTGAGGCCCCGGGCCTGCAACTGTTCGGCGTTGAGGGCGGCAATTGACAGCGGGACGTCCTTGAGGTTCTCCTCGCGCTTGCGCGCCGTCACCGTGATCTCATCGATGGCCGGCGCGTCCTGCGCGAGCGCGACGGCGCCCGGGCCCAGCGCCATTGCCGTCGCCGCCCTGGCCGCCACCAGCCAGCCTTGCCCCTGCTGCATCCAACCCCCGGCCAGCCGTCGCGGATGGCGACGCGGCATCGGGAAATGTAATGCAAAAGGACTACCCGGTGCCAGCCTGCTCGGTGGCCGCGGCCCGGAACGGCGCCAGCGCGGCCCACAAGGCGAGCGCTGCCAGCGGCACGGTCAGGCAGTTCACGAGCGCGATCGACTTGCCGACGGCCATGGGATCACCGAAGACGTGGTCGGTGATGACGCCGACCGCGGACGGCCCGAGACCCGCGGTGACGAGGTTCAGCACCAGCATCCACACCGCCGACACCTGGCCCCGCATCTGGTTGGGGGTGACCACCTGGAGCGCGGCGGGCGCCACGGCCATGGACAGGCTGGCGAAGAAGATCAGTGGCCCGAAGAGGGCGACGGTGAGGTCCCGGTCCATCGTCAGCGCCGACACGGCGGAGAGCGGCAGCAGGCCGGCAGCGGCCAGCAGGGCCACCCGGAGGGTCGCATCCCGGTAGCCCCGGCGCTGCAGGTGGTCGGCCAGCCAGCCGCCGCCGTACACGCCGAGCGGCGACAGCACGATGAGCAGGCCGCCAAGCCGCAGCCCCGCTTCCGGCGGCGTGAAGCCGAGGACCCGCGTGAAGTAGACGAAGGCCCAGGTGAGAATGGCCGTGAGCGGCACCGCGAGCAGCGCGAAGCCGGTGAAGTGCAGCACGAAGACCCGCCAGCGCTGCCGGGCGTAGCCCAGCACCTGCGCGAGCGGCAGGCCGGCGCCCCCGGCGGCGAGCTGGCCGCGACGGACCGGCTCCCGCACGGTGAGCATGAGCAGGGCCACCAATACGCCGGGCAGGCCGACGGCAAAGAACACCAGCTGCCAGGCCCGCACCTCGCCGAGGAACGGGAGCGACACCTCGCCCGCCCGGGACGCGGCCTGGATCACGAGGCCCCCGACCAGGAAGGACAGCCCCGCGCCGAAGAACGCCCCCGACTGGTACACGCCGAGGGCCCGGCCCAGCTTCTCGCGGGGAAAGTAGTCGGCGATCATCGAATAGGCCGCCGGGGACAGGGCTGCCTCGCCGACCCCGACGCCGACCCGGGCCAGGAACAGCTCCCAGAAGTTCCGGGCGAGGCCGCACACGGCCGTCATGATGCTCCAGAGGAAGATGCCCCAGCCGATGATGGCCCGGCGGCTGCGCCGGTCGGCAAGCCGCCCGATCGGCAGGCCGACCGTCGCGTAGAAGACGGCGAAGGCCAGTCCCTGCAGCAGGCCGAGCTGGGTGTCCGAAAGGCCGAGGTCCTGCTTCAGCGGCTCGACCAGCATCGCGATGATGATCCGGTCGATGAACGAGAAGATGAACGCGATGACGAGGATCACCACCGCGTACCAGGCGATGCCCGGCCGTGGCCAGGGGGCGGTGGCCCCGTTCTCCGTCTGCATGTTCATCCCCCCGGAAGTTGCGGGGCAGGATAGCGAGTCAGCGCTGGCCGGCGGCCACGAGGGCCAGCGCGCCGAGGCCGGCGGCCCGCTGGACCGCCGGGGCGCGCAGCCAGCCGGGCCGCGTGAGGTCGAAGGCGGCCCCCGCGAAGATGCCCATCACGAAACCGGTGAGGTGGGCAACGGCATCGGTGCGCGCGTCGCCGGTGCCGATGTAGGCGAGCAGCACGCTCGCCCCGATGAGCGGCGCGTAGCGCCGGGCCCAGCCGGTCGTCCGGCGCGACTCGGCCCGCCACATCAGCGCGGCCACCAGCCCGAGCGCGGCGAACACGGCCGTCGAGGCGCCGATGGCCCGGTGGCTCGACGGCAGCAGCCAGAGGTCGAGGGCATTGCCGGCGCCGGCCGCGAGGAGAATCGTTGCCCAGGCCACGCCGGAGCCCAGGTACTGGCCGGCGAACAGGCCGAAGAACGCCCCGAAGAGCAGGTTGGCGACCAGGTGCCCCGCGTCGGCGTGCAGGGTCAGGGCCGTGACGAGGCGCCACCACTCGCCGGACCGGACGGCGCCGCCGTCGAGCGTACCGGCCGATAACCAGTCCACGCCCCAGGCGAACCGGGCCTGGGTGAGGAACGCGGCGACGAGCAGCAGTACGTAGGCCACCACGCCTGGCGATCCCTCGCCCTGCAGGGTGAGCGCCGGCAGGGAAGGCCGCTGGCGGTTCTCGGCGAGGTACTGGCGGAGTTCGGCCCGGGCCCTTGCCTCGTCCGCGGACTGCACCATGAGCAGCGTCGTGCCGCCCGGGCCATCGGCCATCAGCCAGGGGATGCCGAGCGCCTCGAGCACCAGCCCCTGCTCCTCGCACTCCCGGCGCCGGCGCGCGGCGCCGATGACGGTCCAGGGCTGGGCGCCGCCCGGGGACATTCAGCCGCCGTGCCGGCTCTTCACGAAGGCCGCGATCGCCTCGAGTTCCTCCGGCGGGAGCCAGTCGAAGCCGGGCATGGCCCCGTTGGACACGGTGGCGGGATCTCCGGGCATGCGCCCCACCTCGAGGAAGGCCACGAGTTCGGCCAGGGTGAGCCCGCCGACGAAAGGCGATCCGGCCAGGCTCACGCCCAGGCCATCCACGCCTTCCAGGTCGGCGCCGTGGCAGGCCAGGCAGTTCTGCGTGTAGAGCGACTCGCCATCGGGCCCGGCGGCCGGGGCCGGAGCGGAGGCCATCGTGGCGAGGAGCAGGGGCAGGCAGCGGCGGATTGCCTTCATCACGGTCAGGACACCCGGACGTCAGGGATGTTGAACAGGGATTTCCACTCCCGGGCGATGAGCAGGTCCATCAGCACGGAAGGCTTGCCCGCCTGCTTGCGCTCCATCTCCTCGTGCAGGGTGATGAGCGCCTGGTCGACGCCCGGGCCGAAGAGATAGCGGAGGTAGGTCATCGGCACCCGGGGCTCGGTGTCGTCGAAGTCGCCGTCGGCGTCGAAGCGGCTCGGCAGCATGGGCGGCACGTAGTAGACGTTGGGCTCGGTGCCGAACTCCGGATGCAGGGGCAGCGCCACCTTCCACTGGTAGACGAGCTTCGCGATCGGGCCGTCCGCATCCTCCAGGTAGCCCACGAAGCGCAGGCGGCCCGGGCACTGGCGCGCGCAGGCCGGGGCGACGCCCTGCTCCACCCGCGGGAAGCAGAAGATGCACTTCTGCGACTTGCCCCGCACGAAATTGAAATAGACCTTGTCGTAGGGGCAGGCCCGGTTGCACTGGCGGAAGCCCTGGCACTTGTCCTGGTCCACCAGCACGATGCCGTCCTGCTCGCGCTTGTAGATGGCCCGCACCGGGCAGGCCTCGAGGCAGGCCGGCTTCGTGCAGTGGTTGCACAGCCGCGGCAGGTAGAAGTGGTAGTTGTTCGGGTACTCGCCCGAGCTCGTGTCCTCGTCCCAGTTGGCGCCGTAGTCCAGCGGCCGCTCCGCCTCCAGGTGCCCACCGGCGCCGCCGAAGTACACGTCGGCGAGGTTCAGGTGCACGGGACGCCCGAAGTCCTCGTCCCGGTGCAGGTCGCCGAGCTGCAACCGGCCATTGCGCCAACCCGAGCGGGCGCCCTTGGCCTCCCACTCCTTCGGGTAACCGCGGCCCGGCTTGGTCTCGACGTTGTTCCAGAGCATGTACTCCTGCCCCTCCTCGTCGGTCCACAGGGACTTGCAGGCGGCCGTGCAGGCCTGGCAGCCGATGCACTTGTTGAGGTCGATGACCATGGCCACCTGGCGCGTGGTCATGGGTCCGCACCCGGCTTGGGAGCGGCCGTGGGAGCGGCCGTAGGAGCGCCTTCAGGCGCGATCGCGGCTGAAGCCGCTCCCACGGTGTCGATCGTCGACGACTGCCAGTGCAGGTCGGCGGCGACGAAGTCCCGCACCGCGGCGACCACGCGGGCATAGAGCGCGCCGGCGGCGATCCGGTCGACGTTCGCGGCGAGCCCTGGCAGCCAGGTGACGAGATGGCGGGCCGTGAAGTCCGCCTGCGCCAGCTGGAACGACAGGGCATCCGCCCCGCTCTCCGCGCGGGCCTCCCGGTAGCAGAGGTAGTGCATGAATTCGAGTTCGACGGACAGGTGGTCCGGCTGCCAGGCGAAGCGGGTATCGAGGGCGTAGCCGAAGTAGTCGTAGAAGCGCACCACTTCCTCGCGGATGCCGGCCCGCTGCCCGGTCTGCAGGTCCTCCCGGATCGGCGCCGGCGGCCCCTGGCTGCCCACCTCGAAGAGGCCGCTGTACTCGGCCTTGAGCCGGCCGAGGTCCGCTGCTGCCGCCTCGGCGAGCAGCGGCCCGAGGGGTGCGGCCCAGGCGAGCGCGTCGCCCAGCCCGTCCCGTTCCCGCAGCGCCGGGCGAGGGTCGACTTCGTGGGGCGAGGCCAGGAGCTCGGAGCAGGCGGCATAGCACAGGCAGCGCAGCGCCGCCGTCTCAGCAACCTGGCGGGCCTCCGTGACGGTGCGGGCAGGGACGGGATTCGCGCTCATGCCCTGGCCACCTGCCTGCCCGTGTCCGGGTCGGCCCGCGCGAAGTCGCAGGTGAAGTCCCGGTAGGTCTGGTTCGGCGCGAAGGCCAGGGCGCGGTAGCCCAGGTGGCCGTAATCGCCCGCCATCGTGGTGGGCTTGATGAGGCCCGCCGTGCAGACCACCGCGCTGAAGTTCTCGCCGGTCCGGTACTGCAGGGGGTCCCAGCCGTGGTACGAGAAGATCATCCCGGGCTGGATGCCGGCGCTCACGTGGGCCTGGGCGTAGAACTCCCCGGCCGGGTTGAAGATGCGGATGAGGTCACCGTCGACGACACCCCGGGCCCCGGCGTCCTGGGGGCTCACGTAGACGTCCGGCTCCCCCCGCTGGAGCGACAGCAGCAGCGGATCGTCGCGCCACATGCTGTGGATGCTGTGCCGCGCGTGGCCCATCAGCATCCGGAGGGGATAGCCGGGGTTCACCAGCGGATCGCGACGGGCCGGCAACGCTTCGTCGAAGCGGATGAACCACTCGTGGTCGATGTAGAACTGCTGGCGGCCGGTAAAGGTCTCGTAGGGCTTCTTGTCCCGCACGCTCTCGACGACCTCGTGGTGGTAGGGCGAGTCCTCGTGCTCCCAGGCCGTGGAATCCGAGTGGTCGACGCGGACGATGCCCCGGGCAGCCAGTTCCGCGAAGGACACCTTCGGGACGCCCGGGGTGGTGTTGATGATGTACTGGGCCACGTCCTTCACGCTCTGGATCCGTCCGTCCATGGTGTAGTAGTCGAGGGTACGGGCATAGTCCCGGCGCACCGACCGGCCGTCCACCTCGTCGCGCACCACGGGGGAGCCGCGGGCGGCCGCGCGGCGCGCAATGGCCGCCGCCAGACGGCGGTTTGCCTCCCAGTCGTCCACCGCCTCGCCGAGCGGTGGGACGGCCACGTCGAGCACCTGCAGGTACGGGATACGGGACTGGAGCATCAGGTCCGCGCGCTCGTAGTGGTGGGCGATCGGCAGGATGTAGTCGGCCTGGTGGGCAGTGGCGCCCATGTCGGGCGCGAGCACGACGATCATCTCCAGGCGGTCGAAGCCTTCCTTGCGCCACTGCCGGGACCCGGCCCGCCAGTTGGCCGCGTTCTCGCCGGCGAAGAACGCCATCCGCCACCCGGCCCCGCTGTAGTCGGGGAACCAGTCCTCCCGGATGCTCTCCTTGTAGTACCGGTCATAGGTCTCGGCCAGCTCGTCGCCGTACATGCGGCGGTTGAGTTCCTTGAGCCCGCCGTGGTCGTAGTCCCAGGTGGTGCTGGAGATCATGCGCAGCGCCGGGCCGATGTCGGCCGTGGCGAAGCCGGCGACGCCACGCACCTTCGGCGCGTTGCCGAACTGGATGCCGCCGCCCTCGTTGCCGATGTTGCCCGTGAGGGCCAGCATCAGCAGCATGGCGCGCTGGAGCAGGTCGCCGTGCTGCCACTTGCAGGCCGCGTAGCCGGTGTAGATCATCGCGGGCTTCGCCGCCGCGAACATCCGGGCCGTGCGCCGGATGACGGCCGCCGACAGCCCGGTCTCCGCCGCCACGAGCTCGGGCGCGTGCCGGGCCGCCCGCTCCTTCAGCAGCTCGAAGACGGTGGTGACCTCGACCTCCCCGTCGAGCGTCCGCACGCGCCACCGGCCCTCCAGGGCGGGCCGCAGGGCCCCGAGCGCCAGGGTCTCGAAGCGCCGGCGCTCGCGGCCGACCGGCTTCTCGGCAAGTCCAGTGCCCG
>CALGMY010000083.1 GCA_937958785.1 uncultured Gammaproteobacteria bacterium | reverse complement strand
CCTGTTCCTCGGCGAGGTAGGTGGGGTAGGGCTCGGCCGGGTCCCAGAGCCCGAGCAGGGTGGCGAAGTCCTGGGAGTTCCAGCGGTCGGCGGTTTCCTCCACGATGGCCGTCACCGCGGTGCGCACCTCGGCGGGCACTTCCGGTTCCACCCGCGGCCCGATGGCCTTGTGGCCGCCGGCCCCGGCGGTCGATATCGCCAGCAGTCCGGACATGGCGAGGGCCAGAGTCCAGCAACCGTGTGCGCGGGGTGAGTCGGGGTGTGCCATCGCGGGTGCCTCTTATGTTCAGGTGCCGGCCGGGATGGCCGCTGCGTGAGTATAGTTTGGGCATGAACCCATGCCACTATCCCTCCCGCACCGGCATTGCCTGGATTCCGCGTCTGGCGCTGGTGCCGACCCTGGCCCTGGCCGCGGCGGGTCCCGTCCTCGCCGCGCCCCCGGCCATCGACCTCGCCACCTATACCCACACCGCAACCTACGACCTGTCGACCTCCCGGTCGCTGGAGGCGTCGGCGGTCACCTGGAACGCTGCCACCGATACGCTCTTCGTCGTCGGCGACGGACCGCAGGCCCTGGCGCAGTATTCGAAGAATGGCGTGCTGCTCGACTACATGACCATGACCAACTTCCCGGCCAGCGACTCCGAGGGCCTCACCTGGATCGGTGGCAACCAGTTCGTGCTCGCGCTCGAGACCGGCTATGACGCCAAGCTGATGACCTACGTCGCGGGTGGCACGGTCTCCGGGTCGGGCCTGCCCACCGCCTCCCTGTTCAGTACCACGGACGCTGCGGCGGGCCTCGAGGGGGTGACCTTCGATCCCTCCACCGGGCGCTATTACTTCATCGAGGAGAAGACCCCGGTCGCCATCTACCAGGTGAGCCTCGACTTCAGCCCGCCGCCCCAGGCAAACGTCCACTCCACCCTGCTGCTCAGCATCCCGGGCGTGACCGACATCTCCGACATCCAGGCCCTGTCCACGGTGCTGGACCCAGGCTCGCCCGACTACAGCAACCTGCTGGTCCTCAGCCACGAGGGTCACCGGCTGCTGGAGCTCAACCGCACGACGGGCGCGGTGCTGAGCCAGATCTCCCTGAACGGCATCACCGGCCAGGTACAGCCCGAGGGCGTCGCCATCGACGACGACGGGGTCATCTACATCGTCGACGAGGGCCCGGGCGGCAACCAGCCGAAGCTCTTCGTGCTCTCGCCACCGGCGGCGCCCCCGGCCACCGCCAGCGACGACGGGCCGGTGGCCGTCATCGCAGGCGTGCCCGTTGCCATTCCCGTGGGCGTGAACGACAGCGGCTTCACCGACCCGGTGACGGTCGCCGTCACGGTCCTGCCGGCCCAGGGGACGATCAGCGCGATCAGCCTGCCCGGGCCGGCGGCCGGGATGACGGTGACCTACACCGCCAATGCGGGCGCCTCGGGACCCGACAGCTTCGTCTACGAGATGACCGACAGCACGCCCCAGGCGGACCAGGCGACCGTCTCCGTCATCATCAGCCCCGACACGGACGGCGACGGCGTGCCGGACGAGACGGACAACTGCACGCTGCTCGCCAACCCGGGCCAGTGTGATTCGGACGAGGACGGCTTCGGCAACCGCTGCGACGCCGACCTCAACAATAATGGGGCGACCAATGCCCAGGACACTACCCTGTTCCGCCAGCAGTTGGGACAGCCCAGCGTGGGTCCCACGTTCAACCCGGCAGACCTCAACTGCAATGGCGCCGTGAACGCCCAGGACACCACGTTGTTCCGGCAGCGACTCGGTCTGCCGCCGGGTCCGGGCGCGGTCGCGGGCGAGTAGGGGCTCCCCCGGCACTGTCACCGGTTGGTTCCTGCCCCGGCGGACGTCCAACCGGCCAATGGAGCCGGACCCCCCGCAGCACTTCGAGACCCTCATCATCGGCTCCGGCTTCTCCGGCCTGCTGGCGGCCATCCGCCTGAAGAAGGCAGGTTGCGACGACTTCATCCTGCTGGAACGCAGCCCCGAGCCCGGCGGCACCTGGCAGGTGAACAGCTACCCGGGCGCCGAGGTGGACGTGCCCACCAGCCTCTACTGCATCTCCTTCATCCCGTACCCCTTCAGCAAGACCTTCGCTCCCCAGGCCGAGCTGCTTGCCTACACCAACCACATCATCGACCGGTACGGCCTCCGGGCAAAGACCCGGGTGAACCAGGCCGTGACCCGCCTGGACTTCGACGAGGGGGAGTGCCGCTGGCAGGTCGCGACGGCCACGGGGCAGCGCTACACCGCCCGGTTCGTCATCGACACCAGCGGCGTGCTGGCCAACCCGCATGCTCCGCGCATTCCCGGCGCGGAGACCTTCCGGGGCGCCCTGTTCCACGCGGGGCAGTGGGACCACTCGGTGCCCCTCGATGGCCGGCGCGTCGCCGTGGTCGGCTCGGGCTGCTCCGGGGCCCAGATCGTGCCGGCCCTCGCGCCCCGGGTGTCCCGGCTCACGCTCTTCATGGGCAAGGCCCAGTGGATCCTGCCCCGGGGCGACCGGCGCTACGGCCCGCTCGAGCGGCGGATCCGCCAGCTGCCTGGCATCCGGCACCTGATCCGGGCGCTGGTCTTCGCGTACTACGACCTGCGCTTCGTGGCCTTCCGCCGCTATCCGGGCCTCGCGGGCGTCAGCCGCTTCGTGAAAGCACACTACCGCCGCCAGCTCGAGCAGCAGCTGGCGCAGCACATCCGCGACCCGGCGCTCCGCGCCCACATGCTGCCCGACTACGAACTCGGCTGCCGGCGGGTGATCCCGACCAACGAGTACCTGCCGGCGCTCGCCCGGGACAACGTGGACGTCGACATCAGCGGCATCGACTGCATCACCCCGACCGGCATCCGCACGAAGTCGGGCCGGGACATCCCGCTCGACGTCATCGTCCTCGCCACGGGCTACTACGCCTATTCGGACCCGCAGCGGGCGCTGACCTTCGACGTCTACGGCCGCGGCGGCCGCCACCTGAACCGGGAGTGGGCGCGGGACCTGGTGTCCTACCAGGGCATCACCGTGGCCGGCTACCCCAACTACTTCAAGGTGAACGGGCCGAACACCGGCTCCGGCCACAGCTCCCAGCTCTCCTACATGGAGGTGGCGACCCGCTACATCGTGCAGGCCATCCGCGCCGTGAAGAAGGACCCGGGCATCCGGGCCATCGAGCCCTGGCCCGGCCTGCAGGACTCCTACATGGCCAGCCTGCGACTAAAGCTGCGCAAGACCGTCTGGCAGACCGGCGCCTGCACGGCCTTCTACCGCAAGAACATGACCGGCGTGGTCACCAGCCTGTCGCCGGAGCCGGTGACGGGCTTCATCCTGGCGCGGTGGAGGTTCCGGATGGGGGATTACAGCCAGCTTCGATCAGAGCCCAGCGCTCCGGCGCGACGATCACCAGCCCCGCGCGCCGTGCCTTCCGTGCCAGCTTCAGGAGGTCCCGGTCCCGGGTAACGAGCCAACTGGCCCCGGCGGAGACCGCGAGGTCCAGGAATTTCTGGTCCAGCGGGTCCCGGCAGGTCCAGGGCGCGGGCGTCGTCTCCGCATGGCAGGTCGCCACGGCCTGCCAGGTCGCCATGATCCGCTCGCGCCGTTCGGGCGCGATGTCGAACAGCGCCGGCCGGCGCAGCACCTCGGCGAATTCCCCGTCGGTCGCAGCGGACCGGCAGGCCCGCAGGTCGCCGGTCGCGAGCGCGAGGCGGAGCCCCTCCACCACCGGGTCCCGGAACAGCCAGAGGGCCAGCAGCACGTTGGTGTCCAGGACGACGAGGGGCGGCATGCTTCCATTATCATCGTGGGCATGAAGCGAACTCCATCGCCGCCACCCCAGCCACCCCCCGACCAGCCCACCTTCTGGAACGAGGACGGCGGGCGCCGCTGGGTGCAGAACATCGACCGGGTCGAGCGCATGATCGAGCCCCTGTCGGCCCGGCTGCTCGAGTTCGCGGCGCCGCGGGCCGGGGAACGGGTGCTGGACGTGGGGTGTGGCGGTGGCGTCACCAGCGCCGCGCTGGCGCGGGCCGTGGGCCCCGAGGGGCGCGTGCTCGGCGTGGACGTGTCCGCGATCATCCTCGAGGTCGCCCGCCGGCGCTTCGGCCCGATCGGCAACCTCGGGTTCGAGCTCGGCGACGCGGCGTCGATGACGCTGCCGGCCGCCCGCTTCGACCTCCTGTTCTCGCGCTTCGGCGTGATGTTCTTCGCCGATCCCGTCGCCGCCTTCACGCATCTTCGTGGTGCCCTCGCACCCGGCGGGCGCCTGGCCTTCCTCTGCTGGCGCGCCCTGGACCAGAACCCCTGGATGGCCGGGTGCGTCGACGCCGCCTTCACGGTGCTGCCCCGGCCCGACCCCCAGCCGCCCGGGGCGCCCGGGCCTTATGCGTTCGCCGACGGCGTCCGGCTCGCAGGCCTCCTCGCGGACGCCGGCTTCAGCGGGGTCCGCGTGGACCCGCTCGACACGCCACTCGACCTCGGCCCGGTGGACGAGGCGGTGGTGCAGATGACGCGCATGGGGCTGGCTGCCAGCGCGTATGCCGCGGCGGCGCCGGAGGCGCAGGCGGCGGCTGAGGCGGCTATCCGCGCGGTACTCGAGCGCCACGTGGCTCCCGGTGGCACGGTGCGCATGGCCAGTGCCACCTGGCTCGTCGGCGCGCGCGCCGCGATTTGACCTATTGCAGTGCCGACCCCCGTTGAGGCGCAGGTCACAGTCCTGACTGCCACGGGTTGAGACCATCCCGTTGCCAGTGGGCACTGGCACGGTCACCTGGGGATCGGGGATGGCTTTCGTCATTCATACGACGGGCAATCTGGCGGCGTCGCGGGTGCGGACCCTGCGGGCGCGGCACCTGGCACTCGCTTTGGTGGCGTTGCTCGTCGTCGCTGCCGCCGGCGGGGTGGCGGGCGGGTTTGCCATCGGCCAACGCTTCGAGGCTGCCGGGCGCACGTCCGCGGCGGTACCCGGGGCGCCGTTCGATCCCGCCCGCGCCGGCAACCAGGCGCTCATCGACCGGGTGGGCACGCTGTCGGCCCGGCTGCTGCGCCTCGAAAGCGAGGCCCTGCAGCTGGCGCGCCAGGTGGGCGTGGCGACACCAGAGGCCGAGTCGGCGCCGATCGATGCCACGGCGGACCCGGGTGGCGGCCCGCTCGTGCCCCCCGAGGCTGCGCTCGGCGCCGTGCTCACCCGCCTCGAGGGGCAGGTCTCCGTCGTCGACGCGACGCTGGACCTGCTGGCCCGGCACACCAGCGCCAGCGCCCTGGCCGACATGGCTTTCCCCAGCCGGCTGCCGATCGCCGGCGGCCGCATCAGCTCCGGCTTCGGCAACCGGCGTGACCCGTTCACCCGGCGGCTCGCCCGCCACACGGGCGTGGACCTGCCCGCCCCACGCGGCACGCCGATCCTCGCCAGCGCGGGGGGCACGGTGCGCTTCGCCGGCTACCGGCGGGCCTACGGAAACTCGGTCGAGATCGACCACGGCGGCGGGCTGGTGACGCGCTACGCCCACGCCAGCCGGCTGCTGGTCCGTCGTGGCCAGGTGGTGCTGCCCGAGCAGCCCATCGCGACGGTCGGCTCAACGGGCCGCTCGACGGGGCCCCACCTGCACTTCGAGGTCCTCGAGCATGGCCGCCCGGTGCCGCCGCTCGGATTCCTGGGACGGCCGGCCCGGTGAATCCCCGGGATACCCACCGCCTCACCCGGGCAAGCCTCGAGCTGAGCTCCCGGGACGAGCGCCGGCGGCGCACGGTGACCCTGCTGGTCGCCACCGGCGTGCTGCTGCTGGCCGGGGGCGGGTCCCTGTGGCTGGCGGCCGGCGGCGCCGCGCTGGCGCCGGGCCAGGCCGACCTCGCCAGCGAGAACGAATCCCTGCGGGCCGAGGTGGAGCGGCTGCGTACGGAGGTCGGGCTCGAGCGCGCGACGCGCGCCGAGCTGAACCGGGAGGCCGGCGACCTGCACGCCCGCATCGATGAACTCACCAACCGCCTGGAGTTCCTGGCCGCGCGGGACCCCGGCCCTGCCGGCCCGCGCTGAATCCCTTCCATCCGCACGAGGACCACCGCCATGTTCCGCAGGAAGCGCAAGCATTCGATCGAGGTCACCCGCCTCGAGAGCCTCGTGGCGACGAGCATGGCCGTGACCGGCGACGTGGAGTTCTCGAGCGGGTTGCGGGTGGACGGCCGCATCAACGGCAACGTGTCGAGTACGCCCGACGCCAAGGGCCTGCTGGTGCTCAGCGAGCACGGGGTCATCAACGGCTCGGTGCGGGCCTGGGACGCGGTGATCAACGGAACCATCGCCGGCGACCTGGAAGTGGAGCACTTCCTCGAGCTGCAGCCGAACGCCCGGGTGACCGGCAACATCACCTACCGGCAATTGCAGCTCGAGTGCGGGGCGGCGGTCGAAGGGCGCCTGGTCTGCTCCGAGCTGCCGGCCGAGCCGGTGGCCGGACCTGCAGCGGCGACGCCGGTGCGACTGGCCCCGCCCGCCGGGCTGCCCGGGCCGGCCGGCCTGCCGGCGCGCTATGCTCCCGGGGATGCCGGTTCCTGAGTCCGACGCCCGCCTGACACCAGTCCTGCTCACCCGCCCGCTGCACGAGGCCCTGCGCGCCGCCGTTGCGGGCGGGCGGACCTCGCACACCTGCTCACTCGATCTCGGGCGCACGACGAGTACCGTGGCGGTAGACCCCACCGGCTGGGGCACTGCGGCCCAACGCCTGCCCTGGTTCGATGCCTGCCGGGACCGCACCGTCTACTACTGGGACGGGGCGGCCTTCCAGCCCGTGTCCCGCTACACGACCTCGCTCGTCAAGCTGGTGCCCACCGACTGGGGACCGCCCACCTTCGAGATCGACGGCATCAAGATGCTGCCGACGGCAGTCGTGTCGCCCTGGGAGGATGCCGGCGCCAAGGTCGCGCTCATCCAGCCCCGGGGCAAGGTCGTGCTCGACACCTGTGGCGGGCTTGGCTACTTCGCCGCCTGGTGCCTCGCCGGCGGCGCGGCCCGGGTCCTCTCGTTCGAGAAGAACCCGGACGTACTCTGGCTGCGCCGGGTGAACCCCTGGTCACCGGAGGGCGGTGGTACTGACACCGGTGCGCTGGAGCTGGTGCCGGGTGATGTGGTGACAGCCATCCGCGGGCTCGCCACCGGCTCGGTGGACGCGGTGCTGCATGACCCGCCACGCTTCGGCATCGCGGGCGAGCTCTACTCGGGCGACTTCTACGGCGAACTGGCGCGGGTGCTGAAACGCGGGGGGCGGTTGTTCCATTACACCGGCACGCCGAACCGGCTCACCAGCGGCCGCGACGTGCCCGCCGAGGTGGCGAAGCGGCTGAAGGCGGCCGGATTTGGCACGGAACGGGTCGGGGACGGCGTACTGGCGGTGAAAAAGGCCTCAAACCGGGCAGAACCGGGCCCCGCGGGTTGACGCGAGCGCCCGCATGACTTAGCGTCACCCTGCAATCTTCGAATTTGGACCTGCATCGTCCACAGCATCCCGTCCGGGACGCTCAAACCTCGTAGCCCCCCATGAGCCCAGGTTGTCCGGATTCCGCCTCGCGCCGGGTCCGGCCGTGTCTTTGTCCGCAATGCGTGTCTTCATCCTCTACATGAAAAGGTGCTTACCCAAATGGCTACTGGTACTGTCAAGTGGTTCAATGCCCAGAAGGGCTATGGTTTCATCCAGCCGTCCGATGGTTCGAAGGACGTCTTCGTCCACGTGACCGCCGTCCAGGCCGCGGGTCTCGCGACCCTCAGCGACGGCCAGAGCGTGACCTTCGAGGTCACCAACGAGCGTGGCAAGCCGTCGGCGACCAACCTGCGCGCCGCCTGATCAGGTCAACCTGATCGCCACGACGTGACGACCGCGAAGCCCCGGCTGGTCCGGGGCTTCGCTTTTTCCCGGGCATCGTTTCCGCGATAGGCTAGGCGCCATGTACCACTGGCTCCTGGCGGGTGTCTCGATGGCGGCGGTGGCGGCGATGCTGTTGCTGCCTCCCATTCCCCAGGACCCGGCGTATCACCTGTTCGCCGGCCGTTCGGTGCTGCTCGGCGTGCCCAATTTCTGGAACGTCGCCTCCAACGTCCCGTTCCTGCTGGTGGGTGCCTGGGGCCTCGCTGCCGCCCCACGTGCCGTCGCGTCCGTGCCGCAGCCGGCCTACGTGCTGTTCTGCCTGGGCGTCCTGCTCGTCGGCGTGGGGTCGGCGTATTACCACTGGGCCCCGGCCAGCAGCACGCTGGTCTGGGACCGGCTGCCCATGACCATCGCCTTCATGGCCCTGTTCTCGATCGTGATCGGTGACCGGCTCTCGGCCGTGCTTGGGAGGTATCTGCTCTGGCCCCTCGTGCTCGCCGGCGTGGCGTCGGTGATGTACTGGGACTGGACCGAGCTCGAGGGACGGGGTGACCTGCGGGCCTACGGTCTCGTGCAGTTCCTGCCGATGCTGCTGATCCCCCTCATGCTGGTCGCCGCCAGGGGCAGCCTCCGGGCCGCATGGCTCTGGACCACACTGGGCGTCTACGGGCTCGCCAAGCTGGTGGAGCACTACGACGCCGCCATCCACGGCGCCACCGGAGTCCTCGGCGGGCATCCCCTGAAGCACCTGCTCGCGGCGTTCGCGGTGTTGCTTGCCCTGCGTTCCATGCATCGAAGGAGAAACCAATGGCCGGACCCGCACCCGCCACGAACCCCGGCCCCTGCGCCGGAGACCTGACGCCGACGGACGCCTGGGCGCGATTGCAGGCAGACCCCGCCGCGATCCTGGTCGACGTGCGGACCCGGATCGAGCTGGCGCTGACGGGTGGCCCGGACCTCACGTCGCTCGGTCGTGAACCGGTTTTCGTGGAGTGGATGACCCAGCAGGGCCGGAACGCCGGCTTCCTCGCCGAGCTGAAGGCTGAGCTCGCGGGTCGAGGCGCCGGGCCCGACACACCGCTGCTGTTCCTCTGCCGGACCGCCGGACGCTCGCGCATGGCCGCGGGAGAACTCACCGCCGAGGGCTTCCGGGCCTGCTACAACGTCAGTGAAGGCTTTGAGGGCGCGCTCGACGGGCACGGCCACCGGAACTCGGTCAGCGGATGGAAGGCACGGGGACTGCCCTGGCGCCAGACCTGAAGGGATCAGGCCACGTCGATCGTCACCAGCTTCAGGCGGCCCGATGCGCCCCGCCGGATCACGACACGGGACTTCGGGCAGCCGAATTGCCGCGCCACCAGCGCAATCAGTTCCGCATTGGCCTTGCCGTCGACGGGTGGTGACTTCAGCGCCGCGAGCCAGGTGCCATCCGGGAGTTCCTCGAGGCGGCTCTCCCGGGCGTTGGGCTTCACCTTCACCGTGAGGCGGCTCTGCGCCACGACGTCAGGGTGCCGGCTGCTGGCGGGCCCGGCAGCGGGCCAGGATCTCCCGCTTTTCCGCCTCGCTCGCCGTGCCCCAGACCGAGAGCTCCGCGCGGGTGCGGAAGCAGCCGAAGCACAGGCCGTCGGCGCCGATGCAGCAGATGCCGACGCAGGGGCTGGGCA
>CALGMY010000082.1 GCA_937958785.1 uncultured Gammaproteobacteria bacterium | reverse complement strand
GGCGCCAATACGGTCTACGCGATCCGGGACAAGAACACCAAGGGCACCGAGTACCCCGTCACGCCGGCGGCCGGGCGCTCCACGCTGGTGCAGCAGGAAGTCCTCAACGAGCAGGTCATCGACTACGACGGCTTCGTCGAGGGCATCCGGGTCACGACGAACAACGAGATCACGGACGCCGACGACGGCTGGTACCTCGATCTGCCGACCTCCGGCGAGCGCCAGGTCAGTTCGCCGATCCTCCGGGGCGGCCGGCTGATCTTCACGACGGTCATCCCGTCGGGCGATGCCTGCTCGGCGGGCGGCGAGTCCTGGCTCATGGAGATCGACGCGCTGTCCGGCTCGCGCCTGACCGAGTCGCCCTTCGACCTGAACCGGGACCGGTCGTTCGACATCAAGGATTTCGCGCCGCTGGATCCGGAGGATCCCAACAGCCCGCTCGTCCCGGTGAGCGGTCGCCAGTCGAAGCAGGGCATCATCAAGACGCCCGGCATCGTCACCGACGACCGCATCGAGTACAAGTTCGCCTCCGGCAGCGCGGGTGGCATCGACACCACCATCGAGAACGCCGGCAAGCAGCGGGGCCGCCAGTCCTGGCGCGAGATCCAGTGAGGAGCTTCACCATGCGGAGAGCAGTGTTGATCGGCGGCCTGATGGCTGTGAGTCTCGCCGGGGCCGCCACCCCGCCGGAGCCGGCGGTGGCCCGCCTCGAGGCGGTGGACGTGGCGTCCCGGCAGGTCGTCGCCGACGGCACGACCTGGGCCCTCTCGGCCACCGTCACGGTCCGGGTGCCGGGGCGCAGCCGGGCCAGTGTCCGCGACCTCGCCCCGGGCATGAATGTGCGCATGAACCTGGCGCCGGCCACGGGCGAGACCCCGGTGGTGAGCGCCATTACCGTCCTCCCGGACTGAGGCGATGACCATGAGTGCAACCACACTGGCTCCCGGCCACCGGCAACGGGGCTTCACCCTGGTCGAGCTGATGATCGTGGTCGTCATCGCCGGCGTGCTGGCGATGATCGCGATCCCCAGCTACCAGGCCAGCGTCATGAAGAGCCGGCGGGCCGACGGGCGCGTCGCGCTCAACGACGTTGCCCAGCGGCTCGAGCGCTGCTACACCCAGTTCGGTGGGTACGACGCCGACGACTGCCCGATCGCGGACGAGGAGGAGATCACGTCCCAGGAGGGCTTCTACGTCGTCACCGTCGCCGTGCCGGACGCCGCCACCTACACGCTGACGGCCGCGCCCCAGGGTGCCCAGGCCGACGACGAGGAGTGTGGCAGCCTGGAGATGGACAATACCGGCGCCCGGGACATCACCGGCGACGGCGAGATCGAGCGCTGCTGGTAGCCCTGTCCGTCAGGGCACGTACGCGTCCGCCTCGATCTCCACCAGGATCTCGGGACTGATCAGCTTCGCGACCTCCACCATGGCCGTCGCCGGGCGGATAGCGGCGAATACCTCGCCGTGGGCGCGACCGACCTCCTCCCAGCGGCTGATGTCGGTCAGGTAGATCCGCGTCCGCACCACGTGCCCCGGCCCTGCGCCGACGGCCGCGAGTGCCTTGCCGATGTTCTCCAGTATCTGCCGGGTCTGGGCGTAGGGATCGTCGATGCCGACGATGTTGCCGTCCGGACCACTCGCCGTGGTGCCCGAGACATACACGAAGTTGCCGATTCGCACCGCGCGGGAGTAGCCAATGATCGGCTCCCACTTGCTGCCGGTGGAGTGGTTGATGCGTTCCATGGTGGTGGTTCCGTTGGTAGGGTTTCAGTCGAAGGCGGCCACAGTGGCCGCCAGGTTGTCCAGCGGCTCGAAGCACTCCATGCCCCGGCACACGTATGCCAGCACGCCATGCGCCGGCTCAGCCTTGGAGGCCAGGCCGGGCGGCAGTGCTCTGGTGCCGCCCGGAATGACGAACACCAGCCTGCGCGGATCGTAGGCGGCGCCGAGCGTGGCCGCCCAGGCCGCGGCTTCGGACGGATCGCCACGCAGGATGCAGACCTCGGGCGGCTGCAGGAATTCGTCCAGCGCGTTCAGCAGCGAGCAGTGGCCGTGGGGAAATTCCTGCACGCCGCGCCAGCCGGCGCGCAGCGCGCGCTCGCCGGCATCGAGGTAGCGGGGCTCCGCCAGCAGGTAGCCGAGCCGCAGTAGGGCCCCGGCCGCGATGCCATTGCCCGAGGGCAGCGCCTCGTCGGCCATCGGCTTTGAACGGTGCAGCAGTGCCTCGTGGTCGTGGGACGTGAACCAGAAGCCGCCATGCTCCCGGTCCTCGAAGTGGGCGAGCAGCCCCTCGGCCAGGCTGACGGCGAAGTCGAGGTGCGCCGTGTCCCACCGGGACTGCAGCAGTTCCAGGCAGGCATCCAGCAGGAAGGCATAGTCATCCAGGTAGGCGTTCAGCCGGGCCCGGCCGTCCTTCCAGGTGGCCCGCAGCCGGCCATCGACCACCAGGGAGGTGCGCAGGAAGTCGACGGCGGCGGCGGCCGCCTCGGCGAGGTCGGGGCGGTCGAGCGTCCGCGCGGCGACCGCGAGGCCGCGGATCGCCAGCGCGTTCCAGCTGGTGAGGACCTTGTCGTCGAGGCCGGGACGCACGCGGCGGGCCCGGGCGGCCAGCAGCTTCGCCCGGCCCGTCATCAGCCGGTGGCGGACGGTGGACAGGGGCAGGCCGGTCGTGGCCGCGATGTCCTCGACGGTGGCGTGGACGCAGAGGTGCCAGGCCCGCACCTGGTGGTGAGGCTCCTCGAAGTTCGGCGGCTGGTCGAGGCCGAAGCGGGGTGACAGCACCGCGTACTCCTCCGGATCCACCACCTCCCGCACCTGGTCGGGGGTCCAGACGTAGAAGCGGCCTTCCTCGCCCTCGGAATCCGCGTCCAGGCTCGAGCAGAAGCCGCCGCCGGGTGAGCGCATCTCCCGCAGCAGCCAGTCGGCGGTCTCCCGCGCCACCGTCCGGTAGCTCTCGTCGCCGCTCACCTGGAACATCCGGGCGTAGAGTGCGAGCAGCGGGCCGTTGTCGTAGAGCATCTTCTCGAAGTGGGGGATGGTCCACGTACGGTCCACCGCGTACCGGCAGAACCCGCCGCCCAGGTGGTCGTAGATGCCCCCGTCCGCCATCCGCTGCAGGGTCAGCGCCACGAAATACAGCGCCTCCTTGTCCGGCGAATCGCCCTGGGCCGTGCCGCGCCAGTGGCGCAGCAGCCGGTCGATGATGGTTGGGTGCGGGAACTTGGGGGCGCCACCGAAGCCGCCGTACTCCCGGTCGACCTGGGTGCCGGTGATCGCGCGGAACCCGTCGAGCGGGCCAGGGTCCAGGCCTGCCGCGGTGTCCGCCGGCTGCGGTTCCAGGCTGCGGAACGCCTCGCGCAGCGCATCGGCCTGGTTCCGCACCTCGGCGCCATGCTCCCGGTACCAGGCGGCCACCCGCTCCAGTACCTGCGGGAAGGACGGCATGCCGTACTTCGCCGTCGCCGGGAAATAGGTGCCACCGAAGAAGGGCACCCTTTCGCCCGGGGTCAGGAACATGGTAAGCGGCCAGCCACCGCCCCGCTGGGCGATGAACTGGTGGGCGAGCTGGTAGATGCGATCCAGGTCCGGCCGCTCCTCCCGGTCCACCTTGATGTTGACGAAGTGCCGGTTCATGACCGCCGCAATGGCCGGGTCCTCGAAGGACTCGTGGGCCATGACGTGGCACCAGTGGCAGGCCGAATAGCCGATCGAGAGCAGGATGGGCTTGTCCTCGGCCCGGGCCCGTGCCAGCGCCGCCTCGTTCCAGGGATGCCAGTCCACGGGATTCGATGCGTGCTGCAGCAGGTAGGGGCTCGTTTCACTGGCGAGCGCGTTCATGGCCGACACCCTAACCGATTTCGGTACCATGGCAACGCCATGCGCATAGGTCCCCACGTCATCGATCCGCCGCTGGTGCTCGCCCCCATGGCGGGTGTCACCGACAAGCCCTTTCGGCGGCTCTGCCGGTCGATGGGCGCCGGGCTCGCGGTCTCCGAGATGACCACGGCCGAGCCGCGACTCTGGGCCACGCGGAAGTCGCGCCTGCGCATGGACCTCGCCGGGGAACCCGGCCCCGTGAGCGTCCAGCTCGCGGGCACCGACCCGGAAGTGCTGGCGCAGGCAGCCCGGCACAACGTGGCGCAGGGCGCCGCCATCATCGACGTGAACATGGGCTGCCCCGCGAAGAAGGTGTGCAGCGTCGCCGCGGGTTCTGCCCTGCTGCGGGATGAACCCCTGGTCGCCCGCATCCTCTCGGCCGTGGTCCGGGCGGTGGACGTGCCCGTCACGGTGAAGATCCGCACCGGCTATTCCCGGGCCGAGCGCAATGCCGTGCGCATCGCGCGCATCGCGGCGGAGGCAGGCGTCGCCGCCATCGCAGTGCACGGCCGCACCCGGGAGGACTTCTTCACCGGCGAGGCCGAGTACGAGACCGTGGCCGCCGTGAAGGCGGCCGTCTCCATCCCGGTGCTGGTCAATGGCGACCTCACCAGCCCGGAGAAGGCCGCGGCCGTGCTGAAGGCGACGGGCTGCGATGCCCTGATGCTCGGCCGGCCCGTGCTCGGCCGGCCCTGGCTCTTCCGGGAGATCGCCCACTACCTGGCCACCGGCCAGCGGCTCTCACCCCCGGAGCCGGCGGAGATCCAGGCGGTCGTCAGTGGC
Organism: uncultured Gammaproteobacteria bacterium; assembly: GCA_937958785.1. Classification (GTDB taxonomy): domain Bacteria; phylum Pseudomonadota; class Gammaproteobacteria; order Steroidobacterales; genus SHZI01. The sequence continues at coordinate 6,641 of CALGMY010000082.1, read as the reverse complement.
CATCTGGTGGCGCTGCATGACTTCTACGGCGAGCAGCTGGGTCTGCGGATCGCCCGGAAGCACCTGGGGTGGTACTGCCGGGAGTGGCCGGGCGGCCGGGATTTTTGCAATGCAATCAATCGGGTGGAGTCCGCGCCGGAGCAGCGCCGGCGGACCGCGGAGTACCTGGCGGGGCTCCCGGGCCACCGCCTGGATCCCGCGGCCTGATGGCCTTCGGGCAACAGTTCCGTACAATAAACCTTTAATAGCGGAACATTGAGGACCGGCCCCATGGCCAGGCCCGCGGACCATACCGATGCGCTCAACCAGAAGCGCCGGCGGGCGGTGGAGATGCGCCTCGCCGGCGCCTCCCTCGCCAGCATCAGGGCCGAGACGGGTCTCAGCACACCGACGGTGATCCGCGCCTACAAGGCCTTCGTCGCCGGCGGCTGGAGTGCAGTGCCCGTGAAGGCCCTGGGCCGGCAGGTCGGCCAGGGCCGGCGCCTGTCCGCGGCACAGCAGGCAGACCTGCGGGCCGCCGTCCTGGAGGGTCCCCCCGATGCCCGGGGCCTTACCGACGGGTTGTGGTCGGTGCCGGCCGTCCAGGCCCTCATTCGCAGGCAGTGGCAGGTGACCGTCGCGGACAGCACGGTGCTGCGGTACCTCGCCCGCTGGGGGCTCACGGCGGCACCGCTGCGGGAGCGGCGGCCTGCCGACGCCAGTGACCGCCGCTGGCTCGAGGTCGAACTGCCGCGTCACCTTCAGCGGGCGAGGGCCCGGCGTGCGCGCATCAGCTGGGTGGGGCAGCTCGTCGCGGATTCAGGACGGGCCCGCGTGCTGTGTGCCATGAGCCTGCGGGGCCGGCCGTCCTGGCTGCCCCTGGCGGGTCCCAACCAGGTGGCGGACTACGTCGCGTTCCTTGCCCGGCTGGTCGCCGCCGGCGATGGTCACGTGTGCGTCCTGCTGCACGGCGTGGACGTGGACCATAGCCCCGAAATCCGGGCCTTCGTGGCGGAGCAGGGGGACCGTCTCACCGTCGTGCCGTGTCCGCTCGCCCTGGAGCATTCCAGCCAGTCGTCGCCCGGCAGGGTGGCCGCAGCCGCACCGAAACCCGCCTCACCAACCGTATCCCGCGCCCCCGCGGGCAGAGATCCATCCATGCCACTCACCCACCTGCAGCGCCTCGAGGCCGAGGCCATCCACATCATGCGCGAGGTCGTCGCCGAGGCCGGGAAGCCGGTGATGCTCTATTCCATCGGCAAGGACAGCGCCTGCATGGTCCACCTGGCCCGGAAGGCGTTCTATCCCGGCGTGCCGCCCTTCCCGCTGCTGCACGTGGACACGACCTGGAAGTTCCGGGCGATGTACGAGCTGCGGGACCGGGTCGCCCGGGAAACGGGGATGGAACTCATCGTCCACCGCAACCCGGAGGCGCTGGAGCGGGGGATCAACCCGTTCGACCACGGCTCCCAGATCCACACCGACCTGTGGAAGACCCAGGGACTCAAGCAGGCGCTGGAGAAGCATGGCTTCGACGCGGCCTTCGGTGGCGCCCGGCGCGACGAGGAGAAGTCCCGGGCCAAGGAGCGCATCTTCTCGTTCCGCAGTGCCCAGCACCGCTGGGACCCCAAGGCCCAGCGGCCCGAGCTCTGGCGGCTCTACAACTGCCGCAAGCGGCCCGGCGAGTCGCTGCGGGTGTTCCCCCTGTCGAACTGGACGGAACTCGACGTGTGGCAGTACATCCACCGGGAGCAGATCCCCGTCGTGCCGCTGTATTTCGCCGCCGAGCGGCCGGTCGTGGAACGGGATGGCGCCTGGATCATGGTCGACGACGACCGCATGCGCCTGAAGCCCGGCGAGGTGCCGGTGATGCGCCGGATCCGCTTCCGCACCCTGGGCTGCTACCCCCTCTCGGGCGGCATCGAGTCCGCCGCGGACTCGGTGCCGGCCGTCATCCAGGAGATGCTCGTCAGCCGGAGCTCCGAGCGCCAGGGGCGGCTGATCGACCACGACCAGGCCGCATCCATGGAGAAGAAGAAGCAGGAGGGGTACTTCTGATGGCCACCACCGACGTCACCGCCGACATCGAAGGCTACCTGCGGGCCCAGGAGCACAAGAGCCTGCTGCGCTTCATCACCTGCGGCAGCGTGGACGATGGCAAGAGCACGCTCATCGGTCGCCTGCTCTACGAGTCGAAGAGCCTCTTCGAGGACCAGCTGGCCGCCATCGAGGCGGATTCGGTCCGCTGGGGCACCCAGGGCCGCGACGTGGACTTCGCGTTGCTGGTGGACGGCCTGTCGGCCGAGCGTGAGCAGGGCATCACCATCGACGTGGCCTACCGCTACTTCACCACCGACCGGCGCAAGTTCATTGTTGCCGACACGCCCGGTCACGAGCAGTACACGCGCAACATGGTCACGGGGGCGTCCACTGCCGACGTGGCCGTGGTGCTCATCGACGCGCGGCGCGGGGTGCTGACCCAGACCCGGCGTCACACGTACCTGGTGTCCCTGCTCGGCATCCGCAAGGTCCTGCTCGCGGTCAACAAGATGGACCTGGTCGGCTACGACGAGGAGGTGTTCGCCCGAATCGTCGAGGAGTACCGGGAATTCGCCGGCCAGCTGAACCTGGACGAGATCACCGCCATCCCGCTGTCGGCCCTGCGGGGCGACAACATGCTGGCGCCGAGCGATCGCACGCCCTGGTACCACGGCCCGACGCTGCTCGGTTACCTGGAGACGGTGGAACCCGCCGGTCGGCCGACCGCCGCCGAGCCGTTCCGCCTCCCGGTGCAGTGGGTCAGCCGCCCGAACCTGGATTTCCGGGGCTTCGCGGGCCTCGTGGCGAGCGGCGAGGTGCGCCCCGGCGACCGCGTGCGCGTGCAGCCCGCCGGGCGCGAGAGCCGGGTGGCCCGCATCGTGACGGCCGATGGCGACCTGCCGCTGGCGGTCGCCGGCCAGTCCGTCACGCTGACCCTCGCCGACGAGATCGACATTTCCCGCGGCAACGTGCTCTCCGGCGCCGACTCGCCGGCCGAGGTCGCCGACCAGTTCGAGGCGACCGTGGTCTGGATGGCGGACGAGCCCATGTTCCCCGGCCGCTCCTACCTGCTCCGGATCGGGACGGAGACCGTCACCGCGACCATCACCCAGCCCAAGTACAAGCTCAACGTGAACACCCTGGAGCACCTGGCCGCCCGCAAGCTGGAGCTGAACGAGATCGGGGTCTGCAACCTGGCGCTCGACCGGGTCGTGGCCTTCGACCCCTACGAGGCCAACCGGCACACGGGGGGCTTCATCCTCATCGACCGCATGACCAACCACACTGTCGGCGCGGGCATGCTGCACTTCGCCCTGCGCCGGGCCCACAACATCCACCACCAGCACCTGGACGTGGACAAGGCCGCCCGGTCGGCCCTCAAGGGGCAGACGCCCTGCGTGCTCTGGTTCACGGGCCTCTCGGGCGCCGGCAAGTCCACCATCGCGAACCTGGTCGAGAAGCAGCTGCTCGCCATGGGCCGGCACACCTACCTGCTGGACGGCGACAACGTGCGCCATGGCCTCAACAAGGACCTGGGCTTCTCCGAGACCGACCGGGTCGAGAACGTGCGGCGGGTGGCCGAGGTCGCGCGCCTCATGGTGGATGCAGGGCTCATCGTGCTGACGGCGTTCATCTCGCCCTTCCGGGCCGAGCGCGCGCTGGCGCGGAGCCTGCTGGAGGCCCACGAGTTCCTGGAGATCCACGTGGACACGCCACTGGACGTGGCTGAATCCCGTGACGTGAAGGGCCTGTACCGCAAGGCTCGCCGAGGCGAGCTCCGGAACTTCACCGGCATCGACTCGCCCTACGAGGCGCCGGAGAGCCCCGCGCTCCGGGTGAACACGGCGGGCTGCACGCCCGACGAGGCGGCCGAGCTGGTGCTGGGGCTGCTCAAGGAGCGCGGGCTGGTGCGCTGACCCGCCGGGCTGCGGCTAATCGGCGCATAGGGGATAGTCCAGATGGACTTTACGGGCGGGCAGTACTTATAGTCCACGTGGACTATGAGTACCCCGAAGCCAGCCGATGCCCGCACGCTGATGGTGCTGGGACTCCTGCAGTCCGGGCCCCGGCACGGCTATGAGTTGCATCGCATCCTGTCGGCCCACGGAACGCTCTACGCCGAATTCAAGAAACCAACCCTCTATCACCTGCTGCACCGGCTGACGGAGCAGGGCGCCGTGCAGGTCCACTCGGAGCCCGGGGCCCGCGGGCGGCGCGGCGAGCGCCTGGTCTTTGCGCTGACGCCCCGGGGCAGCGAACTGTTCGACGGGCTGCTGCGCCAGGCACTGAAGACCTATGACCGGGACGAGGTGACCTTCGAGGTCGCTGCCGCCTACCTGCCATGGCTGCCGCCCCGGGAGGCCCGCGCACTGCTCACCGAAAGGCGTACGGCTATCGCTGACCTCCACCGGCACGTGGCCGGGGAGCTCGACCACGTCACCGCGTTGCCGGCCGGCCGCATGCAGGCGGCCCGCTCCCTGGCCACCGACCACACCCTGGTCCTGCTCGAGGCGGAACTCGACTGGCTCGACCGGGTACTCGACCACCTGGCCCGGCCCGCGGGCCGGACTTCCGCGCTGCCCAGGCGCACGCGGCGCGAGCCGTTCCGCGCTGCCCAATCGATGAATTGATCACCAAGGAGAATGTACCCATGAACCGCTTCGCCCTGATCCTGCCCGTCCTTTTGATGATGCTTGGCGCCGCACCTCCCGCCAGCGCGGCCGACACCCCTTCGTTCGCCGGCACCTGGGTGCTGAACACGAAGAAGGGGGAGAACCTCGGGATGATGTCGGCGGTCAACGAGACCGCGAAGATCACCCAGACCGCCCAGCAGCTGAAGATCGAGTCCTCGGCCAAGTTCATGGGCACCACCAGCGAACGCACGGTGACCTACGACCTGGCCGGCAAGACCGTCAACAACGAGGGCCCCATGGGCACCCGCGGCGACACCGTCGCGAAGTGGGATGCGGGCAAGCTGGTGGTCACCTGGACCGAGCCCAGCGCCATCCCCGGCAGCAAGGTGCAGAAGGTGGAGACGCGAGTGCTCTCCGCCGACGGCAAGTCCATGTCCGTCACGACCACCCGGGGCACCAAGCCGCCCATGGTGATGGTGTACGAGAAGCAGTAGTGAGGGCGGGGACGCTCATCGCGGCCGGCGTGGGGGCCGTGCTGCTCGCCATGGGCGGGTGGTGGGCCTGGTCCCGGCTTGCCGCGGATGATGCCGCCGCAACCGCCCGGCAGTTCGTCACGCCGGAGAGGCGCCAGGTGGGCGCCACCGTGCTCGCCACGGGCATCCTCCGGACCCGGGTCGGCGGCGAGGTGCGGGTTGGCGCCCAGCTTTCCGGCATCGTCGAGAAGCTGAACGTGGTCGTGGGCTCGAAGATCGCGAAGGGGGACGTCATCGCGACGATCGACGCCCGGCCCCTCCGGGCCCGCCTGTCCCAGGCCGAGGCCCAGGTAGCCGTCGCGGAGCAGGAGCTCAAGCGGGCCGAGGTGGACCTCGCCCGGAGCCGGCAGCTGGACGAGCAGCGGCTCGTCGCCCGCTCGGACGTGGAGGACAAGACCCTCCTGGTGAGCGAGGCGCAGGCCCGGCTCGAGAAGGCACGCCGGGACGCCGCGGTGGTCGAGACCGACCTCAACTACGCCGTGATCCGCTCGCCCATCACCGGCACCGTGGCCTCGGTGACCACCCAGGAAGGCGAGACGGTGGCGGCCAGCTTCAGCACGCCCACCTTCGCCACCATCATCGAGGATGGTGCCCTCGAGCTCATCGCCCTGGTCGACGAGACCGACATTGGCAGCGTGGCCGTGGGCAATCCCGTGACCTTCACCGTGGAGTCCTTCCCGGCGCTCGAGTTCACCGGGCGGGTGGAGCGCATCGCGCCGAAGGGCACCATCATCTCCGGGGTGGTGAACTTCGAGGTGATGGTCAGCATCGGGTCGCCGGTCGACCAGCTGAAGCCCGACATGACGACCAACGTGTCCATCAGGACCGCCGAGCGGGAGGCGCTCGTCCTGCCCGCCGCGGCGGTCCAGAAGGACGACGCCGGCCGCTACGTGTGGCTGGAGAAGGACGGCGGACTCGTCCGCCGGGATGTCACGGCCGGCGCCCGCGACGCCGGCCTCATCGAGATCCGCCAGGGCGTGGTGGCGGGTGACCGCGTCCTCCTGAGCCCATTGCCTGCCGCGGCTGCGACCGGGGAGTCCCCATGATCGAGCTCGACCACGTCGTGAAGACCTACCAGCGGGAGGACGGCACACCCGTGCCCGCGCTCCGGGACATCACCTGCCGGATCGACGCCGGCGAGTTCGTGGTGATCCGGGGCGCGTCCGGCTCCGGCAAGTCGTCGCTGCTGAACATCCTGGGTTGCCTCGACACGCCGACCAGCGGCGTCTACCGGCTGGCCGGCGAGGACGTATCCCGCTACTCGGACGCCGAGCGGTCCGCCGTCCGTTCCCGGCGCATCGGCTTCGTGTTCCAGTCCTTCAACCTGCTTCCGCGCACGACGGCGGTCGAGAACGTCGAGGTGCCCGCCCTCTATGCCACCGCCGAGGTCGACCGGGACCGCGCGCTGGCCCTCCTCCAGCGCGTCGGCCTCGGCGCTGTCTCTTATACCCATCTG
>CALGMY010000081.1 GCA_937958785.1 uncultured Gammaproteobacteria bacterium | reverse complement strand
GGTCGAGGGCGAGCCCGCGGTGGATGATCTGCAGCAGCGCGGCCGGGACCGCGGGCCGCAGGCAGTGGTGTGGGATATTCGTCATGGTGGAGACCCGCCAACTGAAGGATAGAGCACGATACGGTGCTCCACACCCCGGCGGCAATGCATCGCGGCGTCCGGCCCTGTCCCCGCCGCGGCCGGGCCCCGGGATCCCTTTCTGGGGCGCGCCCGGACGTGCAGAATGCCCCTTCAATAGCCGCCCGCCGGACCCGCGAACGACGCCGTGTCACCAACTCTCGACCACCCCGGCCTGCCCGCTGCCCGTGAACTCGGTGGGCAGCCCCGAGAATAGGCGAGTCAAAGCCCCTGCCGGAAGCGCCTCAAAGACCACGTGGGTCGTACCGTCCCGATACGGCATCTCTAGCGTGTAGCGCACCTGAACCTGTTCGGTGAGCGACAGTCGTCCGGTGGCGATCGGTTACTGGCCTCGTTCAGGCCCTGCTCCCGGATGATGGCCTCCGCCTGCCGCAGCGGCAGGGGCCGGGAACCGCGCAGATGACTCAACGTCAGTCCGCAAGTCGAAACCGCGACAAGTGGCCGTAAGTGAGCGCACGCCACGCCCACTCCAGTGGTCCGTAGCGGAAATGCGTGAGCCACCAGCGGCTGAGCAGCACCTGCCCGGCGAATGCCGCCGTTACGCCGAGGAATAACGCCGTCGTGCCGACGCGGCCCGCCAGGGCCAGTCCGGGCCCCAGGCCGAAGAACACGAAACCGCAGATGAAGCTCTGCATCACGTAGTTCGACAGCGCCATGCGCCCCACGTGGCGAAAGGGCACGAGCCACCGGCTCCACCCGGGCGTGTGCAGGCCGACGACGATGGCGCAGAGGTAGCCGGTGGCGAGGACCGGCGAGGTGATGAGGTGCCCGACTTCCACCACCACCTGCCAGTAGTCACCTTCGGGGAGGCGCCCACCGGGGTCGTACACGCGGATGATCGCGATCAGCCCCTCGCTCACCAGTCCCACCGGCAGCGCCAGCGCCATGACCCGGCGAAAGCCCGGCAGGTAGTCCCTGGCCCGCTGCAGCCAGCCCTTCCGGCCCACCCACGCTCCCACCATGAAACGGCCCAGCGCGTAGAGGATCCAGCCGAACAGCACGCCATTCAGCGTGTCGTAGAGTGTGACGCCGGCAAACGCGCGAACCAGGCCAGGATAGTCGCCCGCCAAGGCTAGTTGCTGGCGCAGCAGCACGGCCTCGTCCACATAGGCGGGCGGCAGGCCGGCCCAGTCCCCCAGCCCGCCATGCTCGGCCAGCAGTTCGAACACCGTCCGTGCCACCAGGGCGAGTCCCAGTCCGCCCGCCAGCAGCACCCGGTTGCTCGCCCGGCGCAGGGCGAACAGCAGGAAGCCGGCAAGCGCGTAGAGGGTGAGGATGTCCCAGAAGAAGATGAGAAACGTGTGGACCAGGCCAAAGGCCAGCAACACCGAGAGGCGCCGCAGGTACAGTCGCTCGAAATCCGTGCCAGCGGCTTCGGCGCGCTGCATCTGCAGGTAGAAGCCCAGGCCGAAGAGAAAGGCGAACAGCGTGTTCGCCTTGTCGGCCAACAGCCAGCCCACCACCTCGCGCACGGCGTAATCGAGGCCGGCTGTCGGCAGCGACAGCAGCTGCTGCTCGGTGGCCATGATCGATTCATTGCCGAAGAAGACCACGTTCATGGCGAACACCCCGAAGAGGGCGATCCCCCGCAGGACGTCCAGCTCCTGAACCCGATCCGCCGCCGCGACCGGGCCGCTAGCCATCCCCGGCAGCCAGGAGCCTGGAGAACAGGACGGCGGTGCAGCCGAACCGGGTGAAGTCTCCCATGCGCATGGGGTACAGCGTGCCGGCCAGGTGGCCACCGGCATCCGCATGCAAGAGGCGCTCGCGAATGGTGTCGTGCTGGTTCGGGGTCACGCGCCGGAGTCTAGCAAAGGCAAGCACCGCCTTCCGGGCGGAACTGACGCAGCGCCGGATCGGCACCGGCAGCCGCTAGGGCGCCACCGCCGACGGCCCCGGGGGCGAGCCCAGCAGCTGCCGGTACAGGGTGGTGTCCTGGGCGTTCACGGCCCCATTGCAGTTGATGTCCGCCGCGTTGAACGCCGGGCCGACACTGGGCTGGCCGAGCTGCTGCCGGAACAGCGTCGTGTCCTGGGCATTGGTGAAGGTGTTGTTGTTCAGGTCCCCGTCGCACCGGTTGCCGAACCCGTCGACGTCCGAGTCGCACTGGCCGGGGTTGGCCAGCAGCGTGCAGTTGTCGGCGTAGTCCCGGATCCCGTCCCCGTCCGTGTCTGCCGAACTCGGCGGCTCGATCTCGGCGATGTAGGTGTTCCAGACCGCCAGGGGCGGGCTTCCGGGACCGGGCAGCGGGACCCACTGGGAGGCATAGGAGCCCAGGGCGTAGAAGCGGCGGGTGTTGGTGGGGTCGACGGTCAGCGCCGCCCAGTTGCCCCACCGCCTGGGGCAGGTCGTGTCGACGAAGGTGCGAACGCCGCACCGGTAATCGCTCATCCCGCTGACTCGGAGCGTGAGCTCGCTGCCGGTCTCCACCAGCGCATCCCCCTCCAGGTAGTAGGTGCGGGCCATCAGCCGGATGTTGCCGTCGGGCAGCCCGTCCTCGTCGCCGTCCGTGGCCACGCTACTGGACCGGTTGTAGGCAATCACCACCTCCCCGGCCGGGTTGATGGCGATCGTGCCCTGGTAGTAGTCCTGGTTCGCCTGCTGGATCAGCCCGCTGGAGCGGAGCGTGCCGGTCAGTGCATCCACCACCGTCCAGCGCACGGCGGCGAAGTCGCCGAGGGTGGACCGCACCGTGTGGGCGGCAAGGACGAGGCCGTCGTGTTGGACGGCGTTGGCGGTGATCAAACCCTGCTCCAATGCCACCAGTCGGGTGGCGTCGGGCTGGCGCGCGAAGCTAACCGTCGTCCGGGTGTAACCGGAGCCGGGGATGACGGTGGCTGCGGTCTGCGTGGCGCCCGCTGCCCCCACCTCGTTCAACTGGTAATGCACCAGGGCAAAGCTGTCGCGACTGTCGGCGATCACGGTCGCGGTGCCGGTCGGGTTGGCCTGCCAGCTGGCGGCCACCTGGATCATGGCGCCCCGGTCGGCACCCGCCAAGGGCGTCGTGAAGGTCGTCATGTTCGCGAGCGTCGGCGCACCGTTGAACAGGTCCGCCTTCGGGATGCTCAGCAGGCTCGTGCCCGTAAACTGGCCTGACGCGTTGAAATTGGCGGTCGTTACGTAGACCGCCTTCTCGTCCAGCGACAGGGTCCCCAGTGTGGTGAAGTCGCCGGCACCCACCACCGTGATACGCACCGACTTCCAGGTGCCCAGCGCGTCGCTGGTGTCCGAGATCGCCAGCTGGCGGGTGTTGGCGGTCGGGCCGTAGCTGCTCACCACCCAGCGGCTGGTGAAGTGATCGAAGAGCACGCGGGGATCGCCGATGGCACCCCCCGGGAGACCGGCGCTGGTCCAGAAGCCAGCCAGCGTCGTGAGTTGCAGCCGGGTGCCCGTGGCCTTGTCGAAGACCGCCACGCCACCGTTGGTGCCCTCCAGGTACTGGGTGGTCCCGATGGCCCCGGACGGCGTTCCCGGGTACAGGAACCCCCCGGTCAGGGCCGAGATATCCGCAGCGGAGGTGCCTTCGAAACCCCGGACGAGGGCCGCCGGGGTCGCCGTTGAGCGCTGCCAGTCCGCCTGGCCGTCAGTGCCCGTGCTGACCGTGATTCGGACGACGCCGGAGCCGTCCGCGTTCATGAGGTAGATCTCGTCGTTGCCCTCCCGGGCGCTGGTAAACGCGATCCGGCCGCCATCCGGCGACCAGGCGGGCTGGAAATCGTTCGCCGCGTTGTTGGTGAGTCGCGTCGGGAAATCGCCGTCGGCCTCCATGACGTAGACCTCGATATTGCCGTCCCGGTGGCTGCGGAAGGCTATCCGGGTGCCGTCGGGCGACCAAGCTGCCATCTCGTCGAACGACGGATGGTTGGTCAGGTTGACCTGGCCGCTGCCGTTGGCGTTCATCACGTAGATTTCGCCGTTGCCGTCGCGGCTGGTGTAGAACGCGATCTTCGTGCCATCAGGCGACCAGGCAGGCCCGAAATCCACCACCAGGTTGTTCGTGACCTGCGTCTGGCCGCTGCCATCGGCGTTCATCACGAAGATCTCGCTGTCGCCGTCGCGTGCGCTGACGAACGCGATCTTCGTGCCGTCGGGCGACCAGACGGGGTCGTAGTCGTTCGCGGAATTGTTGGTCAGCCGGGTGGGATTGGTGCCGCCCGCCAACATCACGTAGATCTCCTGGTTGCCGTCCCGGGTGCTGGCGAAGACGATCTTGCCGTTGGCGCCCGGGAACACCGCGTGGGCCGGCAGGGCTGGCAGCAGGGCGAGCCAGGCGGCAGCCAGCCAGCGACCGCCGGTGGCTCGCCTCACCGGCGAGGCAACTGCTGCACCAAGATGGACTGTCATCGCGGGAACCCCGTTGTTGTGGGTCTGGCGCCCGGTGGCGCCTTCCCGGCCCCTCAGGGCACCACTCCCGAAGGACCCGGCGGGATCCCCAGCAGGGGCCGGAACAGCGTGGCGTCCTGGGCGTTCACGAAGCCGTTGCAGTTCAGGTCCGCCTCGTTGTAGACGGGCGCGGGGCTCGGCTGGCCCAGCTGCTGGCGGAACAGCGTGGTGTCCTGGGCGTTGGTGAAACCGTTGTTGTTCAGGTCGCCGTCACATCGGTTGCCAAAGCCGTCGGCGTCGCTGTCACACTGGCCGGGATTCGCGCGCAGCGTGCAATTGTCGGCGGGGTCGGTAACGCCATCGCCATCGGTATCCGGCTCCCCGGCCTCGACGGCACCGACGTCAGTGCCATCTCCCCCATCGGCATTGGGGATGCCCGCCTGGTCAGCCGGGCGCGGAACGCCGCGCTGGTCCAGCAGGGCGACCCCGGCACTGCCCTTGTCTATGGCAACGCTGCCCGGCAGTGGCAGGCGGGTGCGGGTCGACCCGCCGTTGGCCTGCAAGGGCCCCAGGTTGAGCTGGGCCGGCGTCACGCCCAGCTGGTCGGAAAACAGCACCGGCGTGACGGTAGCCCCGGCAAAGTCGCCGACCACGTTGAACCCGTCGGTAATGAGTGGGCCGGACAGGTCCGGCGCGCTCGCGCCGGCATTCAGCGCGATGATCGTGCTGCGGACGGTCAGCACACCACCGAGGTTGACGATGCCGCCACCGGCCCCGGCGGCCGCGTTGCCCGCAACGGTGCTGTTGGTGATGTCCAGCACGTCGGCATTGTAGATGCCGCCCGCGAAGCCCGTGGACACGTTGCCCGAGAGCGTACTGGCGGCCAGCGTGACGGTGCCGTCCTGGTTGGCGATGCCGCCCCCGCCATTGAAGACGTTGTTCAGGACATTGTCCGCGATGGTGCTGTTCCCGATGGCGACCACGCCCCCACCCTCGTTGTAGAGGCCACCGCCGCCGAATCCGCTGGTCGAGTTGCCGGTGAGGGCCACCCCGCTGAGCGAAAGGGTGCCACCGTTGTTGCTGATGCCGCCACCGGGGTTGACGCCGGCGTCGCCGTTGGCGATTTCGAGCCCGGCGATCCGCGCGTCGATGCTGGCGGACGGGATGCTGATGATGCGAAACGGCGGCGTGCCGGGGGCGCTGCTGCGCTGGATGGTGAGCGCGTCGGCGCCCGGGCCACTGATAGTCACGCTCCGGGCCAGCGTCAACTCGCCGCTGGTGAGCAGCACCTCGGCCAGCCCGGGCGCGAAGCTGATGGTGGTGCCGGCACAGGCCGTGGCAATGGCGTTGCGGAGCGTGCCCGGACCGCTGTCGCCCCCGCTCGTGACCACGGCGCTGATGTTGTTGCAGCCGGGCAGGACGCTGGCCTGCACCTCGTAGGCGCCGATGTCACTGCCATCCCCACCGGGGGCGTTCGGGATCGCCAGGCTGTCGACGGTGCGGGCAAGGCCCCGCTGGTCGCGGAGCGCCGGCTGCCCCAGCCCGGCCTCGATGGCGATGCTGCCGGAGAGCAGGGCGTGGGTCGGGGTCGGGCCGCCGTTGTCCTGCAGGGGCCCGAGCTGGAGTTGCCCCGCCGTGACGCCCACGTGGTCGGTCGGGGCGTTGAAGCTGAAGCCCGTCACGTCACCAAATACGTTGTAACCGGCGGAACTGATGGCGCCCGACAGATCCGGCTGGGATGGCGCCGCATTGAGGGCAATGATCGAGTTCTTCACCACCAGGTTGAGGTTGGACGCCACGCCACCCCGGGCACTGCTCGCCTGGTTGCCGGTGATCGTGCTGCCCGTGATGGAAAACGAGTTGTGCGCGACGGAGTAGATGGCGCCACCCTGGAAGGCCGTATTCCCGGAGATGGTGCTGTTGACGATCACCATGCTGCTGCCAAGGTTGTTCTCGATGCCACCGGCAGTGCCGGTGGCCACGTTGCCCGCCACCAGCGTGCTGTCGATGGTGACGAAGGCAAACGGACCGCCCGGGCAACCGCCGGGGCAGCTGCTGTAGAGGCCGGCGCCCTCGGGGCCGGCATTACCCGTAATGGCACACCGCCGGACCGTCAGGATGCCGCCGCTGTTGCGGATGCCACCGCCCAGGGCATTGCCGTTCGAGACGGTGAGGTCCGCGAGGGTCACCGTGGCGACACCGATCTCGAAGACCCGGAAGGCGGGGGTACCGGCGGCCGCACTCCGGCGGATGGTGAGCAGGTTGGCGCCCGGCCCGATGATGCTGAGGTCCTGGCTGACCAGCAGCTGGCCGCTGGTCAGCTCGACGGTGGCGACCCCCGGAGCGAACAGCACACGGTCGCCGGGACTGGCGTCCGCGATGGCCTGCCGCAAGGTGCCCGGCCCGCTGTCGCCACCACTGGTGACGAACAGCGTGGCGCCAACGGCGGACGCCGCGACGAAGACGACGGAGAGAACAAGACCGCCTACCGCTGCAATGGCCCGGATCATGACGGGGACTATGCAGACCGGCCGCGCCGGGGGCAATGGCCGGACGACCCAGTCCCCGCATTAAGTAATGGCCTGGCCAGGAGGCCGGAGCCCGCCGACCCTAGAAGGGGATCCGCCGCGCCCACATGTCCACGTACATCCGGAAATCACCCACCAGGCTGTACAGCGGGTACTTGAACGTGGCGGGCTTGTTGCGCTCGAAGAAGAAGTGCCCCACCCAGGCAAAGCCGTAGCCGGCGACCGGCAGGGCCAGCAGCCACGGCCAGTGGCCGGTCGCGATGGCCGCGACCGCGATGAGGATCACGAGGGTGGTGCCGGCGAAGTGCAGCCGCCGGTTGGTCCGGTTCTGGTGCTCGCGCAGGTAGTACGGATAGAACTCCGCGAAGGTCGGGAACTGCTTCCCGGTTGCCATCGGGTCAACTGCCGCCCGCCGCGGCCGCCATGACTACGCGCCTTGGCTCAGCAATGCCGTAACCCTGCGCGTAATCCACGCCCATGCCGCGGAGCATGGTGATGATTTCCTGGTTTTCCGCCCATTCGGCGATGACCTTCTTGCCGGTGAGATGGCCGATTTCGTTGATGGAACGGACCATCTCGCGGTCGATGGGATCATGCAGGATCTCCTTGACGAAGCTGCCGTCGATCTTCAGGTAGTCGACGGGGAAATGTTTCAGGTAACCGAAGGACGACAAGCCCGTGCCGAAATCGTCCAGGGCGAACTTGCAGCCCAGTTCCTTCAGGGCGTTGATGAAGCGGCTTGCCTGGGCGAAGCTCGCGATGGCGGCGGTCTCGGTGATCTCGAAGCAGATCTTGCTCGCGTCGAGGCCGCTGCGCTGGAACTGGCGGATCACGAAGGGCAGGAACTCGTTGTCGGCGAGGCTCGCCCCGGAGAGGTTGATCGAGCAGAGCGCCAGGCGCTCCCGCTCATCGGCCTCGGACACCAGCCAGCGGAAGGCGTGCTCCACGACCCAGCGGTCGATGTTCGAGATGAGGCCATAGCGCTCCGCGGCGGCGATGAAAAGGTCGGGAGAGACCAGAGCCCCCTGCTCGTCCCGCATGCGGAGCAAGATCTCGTAGTGGGAGCCGTTCTCCTCCACCTGCAGGGGCTGGATCGTCATCCGGTACAGCTCGAACCGGTCGTCCTCGAGCGCATTGTTGATGCGGGCCGCCCACTGCATCTCGCGCCGCCGGCGCATCAGGTCGATGTCGTTCTGCTTGTAGGTGTGGATGCGGTTCCGGCCCGCCTCCTTCGCCGCCTGGCAGGCACTGTCGCCGGCGGTGATCAGGGTGGCGACGTTCTCGTTCTCGCCGGTGATCGGCACCACGCCCACGCTGACGCCGAGGCGGAAGGTGCGGTCGTCCCAGCTGAACTTGTGGTCCTTGATGGCCTCCCGGAGCATCTCCGCGGTGCGCACCGCCTCGTCCAGGCTGCAGGCCTCCAGGAGCAGGCCGAATTCGTCGCCGCCAAGGCGCGCCAGGGTGTCGCGCCAGCGGATCTTGGACTTCAGCAAGGCGCCGAGCTGGGTCAGCAGGGTGTCGCCGGCCCCGTGGCCGCAGGAATCGTTGATGATCTTGAACTGGTCCAGGTCCAGGTACAGCAGCGCGTAGGAGGTCTCCCGGGCCTTGGCGCTCTTGAGGCAGCGCTCCAGCCGGCTCTCGAACTCGCGCCGGTTCACGAGCCCGGTCAACAGGTCGTGGCTGGCGTGGTAGGACAGGCGGCGGTTCAGTTCCCGCGACTCGCTCACGTCGTGGAAGACCAGCACGCCGCCCGTGACGTCGCCCCGGTCGTTGCGGATGGGGGACGCGGTGCTCTCGATGTACAGCTCGTTGCCATCCCGGCGGATCAGCAGCGAGGGCCGCACGGACTTCACCGAGCGGTTGCGCTTGATCGAGCTCATGACCGGGTTCTCGAGGGGCTCGCAGGTCTCCTCGTGGAAGCCCCGGAAGATCTCGTCGACGTGCCGCCCGCCCGCGTCGTCCAGCTTCCAGCCGGTGAGCTCCTCGGCCACCGGGTTGATGTACTCGACGACCCCGGCCTGGTCGGTGGTCACCACGCCGTCACCGATGGACTGCAGGGTGATCTGGGCGCTCTCCTTCTCCCGGAACAGCGCCTCCTCGTAGACCTTCTGCTCGGTGATGTCCGTCTCGACGCCCACCAGGCGGCGGAGCCGGCCGTGGTCGTCCATGAGGGCCTTGGCGCGGCAGGTGACCCAGCGCCACTCCCCGTCCTTGCGCCGCATGCGATGGGTGCTCTCGAAGAGCGGGGTGCGGCCGGCGAGGTGGTCCCGGAGCCGGGCCTGCAGCCGCGCGTAGTCGTCCACGTGCACGATGCGGCGCCAGTCCGGGCTGGTGCGGGCGAGGTCCTCGTCCGCGTAGCCCATCATCTGCTTCCAGCGGGGCGAGTACTCCACGCGGTTGTGGAGCGCGTCGAAATCCCAGGTGCCGTCGTTGACCGTCTGCTCCAGCAGGTGCTCGCGCTCGTTGATGTCCGCGAGGCGCCGGACGGTCTGCTCCCGCTCGAGGCCGCAGGCGAGGCTCGAGCCCAGGAGCTTCAGGAGCAGGGTGTGCTCCACGCTCCAGGCCGGCTGGGGCTGGCCAAAGAACAGGGCGAGGCAGCCGGCCCGCTGGCCGTGCAGGTCGAAGCCGATGAAGAGCAGGGCGCCGCAGCCCAGGGCCGCGAGCCGGGCCGCGTCCGTGGCCTGGGCGGTGGCGGGCGCATCCGTGCTGGCGAGGCCATGGACCCGCAGGTGGACCAGGTGGCGGTCCAGCCAGGGCAGGTCGGCGAGCAGCGTGCCCGCCAGGACCTCGGGGTTGCACAGGGCGAAGGGACCGCGGGCGGCGACCACCGGGCCGATGCGGCTGCCGGCCGGGTCCAGCAGCAGCACGGCCACGCCGTCGCAGCCGGTCTCCTCCCGGAGGGTCTCGAGGGCCGCGGCCAGGGCGGGATCGCCCGGACCGCCCGGCAGGTTCTGCAGGTCGACCGCGAGCTTCGTATAGACGACGTCCAGGCCCCCGGCAGTGCGGGCGCCCGTCGCTTCCTGCAGGCCCGTCAGCGTGAGGTGGTATTCCATTACCCCGGTGTTCCCCGCCACCTGCGTCGCATTCTGACAGACTTTTATGGGATTACAACCTAAGCCAATGTTCTCCTTCGCTTTTGGTCTCGCACCGCCCTGTGGTCCGGGTTTGGGCATAATCGCCGGCACCCCTCCGGGAGGAGCATCCGTCCCATGTTCGAGAAACTCCGCGCCTGGTGGACGCTGGACACGGCGGTCGAACGGGACAGCCCGGACAATCCCTTCGGCCCCCTGTCCCCGGCCCAGCGCCAGGCGACGGGTCCCCTGCTCGCCCTGGCCTTCGGCTGGGGATTCCTCATCACCGGCCTGTTCATCGGCGGACTGCTCGGTGCCGGCCAGGCCTTCTGGCCCGACCTGGCCCTGAGCTCGCTGCTCGGCAACGGCGTGAACTTCGTCGTGGGCGCCCTCGTCGGCTACATGGGCTACCGCAGCGGCATGAACAGCGGCCTGCTGTTCCGGATCGTGTACGGCAACGTGGGCGCGGCGGTGCCCGTGCTCTTCCTCACCGTGCTGCTCGTCTTCTGGCAGGGCATCACCGTGGGGGCCTTCAGCTTCGCCTGGGTCCAGGACTTCGAGTCGCCCTGGTTCTACGCGGTGGCGGTCCTTGCCGGACTGCTCTACACGGCGACCACCTACTACGGCGTGAAGGGCCTCGAGAGGGTCGCGCTGCCCGCGGTGCTCGTCCTCGTTGCCGTGCTCATCTACGCCGGCTGGTACAACCTCGGCCGGGCCGGGGGCTGGGACGGCTTCCTCGCCCTGTCCCGGGAGACCGCGGCGAAGGCCCCGCTGACCACCGTGCAGGCCATGAACATCGTCATCGGCTCCTGGATCGTCGGCGCGGTGGTCATGGCGGAGTACACGCGCTTCGCCCGCCAGGCCTGGGTGTCGATCGCGATCCCGTTCATCGTGCTCATCGTGGCCCAGTGGGTCCTGCAGTTCGTCGGCGCCATGGGAGGCGTCGTCTCCGGCAACTTCGATTTCACGGTCTACATGCGCTCCGTGGGCCCGCTCGTGGCGCTCTTCGGCCTCATCGCCATGAGCTTCGCGCTGTGGACCACCGGCGACGCCAACCTGTACCTCCCGTCCATCCAGACGGCGAGCGTGTTCCGGCGGCCCAAGCGCGTGATGGTGGTCATCTGCGGCCTGCTGGGGACGCTGATCGGCCTCGGCATCTACCAGCGCTTCATGGATTTCATCACCGTGCTGGCGACCATTGCCCCGCCGATCATCGGCCCCGTGATCGTGGATTACTACCTCTGCAACCGCATGCACTTCCGCGCCGAGCTGCTCGACCGCCTGCCTGCCTGGAACCCGATCGCCGTGGTGGCCTTCGCGGCCGGTGCGGTGAGCGCCTGGTTCTCCCCCGCCTGGATCGCCAACGGCCTGTTCGGCCTCCTGGTGTCGATGGCGGTGTACGGCCTGCTATACGCCCTCTCCGGCCTGCTCGGCATACGGCTGGGACATGCCCGGGCCGCCGCCGGGGCGGGGGCCCGGTGAGCCGCTGGAGCCTCCACTTCCTCGGCGTCGGCAACGCCGCGGCGACGGAGCTCGGTTCGGCGAGCGTCGTGCTGGAGCAGGACGACACGCCGCTGTTCATGGTGGACTGCGGGCAGGAGGCGCTGACGGCGTTCATGGCCCGGCACGGCCGCCCCCCGCCGGCGGTCTTCGTCACCCACGTGCACCTGGACCACGTGGCCGGCTTCGAGCGGCTGTTCGTCGCCAACTTCTTCGGCCGGGGCACGGCCGGGCGCACCCGCCTGTTCGTACCGGCCCTGCTCGTGCCCCTGCTCCAGTCGCGCCTCGCCGAGTACCCGAACGTGGTGGCCGAGGGCGGGGCGAACTTCTGGGACGCCTTCGAGCTCGTGCCGGTGAGCTACGGCTTCTGGCATGCGGGCCTGTGGTTCGACGTCTTTCCCGTGCGCCACCATGTGCCCGGCACGGCCTACGGCCTGTGCCTTGCGGGCAGCTTCCTCTACACGGGCGACACCCGGCCGATCCCGGAGACGGTCGCCGCGTACGCCGACGGCACGATGCCCCTCGTGCACGACTGCGACCTCGACGGCAATCCGTCCCACACGGGACTGCCTGACCTCCTGCGGGAGTACGCCCCGGAACTGCGCCGGCAGATGGTCGTCTACCACTACGCCTCTGCCGCGGACGGCCGGGCCCTCGAGAACGCCGGGCTGCGGGTCGCAGGGCCGGGGAACCGGCTCACCCTGCCGGCGCCCCGGGAAGCCGGGGCGGCCCATGCCGCCGCCGTCCACCGGCAACTGCGGGGCGGGGCCTGAAAAAGGAACCGGCGCGAGGCTCGGGGGAGCACTCGCGCCGGGGGAGTCACCCGGGCGCCGGGGGGGATCGGCGCGCGGGCCTGGGGGATCGGTCGGGCTAGCGGGTGGCGACGGCCGCCAGGTTCTG
Source organism: uncultured Gammaproteobacteria bacterium (assembly GCA_937958785.1). GTDB lineage: Bacteria > Pseudomonadota > Gammaproteobacteria > Steroidobacterales > SHZI01. Next base: position 1,327 of record CALGMY010000081.1, on the reverse strand, counting down.
GGCCGCCGGGTCCTCGCTCGTGCACTTCACGGGGGTCTTGCTGCCGATGCGCCAGGTCACGGCCTCGGCATCACCCCGCAACTCGTGCCGGGAATCCCCGTAGCGGAAGCCCTCCTTGGCCGGCCGGGCATTCAGTTTCACCGCGGGCTTGTCGGCGGCCCGGACCTGCACGGCGCTGCCGGTCTCCCGGTAGGCCACGGTCAGGGCCTGGCCGGTCTCGCAGGTGTAAGCCACCTCGCGCCAGTCGCTGCTGGCCGGGCCGGCGACCACCGGGGAGGCCAGGACCAAGGCGGCGGCGGCCGCAGCCGCGTTGATCAGGTTCTTGGTGCGCATGTCCCACTCCTTGTGGAAAGTTGGCTGGAAGTGGAGTGGATTTCGGGGCCTCCCCGGGATCGGATGCACGCCCGCCCGGCCGTTACAAAGTGTTACAACTCCCGGTACCGTTCGCCGTCCCGCAACATCGCGTCCGTACCGATCACGGCATTGAGGCCCTGGAAATCGAACATGCGGTCCAGCATGCCCCGGGTGGTGCCGTCCGCCCGCAGGGTCGCGAGGTAAGCGCTGGCCGCGTGCCCCACGACCCGGACCATGGCGCCCGGATGGATGGCAATGCGGAACCCGAGCGCCGCCAGCTCACGGATGGCAAGCAGGGGCGTCTTGCCGCCCTCCACCATGTTGGCGAGGAGCGGGACCCGGGCCCCGAGTTCCCGGCCCACCCGGGCGAACTGGTCGAGGTCCCGCAGGGCCTCGACGAACAGCACGTCCGCGCCCGCCTCGAGGTAGGCGTGGGCCCGCTCGAGGCCCGCGTCGAAGCCGTCGACTGCGATGGCATCGGTGCGGGCGACGATGACGGTGTCCGCATCGGTGCGGGCGTCCTGGGCGGCGCGGATCTTGCCCAGCATCTCGCCGGTGGTGATCAGGGACTTGCCGTCCAGGTGACCGCAGCGCTTCGGCAGCGTCTGGTCCTCGAGCTGGATGGCGGAAGCGCCCATCTTCTCCAGCAGGCGTACGGTGCGCTTGACGTTCAGCGCGTTGCCGAAACCGTTGTCGCCGTCGACGATCAGCGGCAGTCCGACCCGCTCGCGGATGTTGCCCACCACGTCGGCCACCTCGGTGAGGGTCGTGAGGCCGAGGTCCGGCCGGCCGAGCCGGGTGAAGGCAATGCTCGCCCCGCTGACGTACGCGCAGGCGAAGCCCGCCTGCTCGATGAGCAGCCCGGTGAAGGCGTCGTAGCAGCCGGGGGCAATGAACGGATCGCCGGCGAGCAGCTGCCGCAGGCGTCGTGCGTGTGACATCAGTTCGTCTCCCTGCCGAGCCGCTGCCGGAG
>CALGMY010000080.1 GCA_937958785.1 uncultured Gammaproteobacteria bacterium | reverse complement strand
GCTCGCGATCGCGATCGGCGCGGCGCGTTTCCGCGAGTTCCTGGCCGGCGCGCACGCGATGGACCGCCACTTCGCGACCGCGCCGCTCGCGGACAACCTGCCCGTGCTGCTCGGGCTCGTCGCGATCTGGAACCAGAACTTCCAGGGCACCACCAGCCAGGTCATCCTGCCCTATGACGGCCGCCTGCACCGCTTCCCCGCCTACCTGCAACAGCTCGAGATGGAGAGCAACGGCAAGGGCGTGACCCGGGATGGCACGTCCATTCGCCACGGCACGGGCACGGTGATCTGGGGGGAGCCGGGCAACAATGCCCAGCACTCGTTCTTCCAGCTCCTGCACCAGGGCACCGCGTCCTTCGCTGCCGACTTCATCGCGCCTGCCGAGGGCTCCAGCCCCTTTGCCGACCAGCACCTGGCGGGCCTCGCCAACCTGCTTGCCCAGGCCGAGGCCTTCGCGCGGGGCTATTCCCTCGACGCTGCCGCCGCCGAGCTGCGCGGCAAGGGGAAGACCGAGGAGGAGGTGGCCCGGCTTGCGCCCCACAAGGTCCATCCCGGCAATCACCCGAGCAACATCGTGCTGCTCCGGCGCCTCGACCCTCGCGGTCTCGGCTTCCTCATCGCCCTCTACGAGCACAAGGTCTTCGTGCAGGCGAGCATCTGGGGCATCAATCCCTTCGACCAGTGGGGCGTGGAACTCGGCAAGCTCATGGCGACGGGCATGCACGAGGCACTGAAGGCGGCGAGTCCCGGCCCCGCACTGCCGGGCATCGGCCACGCGATCCGCCGCTGGAGCAACGACAGCTGACGGTAAATTCGGTAAGCTCCGCGGTGATCTTCCGCGGGGGTTGCCGGGTTTGATGTCACGACAGGACACCGGGTGCCGGGTACTGGCGGTTCTGGCACTGTTGCTGGCTGCCTGCCCGCCGGCCACGGCCCAGGCCCCCACTGCCGAGCAGCTGCGTCTCCTGCAGTCGCTCACCCCGGAACAGCAGAAGGCCCTCCTGGGCCAGTCCACCGTGGCGGACACCGTTAGCGACCCGGCACTCGGCAGTCCGCCGGTTGCCCGGCCTGCCGACCTGGCGTCTGCCACGGAGGACCAGGCCCTCGCCGGGCCGCCGCGCATCCGGGGCGGGGACACCGTGCTCCTGGACGTTGCCCCGGGCGTGACCGGCCCTGGAGCTGACCCCGACACGCCGGAAGCCAGGGCCGCGTCGGTGCTGGCCGAACGGGCCCGTGCCGGCAATCCCTACCGCCTGGACAAGGAGGGCCGGCTCCGGATCCCGGGCGTCACCGGCGCGATTGCCCTCGCCGGTCTCACGGCCGCGGAGGCCACCGAGCGCCTCACCCGGGACCCGGCGCTCGCGCGACTCAAGGTGAGCCTGTCCCTCCTGAACCTGGCGCCGGTCGGCGTCGACGCCCTGAAGCCCTTCGGCTACGACCTCTTCTCCAACGTGCCCACCACCTTCGCCCCGGCCACCGACATGCCCGTCCCCGCGGAGTACGTCATTGGCCCTGGCGACACGGTCAAGGTCCAGCTGATCGGCAGCGTCAAGGCCAGCTATTCGCTGGTGGTGGGGCGTGATGGCGAGCTCCGTTTCCCGGAACTCGGCCCCATTTCCGTCGCCGGCCTGCCCTACGACGAGATGCAGCGGCGCATCGAGGACACCGTGGCCGAGCAGCTGATCGGCACCCGGGCCGTGGTGGGCCTCGGGGCGCTGCGGGCCGTGCAGGTGCTGGTCACGGGGGAGGCGGCCCGCCCCGGTTCCTACACCGTCGGCGGCCTGTCGACCATGACCAACGCGCTGCTCGTGAGCGGCGGCGTCACCCCCATCGGGTCCCTGCGCAACGTGCAGCTGAAGCGGGACGGGCGGGTGATCGCCGCCCTCGACCTCTATGCCCTCCTGCTGCGGGGTGATTCCCGCAATGATGTCCGCATCCAGTCCGGGGACCTCATCTTCATCCCGCCGGTGGGGCCCACCGCCGGCGTTGCCGGCGAGATCCGCCGGCCCGCCATCTACGAGTTCCGGGGCGCGGCGACGGTGGGTGACCTCGTGACCCTGGGCGGTGGCCTCACGGCCGAGGCCGCGCCGAAGCTGGCCAGGCTCGAGCGCATCGATCCCGCCCGGGGCCGGGTACTGCTCGACGTGGACCTCACCACCGCCGCGGGGAGGGCCACGCCGCTCCGCACGGGCGACGTGTTGCGCATCGAGGGCGTCCGGCCCACGCTCGCCGATTCCGTCAGCCTGGAGGGCCACGTCTACCGGCCGGGGCTGTCCCAGTTCCGGGCCGGCCTGCGCCTCACGGACGTCCTGCCCAGCGTGGACGAGTTGCGGCCGAATGCCGACCTGCACTACGTCCTGATCCGCCGGGAACTCATGCCCAGCCGGCGCGTGGTGGCGCTGTCGGCCGACCTCGGCCGGGCCTACGAGCAGCCGTTCTCCGACGCGAACCCGGTGCTGAATCCCCGGGACCGCATCCTGGTCTTCGACCTGGAGTCCGCCCGCACGACGCAGCTCGCCCCGCTGCTCGACGACCTCCGCCGTCAGGGCACCCGGGAGGAGCCCAGCCAGGTGGTGAGCGTGGATGGCAGTGTGCGCATGCCCGGCACCTATCCACTGGAGCCCGGGATGACCGTAGCGGACCTGGTGCGGGCCGGCGGCAGCCTGGACGAGGCGGCGTTCGGCGCCGAGGCGGAACTGGCCCGCTACGAGGTGGTCGACGGCGAGACCCGCCGGACCGCGCTCATCACCATCAACCTCGCTGCCGCACTGGCCGGCGACACCGGTGCTGACATCCCCCTGGCGCCCTTCGACCTCCTGACCATCAAGCAGGTCCCCCAGTGGGCCCAGCAGGAGTCCATCAGCCTGGAGGGGGAGGTGCGCTTCCCCGGCCGCTACGCCATCCAGCGTGGCGAAACCCTCGCGGCGGTGATCCGCCGGGCCGGCGGCCTCACGGACCTCGCCTTCGCCGAGGGCGTGGTCTTTACCCGCCAGAGCCTGAAGGAGCGGGAGGCTGAACAGATCCGGGCGCTGACGGACCGCCTGGAGCGGGACCTCACCGCACTCGCCCTCCAGAACAGCCAGCTCCAGGCCGCCGGCCAGGGCGCGGCCCAGTCCCTGTCGGTAGGGCAGTCCCTGCTGGCGGAACTGCGCAACGCCCAGCCGGTGGGACGCCTCGCCATCGACCTGCCCCGGGTCCTCGACCGGGAACCTGGTGCCGCCGGAGACATCCTGCTCAAGGACCGGGACCGCCTGGTCGTTCCGCGACGTAGCCAGGAGGTCACGGTGATCGGCGAGGTACAGACCGTGACCTCCCACCTCTACCAGCCCGGCCTCGACCGGGGCGACTACGTGAACCTGAGCGGCGGCCTTACCCAGAAGGCCGATGACGGTCGCATCTATGTCGTCCGGGCCAACGGGCAGGTCGTGGCGTCCGGGGGCGGCTGGTTCCGGGACGATGCCCGCCGCATCCGGCCGGGCGACACCATCGTCGTGCCGGTCGACACCGAGCGCCTGCCGCCGCTGCCACTCTGGACCTCGGTCACCAGCATCATCTACAACCTGGCCGTCGCCGTGGCGGCGGTGAATTCCTTCTGATGACGGCGCCCCGGGTCGTTACCCTCGGTGACATCGTGCGCCTGGTCGCCGGCCTCAGGGCCTGGTGGCTGGGCGGCGCCGTCGTCGGTCTGGCCATTGCACTGGCCACCGGGTTCCTCATGCGCCCCGTCTATCGCGCCGCCGTGGTCGTCATGCCGGCGACCGGCAAGGACCTCGGGGGCGGGGCCGTGGCCGGGCTCCTGTCCCGGTTCGGCGGCGACCTCGGTATCGACGGTGCCGGAGGCCAGGAGAGGGACGAGGCGCTGGCCGTCCTGAAATCGCGCCAGTTCGTCCAGCAGTTCATCGCCGACGAGAACCTGCTGCCCGTCCTGTTCGCCGAACGCTGGGATGCCGAGGCGAAGGCCTGGCGCGACACAGATCCGGATCGCGTGCCGTCAGCCTGGGACGGCTGGATGCGATTCGACCGGCAAGTCCGCACGATTCTCGAGGACCGGGACCGGGCCCTCGTCACGATTCGCATCGAGTGGTACGACCCGGCGCTCGCCGCCCGATGGGCGAACGAACTCGTGGCGCGCGCCAACCGGGAACTGCGCACCCGCAGGCTCCAGCAGATCGAGGCGCGGCTGCAGTTTCTGCAGGCCGAACTCGGCAGGACCCAGCTGGTGGAGCTGCGCAACGCCATCTCCAAGGTCATGGAGGCGCAAATCAACGAGCGCATGCTGGCGAACTCCAGGCCCGAATATGCCTTCCGCGTGATCGACCCGGCCGTAGCGCCCGATGTGGACCAGCCCGAGCGTCCGAAGCGGCTGCTGCTGGCGGTCCTCGGCCTCGTGGGTGGGGCCCTCGCCGGCCTGTTGGCGGCCTTGCTCTTTCGTTATGCCCGGCAAACGCCTGGCGAGGCCGGGGGCGCCTAGTCCGCTTCGGTCGGGCAGGGATTGCCGTGAACACACCGATTGACGCCAGCCGATACCCCGCGTTGAAGTGGCTCGACCAGGCCCTCAGCGCGCCCGGGTCGGCGGCGGTCCTGCGCAGTGCCGGGCAGGTGCTGGCGGTCACGGCGCTTGCCCAGCTCCTGGCGCTCGGCCTGCAGCTCCTTGCAGCGCGGCTCCTCGGTCCCGTCGAGTTCGGTATCTACGGTTTCGTGCTGGCGGGGCTCGGACTCTGCCTGATTCCGGGCAAGTTCGGACTCGACACGACCCTGATCCGGCTGGTCGCCCAGTTCACGGCGGCCAGCGAGACCCCGCGGCTGCGGGGCTTGCTCCGCTTCGCCCGGGCTGCCGGCCTCGGGCTCGGGCTGCTCGTCGCTGGCGCGGCGCTGCTGTGGACCTCTGTCGCGGGCACGCTGGACGCGCCGGGGCTCCGGCGGGCGGCCCTGGTTGGCGCCGTGCTGCTGCCTTTCGCCGTCCTGTCGGAGTTGACCGCCGCCGCGCTGCGTGGCCTGCGCCGGGTGGCGAGCGCCCTGACGGGAGATGGTCTCGTACGGCCGGTAGTGGCCGCGGGAAGCCTGCTGATGCTGGCCGCCTTTCGACCGGCGTGGCTGACTGGCGCAGCGGCCATGGGGGCGTACCTCCTCGGCACGATCCTGTCGCTCGTGCTGACCACCGTGCTTCTCCGGCGCAGCGTACCGCCAGGGCTCGTGGTGGTCACACGCGAGCACATTCGCGGCTACCTTCGCATTGCCTTTTCGCTGATGATCGCGAGTGGCATCCTCGTGGCGATGTACTCCCTCGATACGGTCATGATCGGCGTCATCGCCGACACCACGACCGCGGGTTTCTACAGCGTGGCCTCACGGGTCGCGATCGTCGTCCTCTTCGTCATGAACGGCGCGCAGATGGTCGTGGCGCCCCTGCTCGCGTCCATCGCCGGCACGGGGGCCGGCCCCGAGTTGCGCCGGGTGGTGCGGGTCCTTAACGGCCTGTCCGTGGCGGCAGGCGTGCCCGCGGCGCTCGTCCTCGCGCTGGCCGCCGGGCTGGTCATGGAGTTGTTTGGTCCCGAGTTTCGCGAAGGCGCCACGGCACTGCGCATCCTCGCCATCTCGCAGCTGCTCAACGTGCTCACGGGTCCAACCGGTCTCGTTCTGTCCATGACCGGCCTCGAGCGGCGCCTCGTACAGCTGCTGGCCGGTGGACTGGCCCTGAACGTGGTGCTGAACGTACTGTGGATCCCGATCTTTGGCCTGGTCGGCGCCGCCATGGCCTCACTGGTTGCCCAGGCTTCCTGGAACATTGGCGCGGTCGTCGTGATCCGGCTGCAGCTAGGCCTCGACGTCACCCCCTTCGACCTGGTCCGGCGCGCCTCGCCGCAGGCAGGTTGACGGCCGTGGTGCGGGTCCTCTACATCCTCGTGGCGCTGGCCGGGGCAGGGTACTTCCTGGCGGCCCGGCGCCGGGTCGACGGCTTCACCGTGGCGTTCTTCGCCGCGCTGCTGTACTTCCTGCCCGCGCTGGTGGGCTACACGCTGAGCCCTACGACGCCGGATAGCCCGGTCAAGCTGCCGGTGGCGATCGAGCCGGAGGCCATCACGATCATGGCGGTGGTCGTGATCCTGATCGTGGCGGCGGGCATCCTCTGGGACGCCTGGGACCGCAACCGGCCCCCGCCTGCCTGGATACTTGAGGATTCAGCGCTCGCCACCTGGATCGCGCTCTCCCTCGGCGCCCTCGGCGTGGTCGTGACCGTGATCGAGTCCGGTCCCGCCGTTTTCACCGGCGACAAACGGGAGGTCATCGAGCTGGTGGGACGGGGGCACCTCCTCTGGCAAATGGGGGCCACGCTCGGCGCGGTACTCGCGTTCACGCGCCGGGACCGGCCAGGTGCGGCGGCCGGCTGGGCACTGCTCGCCCTCGACATGTGGATCGGCTTCCGCTATGCGTTCGCGACCACCCTGATCGCGGTCGGGCTGCTTTGGCTTTCCCGTCCGTCGCCCTTCCGGCTCGGCGTGCTGCGGCCCCGCTACTGGATCGCCATTCTCGCGGGTGGGCTCTTCGTCATCTCCTACCAGAACCTCAAGGAGCCGCTCCGGGCCGGCGACTGGGAGGAGATCACCGAGCGCGTGACGAACCCGTTCTGGTACCTGAACGGCGTGCTGACATCGGAGCCCTTCACCACCCAGACCGTGCTGAACGAGATCGTTCGCACCGACTTCCGTACCGGTAGCGATCACCTGCTCGGGGCGACAAACCACCTGCTGCTGTTCACGCCGGACCTCGGCGGGGAAGTCGTGCGCTTCAACGGCCTTTACCAGCCGGCACTGTTTCCCCTCGTTGACCATGGCCTTGCCAACAACATCTGGGCGCAGATGTGGAGTGCCGGCGACTGGCCACTGCTGGTGGCCTTCGGCCTCGTGTTCGTCCTCGGTCTCGCGGCCTGGTCCCGGTTGCTTCGCTCGCCCGACCCCGCGATCCAGGCCTATGCGGCCGTGGCGCTGGCCTACTGGGGTTTCTACGCCCACCGCAACGAACTGCTCGGGATCGTCGGTGCGCAGAAGCAGCTGTTCCTGGTGACCGCAGCCTGCGTTGCCCTCGCTATCCTGCTTGGCCGCGCGGCGCGCCCGTCCGGCCGCGGGCGCGCGTCGCAGCCGGTGCCGGGAGGCTAGGTCTTGCGCATTGGCCTGCTGATCCGTGCCCTCACCGTGGGCGGCGCTGAACGCCAGCTGGTGGGCCTCGCGAGGGCCCTTCGCGCCGAGGGCCTTGGCGTGTCGGTCCTCGTCCTGTACCGGGCGGGAAATTTCCTCGAGGAGGAGCTGGCCGCGGCGGGCGTACCCCTCGTTCACCTGCGCAAGCGCGGCCGCTGGGACATCCCCGGCTTCTTCGGGCGGCTGCGGAGCGCGGCCCGGGAACTGGAGCTCGACGTCGTCTACTCCTTCCTGCCGACGGCCAACGTGCTCGCGGCGATCCTCTGGGGCGACGGCGGCAGCCGGGGCCCGGCCGTCGTCTGGGGCGTCCGTGGCGCGGATGCGGTTGGCGCGGGCCACGACTGGTTGGGTCGAGCGCTGGTGCGTGCCCAGGACTTCCTGGCGGGTCGGGCCGATGCCGTGATCGCCAACTCGGGCCCAGGAATCGATGCCTGCCGGGCCCGGGGCTGGCCCCCGGGCCAGCTGCACCTGGTGCCGAATGGCCTGGACGGCACGGTGTTTGACTTCGATGCCACGGCCCGGGAGCGACTCCGGAAGGACTGGGGCGTCGCGGAAGGCCAGCCGGTCATCGGCACCGCAGGCCGTCTGGACCCGGTCAAGGGCCTCGAGGACTTCCTGCCGGCGGTCGCCCGCGTGCTGGTCGTGCAGCCGGCGGCGCGCGCCGTGGTCGCGGGCGATGGCGCACCAGGCTATGCGGCTACCCTGAGGGCACAGGCCGAAGGGCTTGGTCTCGCGGCAGCCCTGCGCTGGCTCGGTCCTGTCCGGGACATGGCGGCCTTCTACAGTGCGGTGGACCTGGTCTGCGTGCCGTCACGATCGGAAGGCTGCTCGAACGTGGTGGCTGAGGCCCTGGCTTGCGGGACACCCGTGGTGGCTACCCGCGTGGGGGACAACGCGCTATACCTCGAAGACGCCAGCCGGCTGGCCGAGCCCGCCGACCCGGGCGCCCTCGCCGACGCCATGCTGTGTGCCCTGGCGCCTCCCGCGCCGGAATCACGGGCCGCACGGCGCCGGATCATCCTCGATCAGCTCGCGGTGCCGCGGCTTGTGCGACAGACGATCACCGTCCTTGAGGGCGCCGTCGGGCGCCGCCGGTCCCGACCGGCGGCGGGCTGAGGCGCGCACGATGCAGCTTCTACCGCTCATCAAGGGGCTCGCGACCTGGCTTCCCCTGGCCTACGACGCCCGCCGCGGCCGTACCGGGGGCACGTCCAGCGGGCGCTACTGCTATTCCGTCTGGCTGCGTCATCTGGTCGCGCTCCGCGACGCGGGCATCGAACGCCCATTCCATTCCGTGGCCGAACTCGGACCCGGCGATTCGCTGGGCATCGGCCTCGCGGCCCTGCTCTCCGGAGCCAACCGCCTCGAGGCCCTCGACGTTGTCCCGTACGCCTCGTTGGCCGGCAACCTTACCTTGCTCGACGAGATCGCCGCCTTGCTTGCCCGCGGCGCGCCCATCCCGGGCGACGAGGAATTCCCCGGTGTGGTCCCGCGGCTGACCGATTACGCCTTCCCGCAGGACCTCATGGCCGGGAGCGCGGACGGGCCCGGGCTCGCCGCCCGCCTGGACCGAATCCGTGCTGCCCTGGAGGGGCGGCCATCCGCAATCTCGGTGGCCTATCAGGTGCCGTGGGACGGTGTCAGTGGTCCCGGGACCGAGCCGGTCGACCTGCTCTACTCCCAGGCCGTGATGGAGCATGTGGAGCAGCCGGCGCTGGCCTACGCGGCCATGGCCCGCTGGGTCGTGCCCGGCGGGGCAATGTCCCACGTCATCGACCTGCGAAGCCACCGGCTGACGTCGGGCTGGGACGGGCACCTCCAATATCCGGCGGGCGCCTGGCGTCTGGTCAAGGGCACGAGGCCATATCTGCTCAACCGGGCCTCGGCGTCGGAGCATCGAGCCTGGCTCGATGCCAGCGGCTTCCGGGTCCTGCGGGAGACCCGGGTTCACCGGGCGCCGACCGTCGCCCGGAAGGACCTGGCGATGCCATTCCGGCGGTGGTCGGACGAGGACCTTGCCACGGCGTCGGTGCATTTCATCGCGGTGCGTGCCTGATGGACGTCATGCTGGTGACCATGGTCTTCCCGTGGCCCTCCGAGGCCTTCGTCGGCGTCGAGGTACGCGCGCTCGCGGCCGGCGGGTGCCGGCTCCGGGTGCGCGCACTGCGCTCGAGCCACCCTCGTTCGCGTGACCTGCTCCGGGACTGGCGCCTGGACGGCCTGGACCTTACCTCCTGGAGCCCCGGCAGCGTCCTGCGCGGAGTCGCCTTCGCGCTCCGCCATCCCTGGATGACCCTGCGCACCGTGGGCTGGCTGGTTTGGCATGGTGCCGCCCGGCCGGTGCTGCTTGGTCGCTGCCTTCTCCTCCTGCCACGCATGCTGGCGGTATTCGCCGAGTGCCGCGCATCCCCGCCGGCGGTACTCTGTCTCTACTGGGGCCATTACCCGGCCGTCCTTGCCTACCTGGTAAAGCGCTGGGTGCCGGGGGTGCACGTGGCCATGTCGCTCAATGCCTATGACCTGGTATACGCGTTTCCGCCCTCTGTCGTGATGGCGCGGCAGGTGGATACCCTCTGGACAATCACCCCCGCCAATTTGCCGGCGTTCGCCGCGCTCGGGCTCGATCCCGACCGGGTCCATGTCAGCCTCCACGGGATCGAGCTGGCACAGGTGCCGGTCGATTGCAGCCAGAAGGTCCCCGGGGAGTTCGTGACGGTCGCGCGCTTGGAGGAGAACAAGGGCGTGGACGACGTTATCCGGGCCTTCGCCGCCGTCGCGGCCAACCACGGGGAGGCCCGGCTGACCGTCGTGGGGGAGGGGCCCGACCGCCCGCGGCTGGAGAGTCTGGCCCGGGAGGCCGGCGTCGCGGGCCGGGTGCACTTCACCGGCGGCATCGGTCACAGCGAGGTCTACGGCCTGCTCGCCCGCGCGAGCGTGCTGTTGCTCCTCTCCCGGTCGCCCGCCGAGCGGCTGCCGAACGCCGTCAAGGAGGCCATGGCCTGCCGCTGCCTGTGCATCGTGACCCGGACGCCCGGCATCGAGTTCCTGCTGGGCCATCTTGCGGCATCCATGGTGGTGGAGCAGGGTGACTGGCAGGCAGCGGCCGGCTGGCTCCAGGCCACGTTGCACGATCCCGCCCGCTTCGAACCCGATCGCGATGCAGCCGCCACCTTTGCCCGCGAGAACCTCGATGCCGCGGGTTCCGCCCGCCAGCGGTGCGCCATCTGGTCCGGCTCCCAATGAGTCCTCCCGCGGTCAGCGTGATCGTGCCCTGCCGCAACGAGCGGGGCGCCATCGACGCGCTGAGCCATGCGGCGGCGGAAACCGTGTGCGCCGAACTGGCACAAGCGGTGCAAGCGCGCGGCACGGCCTCCATTGCGCTTTCCGGCGGAAGCACGCCTGCCGCGCTCTACCAACTGCTCGCTACCGCGTCGTACGC
>CALGMY010000079.1 GCA_937958785.1 uncultured Gammaproteobacteria bacterium | reverse complement strand
CCGCCCACCTCCCGGCGGCTCGGCGAGGAAGGCTCGGTCGTCCTGCAGGTGCTCGTCGGCCCCGACGGCAAGGTCCAGGACGCCAAGGTCCAGACGAGCAGCGGCAAGGCGCGGCTCGACGAAGCGGCTCTGAAGCATGCCCTGCGGGCCTGGCGGTTCACGCCGGGCACGGAGGACGGCAAACCAGTGACGACATGGCACTCGGTCAAGGTGACGTTCAAGATCGAGGGTTGATTTTTAAGCCACGGGCAACCGGGCAACATTCAAGGTAAGTGAGTCATGGCAGGCGATAGCATTCAGCTGGCACAGAACACGGACACGGATACGGCGGCCCCCGCCGACCTGGCCATCCCCGGGGCGGACGGCACCATCCCCGTGGACCCGGCGCTGGACCCGACCGCGCCGGTGGACGGCACCGTGCCGATGGACGCCGGCAGCATGGACATGGCGCCCGCGCCGACGGACGACGCTGCCATGGACGTCGGGCTCGCCCCGAACGAGGCCGAGAATCCCTACGGCCTTGCCGAGCTCTGGAGCCAGGGTGACTTCGTGGCCCGCGGCACCCTCATCATCCTGGTGCTGATGTCCCTGTACTCCTGGTTCATCATCCTGACCAAGCTGTGGGAGCAGGCACGGCTGCTCAAGCAGGCCAAGGAAGCCAGCCGGGACTTCTGGACCGGTAATTCCCTGAACGACGGGCTGAACAAGCTCACCGGCAAGGGCAACGTGTTCCGGGCCATGGTGGAGAGCGGCATCAAGGCCAGCGAACACCACGAGGGCAAGCTGACCGAGCATGTCCCGGTGGCCGAGTGGATCAGCGCCAAGCTGCAACAGAACGTGGACCGCATGACCAACGACCTGCAGCGCGGCCTGTCGTTCCTGGCGTCCGTGGGTTCCACGGCGCCCTTCGTCGGTCTGTTCGGCACGGTGTGGGGCATCTACCACGCCCTCATCGCCATCGGTGTGGCCGGCCAGGCGAGCATCGACAAGGTGGCCGGCCCGGTGGGTGAGGCGCTCATCATGACCGCCATCGGCCTCGCGGTGGCCGTCCCGGCGGTGCTGGGCTACAACTGGCTCCTGCGCCGGAACAAGGCGATCCTGGACCAGCTGCGCTACTTCACCAACGACCTCTACGCCGCCCTCGTGGGCGACGTGGCGGCCCGCGGCGCCCGCAAGTAGCCGCCGGTCGGCACGGCACGGAGAAGCAGCATGGGCATGAATGTTCAGTCAGGCGACGGTGACGCGGGCGGCGCGATCCTGTCCGAGATCAACACGACGCCGCTCGTGGACGTCATGCTCGTGCTGCTCATCATCTTCCTGATCACGGTACCCGTGATCACCAAGACGGTGAAGCTGGACCTCCCGAAGGCCACCAACATCGCGACCGAGACCAAGCCCGAGAACATCACGATTGCCGTCGACTCGAAGGGCAACATCTACTGGAAGGAGTCCCTGGTCCCGAGCCCGCAGGCCCTCCAGGACCTCATCCGCAGCGCCGCAGTCACGGTTCCCCAGCCGGAGATCCACGTCCGGGGCGACCGCAGCACCCGCTTCGAGAACGTGGGTCGCGTGATCCTGCAGCTGCAGCAGGGCGGCATCCAGAAGGTCGGTTTCATCTCGGAACCGAACCGCGGGACCCGCTAGGAGAGCAATCATGGGTATGTCCGTAGGTTCCAGCGGGGGCGAGGGCGCCCCCATGATGGAGATGAACACCACGCCGCTCATCGACGTGATGCTGGTGCTCATCATCATGCTGATCGTCACCCTCCCGGTGATGACCCACGCGGTCAAGCTCGACATGCCGCGGCCGGACAACGCGCCGCCCACCGTGCCGCCCGAGGTCATCAACATCCTCGTGGACTACGACAACACGATCACCTGGAATGGCACGCCCGTGCCGAACCTGGCCACGCTGGAGCGCTACTTTAAGACCGAGTCCCAGAAGGATCCCCAGCCCCAGGTCGCCATCGAGGCGGACCCCCGGGCACGCTACGACGCAGTAGCGCAGGTGCTCGCGAGTGCGCAGCGCAACAGCATGGTGAAGATGGGCATCGTCGGAACCGACAAGTTCCAGTAACGGCCCGCCGCCCGGTCCCGGGCAGCAGGCTCCGGCCCGGCCGGATTCAGACCTGATTCACCCGCCTGGCGGAACATCCGCCCGTGGCCCTTGGGTCACCAGTTGAGTGGAGATTGACCATGCACAAGATCGCCTCCCTGCTCGCCTCTACGGCCCTCGCCCTCGCGGGTGTCTCGCTCATTGCCGTCGCGGTGCCCGAAATCGCCGTCGCCCAGGCGGCCAAGAAGGGCAAGGAGTCTGGCCCCAAGATCAACCCGAAGGTGCTGAAGCCGCTGCAGGCCGCCCTGGCGGCCATCGAGGCGGGCAAGTTCCCCGAGGCCGAAGCCGAACTGGCCAAGGCCAATGCCGTGCCCGACAAGACCCCCTTCGAGCAGTTCCAGCTGGACGAGGTGGCCGGCATCGCGGCCCTCCGGCAGGCCAGGTACAACGACGCGGCCGGCGCCTTCGAGCGGGGCCTCGCCTCCGGGCTGCTGCCCGCCGAGCAGCTCAACAACCGGCTGCGACTGCTCTCCCAGCTCTACCTGCAGACCGACCCCAAGGACCTCGCGAAGTCCGGCGACTACGCCAAGCGCTGGCTTCAGGCCAGCGGCACGCGGGACCCGGTCATGCTGGGTTACGCGGGCCAGTCCGCCTACTTCGGTGACAACCCGGGCGAGGCCGCGACCTTCATGAAGGAGGCCGTGGATGTCACCAAGGCGGAGGGGAAGAAGCCCGAGGAGAGCTGGCTGCTCGTGCTCCAGAGCGCCTACGCCAAGCTCAAGAATTCGCCCGGCGTCGCCGAGGCCACGATGGACCTGGTGCGCTACTACCCGAACCAGGACCACTGGAACACGCTGAAGCGTGGACTGCTCGGCCAGGCGGCCGGCAAGGATCGCCAGATCCTGCAGATCTTTCGGCTGATGTACGTGGCCGACGCCATGGACCAGCCGGACGATTACCTGGAGGCTGCCAATGCCGCCAAGCTTCTCGGCTCCCCTGGGGAAGCGGTCCAGTTCATGGACAAGGGCTTCGCCTCCGGGGTGCTGGAGAACAGCGGGGACAAGGCGAGGAGCCAGGCCGCCCGGGACGAATACCGGCAGCTGGCGGAGTCCGACCGCAAAACCCTGCCCCAGTTCGAGAAGGAGGCGCAGGCGGCGAAGGCCGGCGAGGCCGACGTGCGACTCGGGGAGGCCTACCTGAGTTATGACCAGCCTGCCAAGGGCCTGGAGGCCATCCAGCGCGGCATCGCGAAGGGCGGCCTCAAGAGCATTGACGAGGCCAACCTGGCCCTCGGCAGAGCGTATATCCTTAACAACAACACCGCCGAGGCGGTGAAGGCGTTTGCCGCGGTCACCGGCCCGGAGTATGCCCAGCTGGCAGAGCTCTGGATCGTGCACGCAGGCCGGCAGTAGCAGTTTCCGAAGGACGGTCCCATGTTGAAGAAGTTCATGCTCGCGGTTTCCCTGTCCCTGGCGGCCAGCCTGACGGTCGGCGGCCTGGTGGCACCGTCCCCCGCCCTGGCCCAGCAGGCCAAGGTGAGCAAGAAGGTGGGCGACCCCCTGGCCGAGGCGCTCGCCCTCGGCAAGAAGGGGCAATACGCTCCCGCGCTCGCCAAGCTCAAGGTCGCCGACGGGGTGGCCGGCAAGACCGCCTTCGAGCAGTTCAAGATCAACGAAACCTACGGGTTCATCTACAGCCAGCAGCGCAATTACGCCGCCGCCGCAGCCGCCTTCGAGAAGAGCCTGAACTCCGGCCAGCTGCCGGCCGGGCAGGTCAATGACCGGCTGAAGCAGCTCGCCCAGCTGAACTTCCAGTCGCCCCGCAACCTCAACAAGGTCGTGGACTACTCGACCCGCTACCTGAAGGCGGTGGGGGGCAACGACCCGGCCATGAACGCCATGCTCGGCCAGGCCTACCAGCTGCAGGGCAACCACAAGGCGGCGATTGCCTCCGTGCAGACGGCCGTGCGCCAGACGGCCAAGCCTTCCGAGAACTGGCTGCGCATCCTGCTGCAGTCCTACAGCGCCATGGGCGACGCCAAGGGCGTGGCCGCGACCACGGACAAGCTGATCGCCCTGTACCCGACCAACGAGAACTTCACGATGATGGCCAGCACCCTGCGCAAGCAGGCGGCCGGCAATGAGGAGGTGGCGATCAACGTCTACCGCCTCATGGACCGGCTCGACCTGCTGGCCAAGCCCGACGATTGCCGGGAAGCCGCGATCACCGCCATCGTGACCAACGTGCCCGCCGAGGCCCTCAAGTTCGTCGAGAAGTGCACGGAGAAGAAGCTCTTCGACACCACCGATGCCCGCAACCAGCGCATCCTTGCCGACGCCCGGAACAAGGTGAAGGCCCAGCAGCCCACCCTGGGCCAGCTGGCCCAGCAGGCCGGCAATGCCCAATCCGCGGAGCAGCTGCTCCGCGCCGGCACGGTACTGCTCAGCTACGGCCAGGCCGACAAGGCCCTGGCGGCCGGCAAGCGGGCCCTGCAGCAGATGGAGGCCAGCAAGGGCGCAAACCCGGACGATGCCTGGATGCTGATTGGCCGCAGCCAGGTCCAGCTCAAGAACGGCGGCGAGGCCCGCAAGGCCTTCTCCAACGTGAAGGGCGCGGACGCCGCGTCGCTTGCCCGGCTCTGGGGCATCTACGCCTCGCGCATCTGACGCCTGCCCGGCCCCGCGCCGCCCGGCGCGGGGCTGACTGCCCCACATGACTGCCCCCCCCTGGGCGCCGGGGGGCCCGCAGCCTTCTCAGTTCCCCGTGGCTGGTATATAAGTGGCAGTGACTGCTTCCTGTCACTGCCGTCCCGGGAGAACAATCATGAAGAATCCGGCGCACGTCGTCACCGTTGGTGCAGTTCCCCATGCGTCCCCCCCGCTGATTGCCGCGGTTTCGGTCCTCGGCCTCGCGTTGTTTCTCGCCGGCTGCGGACAGAAGCCCGCCGAGCCGCCCGCCGCGGCTACTGGCGATGCCGCCAGTGCGCCGGGAGCCGCCGCCCCCGCCACGCTGGATACAGACGAGGAGAAGGTCCTCAACGTCTACAACTGGTCCGACTACATCGATCCCACGGTCATCGACGACTTCCAGAAGGAAACCGGGATCACCGTCAAGTACGACGTGTTCGACTCGAACGAGGTCCTGGAGACCAAGCTGCTCGCCGGCAGCACCGGCTACGACATCGTGGTGCCTTCCGCCTCGTTCCTGGAGCGGCAGATCAAGGCGGGTGTATTCCAGAAGCTGGACCGATCCCGCCTGCCGAACCTCGCGAACCAGGATGCGGAAATCACCGCCCAGGTCGCCCTGCACGACCCGGGTAACGAGCACTCGGTGAACTACCTCTGGGGTACTTCCGGGGTCGGCTACAACGAAGCGAAGATCCTGGCCGCCATGCCGGACGCGCCGGTCGACAGTTTCGCGATGTTCTACGACCCGAACGTCGTGTCGAAGTTCAAGGACTGCGGCGTGTCGATCCTGGATGCGCCTTCCGAGGTCGTGGGCACCGTGCTCATCTACCTGGGCAAGGAAGCCAACAGCGAGAACCCGGACGACCTAGCTGCCGCGGAGAAGGTACTCACCTCGATCCGGCCCTACGTCAAGTACATCAATTCCTCCAAATACATCGAGGACCTGGCCAACGGCGAGATCTGCCTGGCCCTCGGCTGGAGCGGCGACGTGCTGCAGGCCCGGGACCGGGCCGACGAGGCCGGCAACGGCGTGGTGATCAAGTACCGGATCCCGAAGGAGGGCGCCGTGATGTTCTTCGACATGCTCGCCATTCCGGCCGATGCGAAGCACGTGAAGAACGCCCACATCTTCATCGATTACCTGCTGCGGGCCGACGTGGCCGCCAGGAATTCCAACTTCGTGAATTTCGCCAACAGCAACGCGGCTTCCTTCGAGCAGATCAACGAGGAGATCCGGACTGATCCCGGCATCTACCCGTCCGCCGAGGTCAAGCCGAAGCTCGTGCCGGACCTGGCGGAGTCCGCCCAGTTCACACGGCTGCTGATCCGGAGCTGGACCCGCTTCAAGACCGGCAAGTAGGCCTGCCCATGGGCGAGCGGCAGGCGAGCAATGCCGTGGAGGGCGTGGGCCCGCCACGGCCGGTGGACCGGACCAATGAGTACGTCCGGATCGAGCACGTCACGAAGCGCTTCGGTGACTTCGTGGCGGTGGACAACGTCTCCCTGACCATCTTCAAGGGCGAGATCTTCTGCCTGCTCGGCGGGTCGGGCTGCGGCAAGACCACCCTCCTCCGCATGCTGGCAGGCTTCGAGTCGCCGACCTCCGGCCGCATCTTCATCGATGGCCAGGACATGGCCGACACGCTCCCCTACGAGCGGCCGGTCAACATGATGTTCCAGTCCTACGCGTTGTTTCCCCACATGACCGTGGAAGGCAACGTCGCCTTCGGCCTCGAGCAGGAGAAGCTGCCACGGTCCGAGATTGCGGAGCGGGTGGCCGCGATGCTTGACATCGTCAAGCTCAAGGACCTGGCGAAGCGCAGGCCGCACCAGCTGTCCGGCGGCCAGCGCCAGCGCGTCGCGCTGGCCCGTGCCCTGGTCAAGAAGCCCAAGCTGCTGCTCCTCGACGAGCCACTCGGGGCCCTCGACAAGAAGCTTCGGGAGGCCACCCAGTTCGAACTCATCAACCTCCAGGAGAAGCTGGGAGTCACCTTCGTCGTCGTGACCCACGACCAGGAGGAGGCCATGACGCTCGCTTCCCGCATCGGCGTCATGGACCGGGGCGAGATCGTGCAGGTGGGCACGCCCACGGAGATCTACGAGTATCCGAACTCCAAGTTCGTCGCCGACTTCATCGGGTCGGTCAACATGTTCGAGGGGCGCATGGTCGAGGACGAACCCGACTACGTGCGCATTGAGACCCCCGAACTCCCCTGCACCATCTTCGTGAACCACGGCATCAGTGCCGCGCCGAGAGCCGCGGTCTGGGCGGCGATCCGCCCCGAGAAGATCGACATCGCCCGGGAAGAGCCGCCCGGTCCTGACAACCGGGCCCGGGGCGTGGTCCGGGACGTCGCCTACATGGGCGACATGTCCGTCTACCTCGTGCAGCTCGACGGCGGCAAGATGGTGCGCGTGACCCTGCCCAACTCCGTCCGGCAGCTCAGCGAGCGTATTTCCTGGGACGAGACCGTATGGCTCTCCTGGGATGCATCGAGCCCGGTGGTCCTGACCCAGTAGCCCCATGGCCAGGTCCCAGGTCCGCCAGCCCCAGAAGCCCCCGATCGACGCGTGGGGCGCCGGGCGCCTCGGGCTGATCTTCTCCCTCTTCTACCGCTACGGCCCGCCCCGCTGGTCCCAGTACGTGCGGCAGCACTGGTCCGGGCAGCGCCTGGTCATCGGCGTGCCCTTCCTGTGGCTGTTCCTGTTCTTCGCAGTACCGTTCATCATCGTCTTCAAGCTTTCGTTCTCCGAGGTGCGGCTGGCAATGCCACCCTACGCGCCTCTCATCGAGAAGGTCAGCGAGGCGGCCTACGCGATCAACGTGAACATGGGCAACTATGCCTACCTGTTCACGGATCCGCTCTATACGAGCTCGTACCTGTATTCGGTCAAGGTGGCGGCGGTCTCTACCCTGTTCTGCCTGCTGGTGGGCTACCCGATGGCCTATGCCATTGCCCGCTCCACCCCCACCCTGCGCAACGTCTGGCTGATGCTGATCATCCTGCCGTTCTGGACCTCGTTCCTGCTGCGGGTCTACGCCTGGGTGGGTCTGCTGAAGACCGATGGCCTCATCAACCAGGCACTGGGGCTGGTGGGCCTCGGCCCGTACACGATGATGTACACCGACTTCGCCGTGTACATCGGCATCGTGTACTCGTACCTGCCGTTCATGATCCTCCCGCTCTACTCGAACCTGGAGAAGCATGACCTGACCCTGCTCGAGGCGGCGGCCGACCTCGGCGCGAGCCCCATCAAGTCGTTCCTGCGAATCACGCTGCCCCTGTCGTTCCCTGGCATCGTGGCCGGCTCCCTGCTCGTATTCATCCCTGCGGTCGGGGAATACGTCATCCCGTCGTTGCTTGGCCGTTCCGACCAGTTGATGATCGGGCGGGTGCTTTCCGACGAGTTCTTTGCGAATCGTGACTGGCCGGTCGCCAGCGCCGTCTCCATCGCCATGCTGCTGCTGCTGGTGGTGCCGATCGTGCTCTTCCAGCGTTTCCAGAACCGGGAGCTGGCGGGGGCGCGGAAATGAAGTCCCGCAGCCTGTTCCGGCGCCTTGCGCTGTTCTTCGGGTTCGCGTTCCTGTACGTGCCGATCCTTTCGATGATCGTGTACTCGTTCAACAATTCCCGGCTGGTAACGGTCTGGGACGCCGACGACTCACCGACCCTCAAGTGGTACCGGGCCCTGCTCAGCAACGACCAGATCCTCGGCGCGGCCTGGCTGTCCATCAAGGTGGCGGCGGTCACGGCCACCGGCGCCGTGATCCTCGGCACGCTGGCCGGCCTCGTGCTGGCCCGCTTCGGCCCCTTCAAGGGCCGGACGCTGTTGTCGGGCATGACTACGGCGCCTCTGGTCATGCCCGAGGTGATAACCGGCCTTTCCCTGCTCCTCCTGTTCGTATTCCTCGAGCAGCTGATCGGCTGGCCACAAGGCCGGGGATTCGTCACGATCACGATCGCCCACATCACGTTCTCGATGGCCTACGTGACGGTGGTGGTCCAGTCGCGCCTCGCGACGTTCGACGACTCCCTCGAGGAAGCGGCGATGGACCTCGGCGCCCGGCCGGCGAAGGTATTCTTCCGGATCACGCTGCCCCTGATCCTGCCCGCCATCCTGTCCGGATGGCTGCTGGCGTTCACGCTCTCCTGGGACGACCTCGTCATCTCCCAGTTCGTGGCCGGCCCGGGCTCCACCACGCTGCCGATGGTGGTCTTCTCCAAGGTTCGCCTTGGCGTGAGCCCGGACATCAACGCCCTGGCCACGATCATGGTGATGATCGTGGGCTTCGGCGTGCTGGTTTCAGCGCTCTACATGCGCCGGCAGGAACGGCGGGTGGCCCTCGAAGCCCAGATGGCCAGGGCCGACAAGCACTGAGCCCCGCGCAACCCGGGAGGCTGCGCGGGGCCCGGTGTCGGTAGCCTGCGGATGAAGCGCCCGTTACTCTTCGCCGCCGAAGGTGGTGGAAATGCTGGCGAAGACCTTGCTCTCGGACGTGAAGACGTCGTCCTCGGTCCCGTCCGCCTCCTCGAGGTCACTGCCGTCGATGTACTTCAGCTCGAAGTCGAAGCGGCCGAAGGAGCGACCGAGCCCCACGGACCAGTCCACGAACTCGTCGTAGCCGATCTCGTCGGTGTTCTTCCAGTAATCACCGAAGTTGTAGCCCGCGTGCAATAGGAGGGCAACATCCCAGGCGATGGGTACTTCGGCGTTCAGCTCACCGTACCAGGCGGTTTCGCCCGAATTGCCGAAGTCAGGGGCGTACCAGAGCATGCCGGACAGCATCTTGTAGTTCAGGCCCGCGTAGACCTCGAGGTAATCGAAGTCCACGTCGTCGTCACCCAGGTACTTGTAGTAGGTGGCACCCACGTCGTAGCCGAGGTCTTCGGTGAACGATCCCGCGTAGCCCGCAATGAGGTCCAGTTCGACGTTGAGGTCGGTACCCTCCGCGCCGTCGTCGCCGAAATCGATGTTGCTGCCCCAGAGCCCGGCGTAGAAGCCGTTGTCCGCCGCCCAGTCGAGGCTCGCCTGGAAGGCCGGGTCCAGTGCGTTCTGGGTGATGCCACGGAAGTCGTAGTCGGAGGCAATGGTGACCGTCGCGGTGACCTCGGCCTCAGCCGTGCCAGCGGCTGCAAAGATGGCGATTGCACCGATGCTGGCCAGCTTCGATTGCAGGATGCGATTCATGCGGATGTCCCCCCTGGGCGGAAGCGGATGAGAAGGCCGGAGTATAAACGCCAAACCGGGCCCAGGGCCTAGAGCCGGTCACGGAGGGCGAACCAGAGCATCCCGAGCACCTGGGCAGGCCACCGGAGCAGGGTCCCCCCCGGAAAGGGCGGCGGCGGCAGCCGGGCGAAGACATCGAACCGGCCGGCAGTGCCGGCGACGGCATCGGCCATCAGCTGGCCGGCAAGGGTCGCCGTGGCGACGCCGTGCCCGGAATAGCCCTGGGCAAAGTACACATTCGGTGCAAGCCGGCCAAGATGGGGCAGCCGGTTCAGGGTGATCGCGAGCGTGCCGCCCCAGGCGTACTCGAGCGGCACGTCCGCGAGCTGGGGAAACACCCGGGTCAGGGGCCGCCGGACGAAGGCCGCGATGTCCCGGGGGAAGTGGCGGGTGTAGTTCTCGCCACCGCCGAAGAGCAGCCGCCCGTCCCGGGACAGCCGGAAGTAGTTGACCACGAAGAGGGTGTCGTGGACGCAGGCCGGATCGGCGATGAGCTGGCCCGCGGAGGCACCCAGCGGCGCCGTGGCCACCAGGTAATTGTTGATCGGCATGATGCGGTCGGCAATCCGGGGCTCGAGGCTCCCCAGGTAGCCATTGCAGGCGAGGACCAGGAACCGGGCGGTCACGTCGCCCCGGGTCGTCTGCACGCGGATGGTCCCGGGTCCTGAAGCTGCATGCCCGGTGACGGTGGTGTGCTCGTGCAGCCGGACCCCGGCCCGGGCGCAGGCTCCCGCGAGCCCGAGGGCGAAGTTCAGGGGGTGCAGGTGCGCGGCGCCTTCATCCCGTATCCCGCCGTGGTAGAGCGGGCTGTCCACGATCCGGCGAAGTGCTGCCGGGGACAGCACCTGCTGGCGATCGTAGCCGTAGTCCCGGGCGAGCTTCCCGGCACGGGCCGCCAGCGCCGTGGCATGCCCGGGCTTCGCCGCGCAGAGGATCTGGCCGGGCGTGAGGTCGCAGTCGATGGCATGGCGAAAGATGAGGTCCCGGACCAGGTCCCGGGCCGCGAGGCCCAGGTCGAAGAGCTGCCGGGCTGCATCCCGGCCGAAGCGCGCCTCGAGCTCGTCCTCGTCCCGTCGCTGGCCAGTGCCCATCTGGCCACCGTTGCGCCCGGATGCGCCCCACCCCACCAGGCGGGACTCCAGGAGAACCACGGAGTAGCCGCGCTCCGCGAGGTGCAGGGCCGTCGACAGTCCCGTGTAGCCAGCCCCAACCACGCACACGTCGGCGGTGGTGGCGCCATCCAGCGCCGGAAAGCCAGCGAGTCCCCGGGCAGTGGCCAGGTACCAGGACCTGGCATGCTCCACCCGCCGCCCTTCCGTGACGTCAGGGCCGGCCGTCACCCAGGGACTTCCGGGTCAGGTCGAAGGCCCGCCAGGCCTTGTCGACCAGTTCGTCCAGCTGGGCATCAGTGGTGATGAATGGCGGCGCGATGATCATGGTGTCGCCGACCGCCCGCATGACGAGGCCCTGCTCAATGCAGAAGTCCCGGCAGCGCTCGCCCACCTTGAGATCCTTCGCGAAACGCTGGCGAGTGCCCTGCCGGGCCACGAGCTCGACGCCCCCGATGAGACCGGCGGAACGAACCTCGCCGACCAGGGGATGGTCCCCGAGTTTCCTGAGGCGACTGGCGAAGGCCGGGATCACGTGGTCCCGGACCCGCGTGACGAGCTGCTCGTCCTGCATGACCTTGAGGGTGGCGCGGGCCACCGCACAGGCCACCGGGTGCCCGGAGTAGGTGAAGCCGTGGTAGAACTCGCCGCCCTTGGCCACCAGCACCTCGGCCACCCGGTCGCTCACCAGCACGCCGCCCAGCGGCTGGTAGCCCGAAGTGATGCCCTTGGCAAAGGTGATGAGGTCCGGGCGGATGCCGTAGTGTTCGGACGCGAACCAGTGCCCGAATCGGCCGATGCCGGTGATCACCTCGTCGGCGATCAGCAGGATGCCGTAGTGGTCGCAGATGCGCTGGATCTCCGGCCAGTAGGAGTCCGGCGGGATGATGGCGCCGCCCGCGCCCTGCACGGGCTCCGCGATGAAGGCCGCGACCCGGTCCACGCCGACCTCCTCGATGGTTGCCGCCAGCTGCCGGGCCGTGCGGCGGCCGAACTCGGCCGGGTCCAGGTCCCCGCCCAGCCCGAACCAGTAGGGTTGTTCGATGTGGAGGATGTTGGGAATCGGCAGGCCCGCCTGGGCATGCATCCAGGGCATGCCACACAGGCTCGCTGCCCCGACGGTGCTGCCGTGGTACCCGTTGCGCCGGGCAATGATGACCTGCTTGTCCGGCTTGCCCTTGAGAGCCCAGTAGTAACGCACCAGCCGGATGTTGGTGTCGTTGGCCTCGGAACCGGAATTGGTGAAGAACACCCGGTTGAACCCCGGCGGTGCGAGGGCGCAAAGCTCCCGGGCCAGTTCGATCGCCGGCGGATGCGTGCACTGGAAGAAGCTGTTGTAGTAAGGCAGTTCCGCCAGCTGGCGGCACCCGGCCTCGACCAGCTCCCGCCGGCTATAGCCCAGGTTCACGCACCAGAGCCCCGACATGCCATCCAGGATCTTGTTGCCGGACTCCTCCCAGATATACGACCCCTCGGCCCGGGTGATGACGCGGGTGCCCCGCTCGCCCAGTTGCCGGTGGTCCGTGAAGGGATGCAGGAAGTGCTCGCGGTCCGCCTGCTGCCACCTGGCGAGTTGCTCGGTCATGTCTGCCACCATTTCTGCGCCTAGACGTTGAGGAGCAGGAACTCCCGTTCCCAGGGCGAGATCACCTCGAAATAGGCCTGGTACTCCTGCCGCTTCATCGCACTGTAGATCTTCACGAAGCGGTCGCCCAGCAGGAGGCGCAGCCGGTCACTGCGCTCCAGGCGGTCCAGCGCATCGGAAAGGCTGCCGGGCAGGGCAAACGGCCGCTTGTAGGCGTTGCCGCTCTCCGGCACGCCGGGCTGGAGATTTTCCTCGATGCCCAGCAGGCCGCAGGCCAGGGAAGCCGCAATGGCAAGGTACGGGTTGACGTCGGCGCCGGCGATGCGGTTCTCGATGCGGCGATTGTCGGGGTCAGACTGCGGCACGCGCAGGCCCACGGTGCGATTGTCGTAGCCCCACTCCAGGTTGATCGGGGCCGACATGAAGCGCGTGAACCGCCGGTAGGAGTTCACGTAAGGCGCAAGGAAGATGGTCGTTTCCGGACCGTACTTCTGCAGGCCGCCGATGAAGTTCCGGAACAGGTCGCTCTCGGACCCATCCGGGTTCGAAAAGGCGTTGGAACCATCGGCACGGCGCAGGCTGATGTGCCAGTGCATTGAACTTCCCGGCTCGTTCTCCATGGGCTTGGCCATGAACGTGGCGTAGATCTCGTGGCGCATGGCCGCCTCGCGGACCGTGCGCTTGAACAGGAACATCTGGTCCGACAGCTCGACGGCGTCGCCATGCTGGAAGTTGATTTCCAGCTGCGCGGTGCCGCTCTCGTGGGCCAGGTTGTCCACGTGCAGCCGCTGGACCTCGCAGTAGTCGTAGATGTCCTCGATGAACGGCTCGAACTCGTCGACGGCATCCATGCTGTAGGGCTGGCGGACCGTCTCCTTGCGCCCCGATCGCCCGATGGGCGGCTCCAGGGGGTAATCCGGGTCCGTGTTGCGCTTGACCAGGTAGAACT
>CALGMY010000078.1 GCA_937958785.1 uncultured Gammaproteobacteria bacterium | reverse complement strand
GGTCATTCACTTCGGTTTGTGGGTCGACATCTCCGGCGACCTGGAGGCCGGCTCGGGCCACGTGGGCCCCAGCAACATGTGGACGAAGATCCACCTCACGCCGACCCGCTGGATCCACCAGTACATCTTCGAGACACCCATCGACGAGTACCACACGCGGATCTTCCTGGTCTGCATGCGCAACGTGCTGCTGCCGACCTGGGTGGACAAGACCGTCAACAAGCGCAACTTCGCCATCGCCGAGCAGGACCGCGTGGTGATCGAGAAGCTGAAGCCCGTGAAGACGCCGCCCTCCCGGGCCCGGGAACTGCTGATGCCTGCCGACAAGGTCATCGGCCTGTACCGGGACAGCCTGGACGAGTGGACCCGCCGGGGCTGGCGCATCGACACCGGGGCCTTGCGTGAGGCCGCGGCCAGGGGCGACACGGTGTTTGCCATCCCCTCCCCGGCCCGCCGGGAGACGAAAGGCTGGGTGCTGGAACCGGTGCCCCTCGTGCCCGCGGCCCCCGTCGAGACGGTTGGCGCGCCCGTCAGCGCGGTAAAGGGCGCCGCGAAGGCCACGGGCTGAACAATTCCCCGCCATTTCCGCTGCTGCGGGGCGAGTGGACCCCGGCCGTGCCGCTCGTGGAACTTGCCGGGAACCCGCAGCCCCTCGTCGTGGCCGGCGAACGGCTGGTGATCTTCCGGGACGCCGGCGGATGGCACGCCCTGCTCGACCGGTGCCCCCACCGGGGTGCCGCCCTCTCCCTCGGCACGGTACTGGACGACGGCACGCTCCAGTGCCGCTATCACGGCTGGCGCTTCCGGGGCGATGGCGCCTGCACCCGGGTGCCGCTGAATGCGCTGGCGTCAAGAGCCCTCAGCGCGATACGGGCCCCGGCCGTGCCGGTGCTGGAGCTCGCCGGCGCGCTGTGGATCCATACGGGCATCCCCGGTGCCGGCGCAGCGCCGCCCCCGCCGGAATTGCCCGCGTCGCTCGCCGGGCCTCCGCACCAGTTCGGCACCTACAGCCAGCACTGGCAGGCCCACTGGACCCGCGCCGTGGAGAACTTCATCGATTTCGCGCACCCCTCCTACCTGCACCGGGACACGATCGGTGCCTGGACCCACGGGTACGCCGAAGGCGGCGCCGTCGCCACCGTGGAGGTCGAGGCGGAACCCTGGGGCTTCCGGACGCTCAACCATTTCGGCAACCGCCGGCAGGGCTTCCGGGTGGACTGGTACCGGCCGAACCTGTCGGTGCTGCACTTCGGGGGCAGTGGGGAAGCCAAGCTGCACGTGTTCTCGATCCCGGTGACGGCGACGGCGACCCGGGTCATGACCGTGCGCCGGCTGCCCCCGGGTGTTGACGCCGCCACCTGGAGCGCCCGGGCCGCCAGCGTGGACAACACCATCCTGAACGAGGACCGGGTGGTGGTGGAGTCCCAGGCCGGGTCCGTGGAGGACGACAGCGAGATCTCCGTCGCCACGGACGCACCGTCCGTCGCCTTCCGCCGCTGGCACCGGGCCATGCTGCGGGCGGGTGCCGCCGGCTAAGCCCGCGCCGCGGCTGGGAAACCACACCCCACGGGGCGCCGCCCGGAGGCGCCGCCGGCCCATCCGTTGCATCCTGGCAACACGTCCGCGGGACGGCCACGAGCCATTTCCGGGGCTTTTCCCCAGAATTTAGTAAAGAAACCCGGCGCCGTTGCTATTAGACTACGCCCCCGCACCGGCCTGTGCGCACAACCGGTGCGGCCTAGACGACATTGTCGCGACATCTGTAAGGAGACACACGAATGAAGACCAAGGGTATGGGGATTGCACTTCTGTCTGCGGCCGCCCTGCTGGGCAGCGCTGCGGCCAACGCCGAACTGTCCTGGACGTACGGCGAGATCGCCTACAACACGGCCGACGGCACGGACGACTTCGAGACCGACGCGTTCGACCTGAAGGCCAGCGTCGGCTTCCTGGACATGTGGCACGCCTCGCTGCTGTACATCGACGGCGATTCGGACAGCGTCGATTTCGACGGCTACCGCGCCGTGGTCGGCGCCCACCCCCAGCTGGGCCCGAACACCCAGCTGATCACTGACCTGACCTACGTGGACTACGACCTGGACGGTTCCGAAGGCGGTGCCGACGGCATCGGCGTCGGCTTCGGCATTCGTCACGCCCTGACCGACAAGTTCGAGATGCTCGGCCAGATCTGGTATGTGGACGG
This sequence comes from uncultured Gammaproteobacteria bacterium, assembly GCA_937958785.1. Lineage (GTDB taxonomy): Bacteria > Pseudomonadota > Gammaproteobacteria > Steroidobacterales > SHZI01. Next base: position 4,174 of record CALGMY010000078.1, on the reverse strand, counting down.
TGACGTGGATGACGGTTTCTCGGAAGAGAGCTTCAACGACACCACCGTCGAAATCAGCGGTCGCTACAACTGGACCGGGAATATCTCCACCGGCCTCAGCGTGTTCCTGAACGGCTACCCGGGCCTGGCCTCCGGCCTCGGCTCGAGCAGCCTCGGTGACGTGCTCCGCCTGGATGCCCGCTTCACCTTCGGCGGCGAGCTCTCCAAGTAAGACCGGCCGCGCGGCCCCCGGGCCGCACCGGCGACGTGACGACAGGCGCCCCGCCCCGTGCGGGGCGCCTTTTTTTCGGGGTGGCGTCCCGCTAGCATCGGCCCGGTGCGCACCCTGCTCCTGATGGCCCTGGTCGCCCTTCTCGCCGGCTGCATCCACCTGCCGCCGGAAGTCGCGGCGGTCGTGGAGCAGGCCGACCCTCCGGGTCGCAACCACTTCCGGCCCGACCCGCCCGCTGAACGCGCGGCCGACAATGCCGGTCCGCGGCCCCGCTAGCCTTTTTTTTCTCGTCGCCGGGCTCGCCCTCGGCGGCTGCGCGAGCCTCGGACCCGGCGGCTTCGCCACCTGGCAGGTCGAGGCCCCGGCGGGCTCCGCAGCGCTGGATTTCCACGGCATCCCGGTGCGCACCGGCCAGATCCTGGTCAGCGAGCAGGGCACGCCGAACAGCCTGTTCCTGTCCCTGCTCGTGGCCGAGAACCGGCCCTTCGTGCACTCGGCGGTGGTCGTCGTGGAGGATGGCTGGCCGGTGGTCTACGAGGCCAATGGCCGGCTCCGGCCCAGCATCGGCGGCCGCCCGCCCACCGAGACCCTGCAAGGCGGCGTCCGCCGCCTGGACCTCGCCACGTTCCTCACCCGTAACCGGTTCATCGCCCTCTATGACCTGCCCGCCGGGGCGGACCCGGCCCGCATCGCCGCCTTCGCCCAGGCGAGCCACCGGCGCCAGGTGCCCTTCGACCCCTACTTCGATGGCGCGGACCCGACCCGGGTCTACTGCTCCGAGTTCGTCGCACTTGCCCTGGCGGCCGGCGGCGTGAGCGAGGACGCCACGTTGCCCCTGACGCCCAACGCGTCCGTCGGCGTGATCCTCGACTGGCTCGGCATCCGGACCCCCGGCATCATCCCGCCCGCGAGCCTCGTCGCCGGCTTTTCCCGGGTCGGGCTCTTCAGCCGGCAGGACTCCCCCGCCCAGATGCAGGCCTGGTTTGCCGTGAAGGCCGAGCTGCACCGGCGCTTCACGCCGGACCAGAAGCTGGGCAACGTGCTGCAGTTCAACAGCTGGCGCGGCCTGCGCTTCCCGCCCGAGGTCGCGGGGTTCATGGACGCGGTGAACACGGCAGCGGCCGGCTGGGCGGGCCTGCCCGACCCGGAGATAGACCAGCGTGTCCGCGCACTGGCCGGGGAGTGGCTCGGCCCGTTCCCGGCTTCGTACTAGACTGCGGCCATGGACACATCCGGGACACGGCGGCAGATGGCGGGGGGGCTGGCCGCGCTCGCGCTGACCCTCGCCAGCGGTGCGGCCGCCACGGGCGGGGAAGCCTGCGTGCCGCTCTACCGCCAGGGCGTGCTCAACCTGCCCTTCAATCCGGCCTTCCTCCACGTGGCCACCTTCCCGACGGGCACGCCCGGCCAGGGCCGGGATGCCCTCCTGATGTCCAGCTTCTTCAACGTCGAGAAGGACCCGGCCGGGGAGCAGGTGACGCGCTTCTTCGAGCGGGACCTGGCGGCCTGGATCCCGGACCTGGATGGCGTCGATCCGGCCACCTTCGACGGCCGCCGGCAGGTCGAGGTTCTCACCGACCGGGCGGGGGAGCCCTTCCGCCACGTGTGGCCCAACGAAACCGACCGGGTGCCGGACGGGGTCGTGCCCTTCCAGGCGGTGGTGGTCCCGGGAGGCTTCCTGTCCACGCCGAGGCCCGGGCGCATCACGCTGGTCAACGTGGACGACCCGAGGCGCACCGAGTACGTCGTGGTGGAGGCCGGCACCGGCACACCGGACTGCTCCGCCGGCACGGCGCCCGGCCAGATCCGCAACGATCACTGGTACTACCACCAGGCCCTCTTCCACGACATGGACGGGGACGGCCTGAAGGACCTCGTCACCGCGCGGGCCAGCCTCATGCCCTTCAAGTACCAGTGCCCGCCCGTGGGCGAGCTGGTGTGGTTCCGCAACCCGGGTGCGGCACTGAAGCCGGACGTGCCCTGGGAGTCGCGGGTGCTCGTCGGCCTGCCGAGGGAGGCCAATGGCCCGGAAGTGAACATGGCGCTGGCTGACCTGGACGGGGATGGCGCGCCCGAGATCATCGCCACGCACTTCTTCACCAGCGACCACATCACCGTGTTCGGCGCGCCTGCCGGCGGTGAGTGGAAGGACGTGGACCCGGTGAAGCGACCCCTCCGGCGCAAGACCATCATGACCGGCCAGGGCAGGCCCTTCGCCGTGGAGCCCGAGGACCTGAATGGCGATGGCCGCCCGGAGATCCTGACCAGCAATCACCAGGGTGACGGCTGCTTCGACGTGACGAAGGATGCAATCCCCGGCCGGGTGATCGCGCTGGAGCAGCCCGCCAGCGGCAAGCTTTTCGACGAGGAGTGGACCACCCGCATCCTGAAGGACGATATCCGCCCGAATCCCACCTTCCCGAAGCCGGTCCGCGGGCCCGGACGCCTCGCGCCCAATCGTGCCGTGGCCTTCTGGCCCGAGCGGCGCCTCGAGGGACGGCAGAAGCCCTGGATCGTCGTCGGCGGCGACGAGGCGTCGAAGGTGTGGGTGCTGAAGCCGGCGAGCCAGAAGACGGACGACTGGCGCTATGAGTCCGTCGTGATCTTCGACATCAACGACCACTACGGCGCGAACACCACCCAGACCATCGCCCTGGACCCCAAGGGCGAGGTGATCTCGACCATCGGTGGCCTGGCCTGGCGCTACGACCGGCCCGGCGAGGACGGCATGGCCGAGTTGTACATCCCGGTGTTCGAGGCCCGGCAGATCCACGTCTTCGGCTTCCGCAAGGGCCGCCGGGCGGACCGGGTGCGCTGCCCGCCGGACGTCACCATCGCCTGCCCGGGGTCAGGGCCAGGGCCGGCGCCGCCGTAGGAGCGCCTTCAGGCGCGATCGCGATCCATCGCGCCTGAAGGCGCTCCCACGCTCTGAACGCCGGGCAGGGAGAGCACGTACTTGGCGCCCATCAGCATCGACGGCGTGTAGTAGCCACCCGGCACCGTCGCGCCGAGCAGCCGCCCGACGATGCCGAGCGCGGCGGTGACGGTGAGGTCGTAACCGTTCGGCGTCGCGATCTGCAGGTGGCGCTCCTCACCCCGTGCGTTGCGCACCTCGCCCCAGATGCGGGCGCCGGTGCGCTGGCGGGTCGCCGCCGAGGGCCCCTTCACGCGCGCGTCGACCCGGCGCTGCAGGTAGCGGACCACCGCCGGCCAGGCCAGCAGTGGCCGTACCCAGTTGAGGCGCCGCGCGCCGGCGATCGCCCGCGGGGACGCGACGAGGTAGGTCTCGATGTCGGGGATCCCCGTGGAGACCCAGGCCGTGTAGAGGTCGCCCCACGGGATGGTCATGGCGGTGCGGGCCCGGCCGTCCCGGTCGAAGGTCCGCGTGCGCCAGGCCAGCGGCACCGTCACCAGTTCACCGCCGCGCCGGACGCGTCCGCCCTGGGCCAGCCCCTCGACGCCGGTCCTCGTCGTGCCGGGGCTCGCACCCCCGCCCGCCTCGAAGCCGAGGACCAGCGACGTGGCGTCGGGCAGGGCGCGCTTCAGCATCCCCGCGACACCGTCGGTGGGCACCACGTCGAAGCCCGCGCCGGGCAGCACGACGATCCCCCGCGCCCGGGCCGCCTCATCCTGCGCGTGGCAGTGGGCGAAGACGTCGATCTCGCCGGTGATGTCCAGGTAGTGGGCGCCGGCCGCCAGGCAGCCCGCGAGCATCGGCGCGCAGGTGGCGGAGAACGGCCCGGCGCAGTGGAGCACCAGCGTCACGTCCCGGAGCCCCTCTGCCACGCCGGCCGGATCGTCCAGCGCGAAGACCCGCACCGGCAGGCCGAGCTCCCGGCCCAGCGCTTCGAGGGCCGGACCGTTACGGCCGGCGAGCACAGGGGCGAGACCCCGGCGCACCGCCTCCGCGGCCATCAGCCGGCCGGTATACCCGTTCGCCCCATAGAGCAGCCACTGGGCCAT
>CALGMY010000077.1 GCA_937958785.1 uncultured Gammaproteobacteria bacterium | reverse complement strand
GTCCTGGGACAGGTCCCGCTCCGCCCGTCCGGTAGCAATCGCATAGCGCAGCACCTGACCGCAGTTCATCAGGCAGCGGTGCGCCGTCTCGATCACGCCGCGGTCTTCTATGCGACGCATCACCTGTAGCAGTTCGGACGCCTTGATGTCGGCAATCGGGCGCTTGCCCAGCCAGGGGAAGACGTCGATCTCGAGGCGGCGGATGACCTTGCTGCTGTGGGTCTTCTTCCAGACCGGCGAGCGCTTGGCGAACCACTCCCGGGCGATCGCCTCGAAGCTGTTCTCGGTGCTGGCGATCCGCGCCGCCTTGGCCTCCCGCTTGGCCACGGCCGGGTCGATGTAGTGGGCCAGCTGGCGCCGGCAGGCATCCCGGCGCTCGCGGGCGTCCCTGAGGGTGATCTGCGGGTAGACGCCCAGGGAGACGCGCTTTTCCTTGCCGCCGTAGGTGTACTTGAACCGCCACCAGCGATTGCCGGTGGGTGTCACCTCCAGGTACAGGCCGAGGCCGTCGTGGATGCGGAAGACCTTGTCCCGGGGGCGCACGTTCCGGATCTGGGAATCGCTGAGCTTGTTGATGGCCATGTGGGGCAACTCCTGGGCGTGGTAGCGGTGGAAACCAGTTGTTGCCCCTGAAATTGGGGCACCTTTGGGCTTGCGGTCAACGTACCCGGGCGTACATCCGGAGACGGCGCCCGACGGAAAGGCACCTTGGATCAGCGGGTTAAGTGGACTTTGCCGGACCCGAACGGACCCAGTCAGACGTGCCTAAACAGGTGAATGGTGGCCAGGGGCGGGATCGAACCACCGACACGCGGATTTTCAATCCGCTGCTCTACCAACTGAGCTACCTGGCCATTCCGGGGAACCGGGTCGCGGCTGAAGCCGCTCCTGCGGGGGGAGCCCCCTCAGGAGGCGGCATTTTCGGGGGTCGGGCCGAGGGGCGTCAAGCGCGCCGGGGCTGCAGCGGAATTTCTCTCCAAAGAGGGAGGAAATCCGGCTGGCTCGGCCCCTGACAAAGCCCCAGACTCTCCGGAGCGTGACCGCAGCCGGAGACATATGTATGTCTCCGGGCGTACCATGCCGGCATGAGGACCACCGTGCGACTCCGCGACGAACTGCTCCGGAAGGCCCGGGAACGGGCCGCCGCTGAGGGCCGGACCCTCACCTCCCTGATCGAGGAGGGGTTGCTGCGGGTCCTCGATCAGCCGGCGCCGGGACGCCGTCGCAAGCTGAGCCTCCCGGTGTCCCGCGCCCGGGGCGGCGTCCTGCCCGGCGTCGACCTCACCCGGTCCGGTGAACTCGAAGACCTGATGAATTCGAAGTGATTCTCGCCGACGTCAATGTCCTGGTGAGCGCGTTCAGGGCCGACGCCGTGCACCACGACATCTGCCGCGGCTGGCTGCAGTCGGTCGTCGACGGTCCGAACCGCTTCGGGATCTCCCCCCAGGTGCTCGCCAGCGTCGTCCGGGTGACGACCCACCCGAAGATCTTCAGGACGCCCTCCAGTGCGACCGAGGCCCTGCGCTTCTGCCGGCGACTCCTGGATGCGCCGAACTCCACGGTGGTGACGCCGGGCGAACAGCACTGGTCGATCTTCAGCGACCTGTGCCGGAAGACCGGGGCGAAGGGCAACCTGGTGAGCGACGCCTGGTTCGCGGCGCTGGCCATGGAGGCCGGGTGCGAGTGGATCACCCTGGATGCGGATTACGGCCGGTTCCCGGGGCTGCGGTGGCGGGGGCCGGCGGAGCGCGGCTGACGGGGTCGCGCCTGAAGGCGCTCCTACCGGCGCTCCTACGCCTTGAAATCCGGCGGCTTCTCCGACCCGCCCCCGAAGAAGAACTTCTCCATCTCCCCCTCCAGGTACTTCCGGGCCTTGGGCTCGATGGGGGTCAGGCGGTACTCGTTGATGAGCATGGTCTGGTGGGCCAGCCACTGCTGCCAGGCCTGCTTGGAGACGTGCTCGTAGATGCGCTTGCCGAGCTCGCCGGGGTAGGGCTGGTAGTCCAGGCCTTCGGCGGGGATCTTGAGGAGGGCGCAGGTGACTGTGCGGGGCATTTTTTTCAGGGGATCGCGCCTGAAGGCGCTCCTACGGGGGGGTCAGTGAGGACAGAAGGCGGGCGGTCGGGGCGGCGAGCCCGCCCGCAGCCGGGGCATCGGTTTTATACCAGAGCCAGCGGTCGGCCTCCATCACGCGGTCCGGCGGCGCGGGCAGCTCGAGCTCGACGGGATGGATGTCCAGGTCGAAGTGGGTGAAACCGTGCTGCAGCACCGGGCGCAGGCGCTGGTTGACGGGCACGGTGCCGAGGGCGCTCGCGCACCAGCCGGCGGCGCTCGCGGGGTCGCCGACTTCCGGCAGCCCCCAGAGACCACCCCAGAGGCCCGCGTCGGGACGGCGCTCGAGCAGCACGGCGCCGTCCGGGCGCAGGCACAGAAGCACCACGGTGGACCTGCGGGGCCGGGCCTTCTTCGGCTTGCGGGCCGGCAGGCGGGCGGCGACGCCGTCCCGGTGGGCGATGCAGCCGTCATTCAGCGGGCAGGCGCCGCAGGCGGGCTTGCGCCGGGCGCAGAGTGACGCGCCGAGGTCCATGATCGCCTGGGTGTAGTTCGCCACCCGGTCCGCGGGCGTGCAGCGGTCGGCCAGGTCCCAGAGGTGCTTCGCCACCGCCGTCTCGCCCGGGTAGCCCTCCACCCGGAACACCCGGGCGAGCACCCGCTTCACGTTGCCGTCCAGGATGGGGTGCCGCTGGTTCGTGGCGAGGGCGAGGACTGCGCCGGCGGTGGACCGGCCGATGCCCGGCAGCGCCGCCAGGGCGTCGAAGTCGGTGGGCACGCGGCCGCCGTGCTCGTCCCGCACCTGCCGGGCCGCCCGGTGCAGGTTCCGGGCCCGGGCGTAGTAGCCGAGGCCGGACCAGTGGTGGAGCACCGCGTCGACGGGCGCGTCCGCCAGGGCGGTGACGTGGGGGAAGCTCGCCAGGAACGGCGGGTAGTAGCGCAGGACCGTGGCCACCTGGGTCTGCTGGAGCATGATCTCGGAGACCCAGACCCGGTAGGGGGTGGGGTCCTGCTGCCAGGGCAGGTCCTTGCGGCCGTGCCGGTCCCACCAGGCGAGCAGCGCGGGCGCGAGGCGGGGGGCGAAATCCGGGTCGGGACCGGGGGTGTCGGCGGTCATGGGGGAACGGTGACGGAGCGGTGGCGGCTTTGCAATCCGGAGGCTGCCGGCACCGGCTTGTCGCGGGCCGGGGGCAGGCGCAGAATGCGCGCGCCGCGGGGTTGGAATCGCGGCTGAAGCCGCTCCTACGGGCACCGCACCTACAGCCTCCCAGCGCCCCAGCAAACCAGCAGCCCAGCGCACCTCCTCCACCCCTACCCCACCCGACAAACCACCATGTTCAGTTCGCGCCTGCGGGCGTCGGCAGCCATTGGCGCCATCGGCGTCGTCTATGGCGACATCGGCACGAGCCCGCTCTATGCCTTCGGCGCCGCCATCAAGGTGGCGGACGGCGTGCCGCCAGCGCTTGCCGTGCTCGGCTCGCTCTCGCTGATCTTCTGGAGCCTCGTGCTGGTCGTCGGCATCAAGTACCTGGGTGTCGTGGTGCGGGCGGACAACGAGGGCGAGGGCGGCATCCTCGCCCTGCTCGCCCGGCTCGAGCAGCACGCCTACCGGTGGGGCCGCTGGTCCCGGTACCTGCTGCTGGCAGGAGCGCTCGGCGCGGCACTCTTCTACTGTGACGCCGCCATCACGCCCGCGATCTCGGTGCTCTCCGCCGTGGAGGGGCTCGAAGTGCTGAACCCGGGCCTCGAGCGCTACGTGCTGCCCATCGCCTGCGGGATCCTGCTGGGACTCTTCCTCATCCAGCGGGCGGGGACCCACAGCGTCAGCCGTTACTTCGGGCCGGTGATGCTGCTCTGGTTCGGCACGCTGGCGGTCACGGGCGTGCTCGCGATCCTGCGCGCCCCGGCGGTGCTGCACGCCCTGAATCCCCTCTACGCCGTGGGCATGCTCGCCCAGAGCCCGGGGCTCGCGCTCGCCATCGTCGGCGCCGTGTTCCTCGCGGTGACCGGCGGCGAGGCGCTGTACGCGGACATGGGGCACTTCGGCCGGGGCGCGGTGCGACTGGCCTGGTTCGGCTTCGTGTGGCCCGCGCTGGTGCTGAACTACCTGGGCCAGGGCGCCAACGCGCTGCGGGACCCGGCGACCCTCGGCAACCCCTTCTTCATGCTGGTGCCCGAGCCGCTGCTGGCGGCCCTGATCGTGCTGGCGACGGCGGCCACGATCATCGCGTCCCAGGCGACCATCACGGGGGCCTACTCGGTCACCCGGCAGGCCGTGCAGCTCGACCTGATGCCGCGGGTGGAGATCATCCAGACCTCGGCGCGGGAGCGGGGGCAGATCTACGTGCCGGTGGCCAACTGGGTGCTGCTCGCGTTCGTGCTGCTGATCACGGTGGGCTTCGGCTCGTCGGGCGCCCTGTCGGCGGCCTACGGGGCGGCCGTGGCGGGCACCATGTTCATCACCACGCTGCTGGCGGCCACCCTCGCGCGGCTCGACTGGCGCTGGCCCTGGATCGCGGTGGTGCTGGTGTTCGGGGCGTTCACGGCGCTGGACGCGGTGTTCGTGGCGGGCAACCTCACCAAGATCGCGGACGGGGCCTGGGTACCGCTGACCATGTCGGCAGCCATCTTCCTGGTGTTCATCGTCTGGCACGACGGGCGGGAGCGGCTGACCGCGCAGCTGGACGCCAATGCGGTGCGCATGGAGGACCTGCCCCGCCTGCTGGCGGGCATGAAGCAGGTGGGCGGCACGGCGATCTTCCTCGCCAGCCGGCCGGACTCGATTCCGAGCGCCTTCCTGCGCAACCTGGAACACAACCGGGTGGTGCACGAGAGCGTGGTGTTCCTGCACATCGGCTTCCGGCGGGTGCCGAAGGTGGACGAGGCGGCGCGCCTCGAGATCGACACCCTGCAGCCCGGCTGCTACTCCGTGCGGGCCCACTACGGGTTCATGGAGGATCCGGACGTGATGGCGATCATCCAGCAGTGCAACCGGCAGGGCCTCAAGATCTTCGCCCGGGACTACACCCTGTTCCTCGGCCAGCACGTGGTGGTGCCGCTCGAGCAGCGCCGGGCCCGGCGCTGGCAGCGCCGTTTCTTCGCCTGGCTGCAGCGCCGGTCCGTCGGCGCCGCCGAGTTCTTCGGCATGCCGCTGCGACGCGTCGTGATCCTCAGCACCGTCGTCGAAATCTAGAAAGGTACCGTCTAGAAAGGTACCGGACACTTAGTTATTCAGGTTTCCTCAAACCTGAATAACTAAGTGTCCGGTACCTTTTTCTTCTTGAGGAGGCGGTCGAGGAGGCGGTTGACCGGGTCCTCCGGGGCCGCGGGGGCGGCGTCCTCGCCCTCTGCCGGCGCGGGCGCGGGCGCGCCAATGCCGAGCTTCTCGCGCAGCTTGTCCTCCACCGATTTGCGCAGGTTCTCCTTCACCATGCGGGAGAGGTCCACGCCGACCTTCGGGTCCGCCACGGGGCCCCGCACCGTGAGCGGCAGGCGCATGTTCACGAGATCGGCCAGGCTGTCGTCGTCGCCGAACACCGGCTGCTCGAAGACCAGCGCCTCGAGCTCACTGTCGAGGGTGGACTTCGGCAGGTCCACCGTGGCGGCGCCGGACACCCGGAGGAAGGGGATCTCGGCGGTGAGCTGGTCGGTGCGTAGCACGCCGTCGGCGAGCTTGCCGGTGAGTCGCAGCGCGCGGATCGGCGTCTCCTCCGTACCCGTGCGCGCCGGCGGCGCCTTGCGGCGGATCAGCGCCCGGGCCCGCCGGATCTCGTACCAGACGTCCATGCCCTGGTAGACGCCGTCAGCCAGCGCGAAGTCCAGGTTGCCCGCGAGCGTGGTGAGCAGTTCGTCGTCGGTGGCGCCAACAGCCGAGCCATTGAGCCGCGCCGTCATGGTGCCCCGCAGGTTGCGCACGTCGGAGATCCCGGCCAGCAGCGCGCCGAGGTCCAGGCCCGTCATGGCCTGGTCCACGGTCACCCGCGCCTTCGGCCCGGTGGCATCCACCCGCAGCCCGCCCTTCAGCTGGCCCCCGTAGAGCCGGGCGCCCAGCGGCTCGAGCCGGAGGCGGCCGCCGTCGGCGGCAACCGTCACGTCCACGTCCGCAAGGGGCAGGCCGTCGTAGACCAGCTGGCCGACCCGGGCCCGGCCCGTGAGGTTGAGTCCCCGGATGATCTCCACCGGTATCGGCGTCGGGGCCTCGTCGGTGGACTCGTCGCCCGCCCCGCCGCCGGCCGCCGCGGGTTCCAGGTAGCGGTCGGCGTCGAGCCGGTCCAGGACCAGGTCGAAGCGGGTGCGGGGCGTGGCCGTGCTGCCTTCCGGAAGAAGTTCCCGGGACGCGGAACCGCTGACCCGGGTGTCATCGAGGATCAGGGCCATCTTCGCCAGGGCGACGGAAGACTCGTCCAGGGACCAGTCGGCGGTGCCCGACAGGCGGGTGAGCGCCTTCGGATCGGCGGTCACGGGCACCTCTTCTCCGAGCGTCGCCAGCGCGTCCCGGGGCGAGAACTCGGCGATGCGCAAGGTGCCCCGCAGGGCGGTGCGGTCGCCGAAGGTGCCCGCGCCGGCCAGCTCCAGGTTGGCCCCGGCCGCTGTCGTGCTGCCCGTGAAGCTGCCGATGGTGCCGGTGCCCGCGTCCATGTCGTAGCGGAGGCCGGTGACGGCGGCCTCGAGGGCCAGCCCCTCGCCCGGCAGGCCCTCGCCGGCGGCGGTGAGCTGCACCGCGAGTTCGGGCGCGGCGACCCGCGTATTGGTGGCGAGCTCCGCCGTGAGGACCGGCCCGCGGACCGTGCCCTGCAGCCGGTCGAGGCCTGCGAAACCCGCCAGGTCGAACTCGGCGGCGACGGCACCGAGGCCCAGGGTGGTCAGGTCCTCGCCCAGGGTGAGGGTCACGGTCGAGGAGAGCTTCAGGGTGCCGCCGGACTCGTCGCTGAGGTCGGTGAGCCGGAACGACGTCGTGAGGTCGAAGGGCTCGCCGGACCGGATCGCCCCGGTGCTGAGCCCGAGGTCCGACACCCGGTAGCGGCTGCCATCGGCCGCGTCTGCGTAACTGATCTCTGCGTCCTCGATGGTGATGCCCGCGACATCGAGGCTCGCGATGCCGGCGTCCCCGCCGCCGGCCGCCGCGGGCTCGTCAGCACCAGCCCCGGTGAAGGTCCAGTTGTTGGTGCCGTCCGCCTGGCCCACCAGGTTGGCCCGGAGACCGGTGACCCGCACGGTGCCGAGCTCGACGGCGCGCCGGGTGACGAGGGGCCAGAGGCGGAGCGCGAGCCGGGCCGAGTCCGCCCGCAGGAAGGGGTCGCCCGGGAAGCCCGGCGGATTGCCCAGCGTCACGTCGCTGACCTCGACCGCACAGCAGGGGAAGAAGCTGAGACCCACGGACCCGTCGAGTGAGAGGCTGCGACCGGTGGCCTGCTGCACCGCTGACACGATGGCCGGCCGGAACCGGTCCGGGTCGACC
>CALGMY010000076.1 GCA_937958785.1 uncultured Gammaproteobacteria bacterium | reverse complement strand
GCTCCATCTCGGCGACGCACCAGCGCAGCGCATTCGCCGACTCCTTCATGTCGGTGACGACCGGCGCGAGCAGGTGCGGGATGCCCTCGTAGACCGACAGCTCGAGCATCTTCGGGTCGATCATGATCATCCGCACGTCGTCGGGGCGCGCCTTGAAGAGCAGCGACAGCACCATGGCGTTGATGCCCACCGACTTGCCCGAGCCCGTGGTGCCCGCGATCAGCAGGTGCGGCATGCGCTGGAGATCGGCCACCACCGACTTGCCGCCGATGTCCTTGCCGAGGGCGAGGGTCAGCGGCGAGGGCATCTCCTCGTAGGCTCGTGAGCGCAGGATCTCCCCGAGGGTCACCATCTCGCGGGACTCGTTGGGGATCTCCAGGCCGACGGTGGGTTTGCCCGGGATCACCTCGACGACCCGGACGCTGATGGCGGAGAGTGAACGGGCGAGGTCCTTGGACAGGTTGCTGATCTGGCTGACCTTCACGCCGGGGGCCGGTGCCAGCTCGAAGCGGGTGACGATCGGGCCGGGCTGCACGGCCACGACCTCGACCTCCACGCCGAAGTCCCGGAGCTTCAGCTCCACCAGCCGGGACATGGCCTCGAGGGACTCCTTGGAATAGCCGGGCGGCTGCTCGGGCGGGTCGTCGAGCAGGGCCAGCGGCGGCAGCTCGCCGGGCAGCACCGTGCCCTGGAAGAGCGGCACCTGGCGCTCCTTCTCGGCCCGCTGGCTGGGCGCCGGCGCGGCGAGCTGGGGCTCGATGCGCGGCGGTGCCTTCTTCTCGACCTTCTTGCGCTCCTTGCGGACGACCTCCTGGCGCTCCTCCTGCATGCGCCGGGCCGCCGTGCGGTCCCGGAGGTTGTTGACGAGGTCCCTGCCCCGGTCCACGGCCTCGAGCACGTGGTGGCCGAGCTGGTCCATGACCGCGAGCCAGGACAGCCCGGTGAACAGCGACACGCCCGCCAGCCAGGAGGCGAGCAGGAGCAGCGTGGCGCCGAGGGGCCCGAGGCCGGCCGCGAGGCCATTGCCGAGCAGCTCGCCGAAGGCACCGCCGGCGGTCTGGGGCAGGTCCTCGGCGCTGAAATGCAGGGTCGCGAGCGCGCAGCTGGTGGCGAGGGTCAGGGCGAACCCGGACAGGCGGGTGAAGAGGATCTGGCGGTCGACGGGGCCCGGCGTGCTGCGGTGGGTGAACAGGATCCAGCCGGCGAGCAGCATCATTGCGGGGAACAGCAGGGCCGGGCCGCCAAACAGGCTGAAGGCGATGTCGGCGAACCAGGCCCCGCCCGCGCCGATCTGGTTGCGGACGGCGGCCCCGTCGCCGGTGTGGCTGAAGCCGGGATCCAGCGGGCTGTAGCTCAGGAGGGCCACGAGCATGATGAGGGCCACCGCCCCCATCACCCACAGGGCCGATTCCCGCACGGCGTGGGTGAGCGGCGCCGCAAGGCCGCGACTTTCGATTCCGACAGCTCTGGCCATGTCCGTCCCTGGCAGCCATGCAACCGGCCGCCTGCCCGGTCGGGGCCTCCAAGAAGAGGTCGCAACTCCGGGATTTAACTGGCTGGCCGGCAAGCAGATTACGGCCCGGATGATAGCAGCACGCGATTTGGACGCAAGCGCGGGCCATCGCCTAAACTGGCCGGATGACAGCCCCTACGCACGCCCGCCTCATCATCCTGGGCTCCGGTCCCGCCGGTTACAGCGCTGCCGTGTACGCGGCCCGCGCCAACCTCGCCCCCCTCCTCGTCACCGGCCTGGAACAGGGTGGCCAGCTCATGACCACCACCGACGTGGACAACTGGCCGGGAGGTCCCCACGGACTTAAGGGCCCGCAACTCATGGCCCAGCTGAAGGAACACGCGGAACGCCTCGGCGTGCCCGGCGTGTTCGACCACATCGAATCCGTCGACCTCGCCGCGCGGCCCTTCGTGCTCCGGGGCGGCTCCGCCACGTACACCTGCGACGCCCTGGTCATCGCGACCGGCGCCTCGGCCCGCTACCTCGGCCTGCCGTCCGAGCAGGCGTTCCGGGGCAAGGGTGTGTCCGCCTGCGCCACCTGCGACGGCTTCTTCTACCGGGGCCAGCGGGTAGCGGTCATCGGAGGTGGCAACACGGCCGTGGAGGAAGCGCTCTACCTCTCCAACCTGGCCGCCCACGTCACGCTCGTGCACCGGCGCGACCGGCTGCGGGCGGAGAAGATGCTCCAGGACAAGCTCCTCGCCCGCACCCGGGACGGCGGCAACGTGTCGGTGGTCTGGAACCACGAGGTCGACACGGTGCTCGGCAACGACGGCGGCGTCACCGGCGTCAGGCTCCGGCCGACCGACGGCGGTGGCGCGGGACCCTCCCTCGACGTGACCGGCCTCTTCATCGCCATCGGCCACGATCCCAACACCGCGCTCTTCCGCGGCCAGCTCGAGCTGGACAACGGCTACATCGTGGTCCGCACGGGCCGCAGCGGCGGCGCGACCGCAACCAGCGTTCCCGGCGTGTTCGCCGCCGGGGACGTGGCCGACAGCGTCTACCGGCAGGCCATCACGTCCGCGGGTTCCGGGTGCATGGCGGCCCTGGACGCGGAGAAGTACCTGGACAGCGTCGCCGGGTGAGCGCCGCGGGCGGGACCGGTGCGCATTGAAGTCATCGGCGGCATGGCGGGCGTGGCGGCCACCGACTGGAACGGCCTCGCCGGCGCCACCGGGCCCTTCCTTCGCCACGAATTCCTCGCGGCCCTCGAGGAGACCGGCTGCGCGACGCCCGCCACCGGCTGGACGCCCTGCCACCTCCTGCTGAAGGACGAGGCCGGCCGGCTGGCCGGCGCCATGCCCCTCTACAGCAAGACCGGCTCCTTCGGTGAATTCGTCTTCGACTGGGCCTGGGCCGACGCGTATCGCCGCGCCGGGCTCCGCTACTTCCCGAAGCTGGTGTCCGCGGTGCCCTTCACGCCGGCCACGGGGCCGCGCCTTTTGCACGCGCCGGACCGGGACCCCGGGGCGGTCCGCGCCGCGCTGCTCGCCGGCGCCACCGCCCTCGCCGCCGAGACCGGCGCGTCCTCGGTGCACGTGCTCTTCCCGACGGCCAGCGAGGCCGCGGCGCTCGACGGTGCCGGCTTCCTGGCCCGCAAGGACTGCCAGTTCCACTGGAGCAACCGGGGCTACCCGGACTTCGACGCCTTCCTCGGCGAGTTCACCGCCGAGAAGCGCAAGAAGGCCCGCCGGGAGCGGCGCCGGGTCGCCGAGGCCGGCATCTCGTTCGTGCGCCTCGCCGGTGGCGAGATCGACGGTCCGCTGTGGGAGACGCTCTATGCCCTGCATGCCACGTCGTTCTGGCGCCGGGGACGGGAACCGTACCTCAGCGAGGCCTTCTTCCGGCAGATCAGCGCCACCGCACCGGACAGCGTGCTGGCAATCGTCGCGCTGCTCAGCGGACGGCCGGTGGCGACGGCGCTGTGCTTCCGCGGCGCCGACACGCTCTACGGCCGCTACTGGGGCAGCGAGGGCGAACACCACAGCCTGCACTTCGAGACCTGCTACTACCAGGGCATCGAGTACTGCATCGAGAAGGGCCTGGCCACCTTCGAGCCCGGCACCCAGGGCGAGCACAAGATCAGCCGCGGTTTCGTGCCGACGGTGACGCGGTCCGGCCACTGGCTGTCGCACCCGCGCTTCGCCGCCGCGGTGGACGAGTACCTGGGCCGGGAGCGGGCCCACATGGACGACTACATCGAGGCGGCGACGGAACACGTGCCGTTCCGCAAGGGCGCCGGCTGACGCGCGCGGCCCCACGATGAGCGCCATTGCCTTCCTGAAGCCCGGTGATCCGCCCGACCGGTTCCCGGATCCGGCCACTGGTGCGGACCCGGACGGGCTGCTCGCCATCGGGGGCGACCTCAGCCCCGCGCGGCTGCTCGCCGCGTACCGCCGCGGCATCTTTCCCTGGTACGAGGCCGGCCAGCCCATCCTCTGGTGGTCGCCCGACCCCCGCGCAGTGCTGCTGCCGGGCGAGATGCGCGTGAGCCGCAGCCTGCGCCGCACGCTGCGCAGCGACCGCTTCCGCACGTCGGTGGACCAGGCGTTCCTGGGGGTCATACAGGCCTGCGCGGCGACCCGCGCGGCGAGTGGCACCTGGCTCACGCCCGAGATGCAGGCCGCCTACCTGCAACTGCACGAGCTCGGCCATGCCCATGCGGTGGAGACCTGGCAGGGCGACGAGCTCGTCGGCGGCCTCTATGGCGTCGCCATCGGCGGCGTGTTCTTCGGTGAGTCCATGTTCAGTACCGCGACCGATGCCTCGAAGGTCGCCCTCGCCCACCTCGCGCGCCACGCGTGCGGACTCGGCATCGCGCTGATCGACTGCCAGGTCGCGACGGACCACCTGGACTCGCTGGGCAGCCGGCACCTGCCCCGGACGGCCTTCCTGGACGAGGTGGCGCGACTCACGGCCCGGGTCGGGCCGGCGCTGCCCTGGCGGACGGGGCCTGCACCTACAGCGGCGCTCGCGGCTTCCGGCTAGCGGCCCGGTCGCTTGCGCGGCTGGTCGACTTGGACCACAATCGCGGCCCGTTTGCCGGAGTCTCCATGTCCAAGGAAGAAGCCATCACGATGGAAGGGGTCGTCGCCGAGACCCTGCCGAATACGACGTTTCGGGTGAAACTCGACAACGGCCACGTCGTGACTGCCCACATCTCGGGGAAGATGCGCAAGAACTACATCCGCATCCTCACCGGCGACCGGGTGACCGTGGAACTGACTCCCTACGACCTCACCAAGGGTCGCATCACCTTCCGCGCCCGCTGACCGGCCTGCCGGCCGGCGCGCCCTCCGGATCTCAGGCCGGGTCGGGGATGTGCTCCAGCGAGCGCGTCGCCGGCGTCGACTTCAGCACCAGCTCACCGGCCTCGTCGAGGCACACGCGCACGTGGCCTCCCTTGGCGAGGTCGCCGAACAGCAGCTGCTCGGCGAGCGGTCGCTTCACCTGCTCCTGGATCACCCGGGCCATGGGCCGCGCGCCCATCTTCGGGTCGTAGCCCTTGTCGGCAATCCACTGCCGGGCGCCCGGCTCGAGCTCGATCGTGACGGCGTTCTTGTCCAGCTGGGCCTCGAGCTCCATGACCAGCTTGTCGACCACCCGCAGGATCGCCTCGGGACCGAGCGGCGCGAACTGGATGATCGAATCGAGCCGGTTGCGGAACTCGGGGGTGAACATCCGGTTGATGATGGCCATGCCATCCGTGCTGTTGTCCTGCTCCGTGAAGCCCATCGAGGCCCGGCCCATCTCCTGGGCGCCGGCGTTGGTGGTCATCACCAGGATCACGTTGCGGAAGTCGGCCTTGCGGCCGTTGTTGTCGGTGAGCGTGCCGTGGTCCATCACCTGCAGCAGCAGGTTGAAGACCTCCGGGTGCGCCTTCTCGATCTCGTCGAGCAGCAGCACGGCGTGGGGGTGCTTGCTGATGGCCTCGGTGAGCAGGCCGCCCTGGTCGAAGCCCACGTAGCCCGGGGGTGCGCCGATCAGCCGCGACACCGTGTGCCGCTCCATGTACTCGGACATGTCGAAGCGGATCAGCTCGATGCCGAGGCAGTGGGCCAGCTGGCGGGTGACCTCTGTCTTGCCGACGCCGGTGGGGCCGGCGAAGAGGAACGCACCCACGGGCTTCTCGGCGTCGCGGAGGCCCGAGCGTGCCATCTTGATCGCGGAGGACAGCGCGGTGACCGCCTTGTCCTGGCCGAAGATCACGAGCTTCAGGTCCCGTTCCAGGTTGCGCAGCTGGTCCCGGTCGGACGCCGACACGCTCTTCGGCGGGATGCGGGCGATCTTGGCGATGACGGTCTCGATCTGGCCGACACCCACTTCCCGGGCCCGGGTGGCGGCCGCCACGATGGCCTCGTCGGTGTACGTGACCGCGTGATGCTCCTCGAACCGGCTCTTGAGGCCCCGCAGGATCTCGATGGTCTGGGGCACGGTCGGCTCGGTGATGTCGATCTTCTGGAAGCGGCGGGCCAGGGCGTGGTCCTTCTCGAACACGCCCCGGTACTCCCGGTAGGTGGTCGACCCGATGCAGCGGAGTTCGCCGCTCGACAGGACCGGCTTGATGAGGTTCGAGGCATCGAGCACGCCGCCCGAGGCCGCGCCGGCGCCGATCACCGTGTGGATCTCGTCGATGAACAGGATGGCGCCCGGGTCCTTGCCCAGCTCCTTGATCACGGCCTTGAAGCGCTTCTCGAAGTCGCCCCGGTACTTGGTACCGGCGAGCAGCGAACCCATGTCGAGGGCATAGATCGTGCAGTTGGCGAGCACCTCGGGGACCTTGCCCTCCACGATCAGCTTGGCGAGGCCCTCGGCGATCGCCGTCTTGCCCACGCCCGCCTCGCCCACGTAGAGCGGGTTGTTCTTGCGGCGGCGGCACAGCACCTGGATCGTGCGCTCGACCTCCATCTCGCGGCCGATCAGGGGATCGATCTTGCCCTCCCGTGCCCGCTTGTTGAGGTTGGTGGCGTAGTTGTCGAGGGCGCTGCCGCCCGCCTCGCCCTCGCCCTCCTCGCCCTCGCCCGCCGGGCCCTTGCCGGTTGCCGGATCCTCGCGCAGCTTCGAGAGACCATGTGAAATGAAGTTGACGACGTCGAGGCGCGTGACGTCCTGGAGGCCGAGCAGATAGACCGCGTGGGACTGCTTCTCGCCGAAGATGGCGACCAGCACGTTCTCGCCGCGCACCTCCTTCTTGCCGCTCGACTGCACGTGGAAGACCGCCCGCTGCAGCACCCGCTGGAAGCCGAGGGTCGGCTGGACGTCCTGCTCGCTGCCCTCCGGGAGCCGGGGCGTGGACTCCTCGATGAACTGCTCCAGGTCGCGGCGCAGGCGCGGCAGGTCAGCGCCGCAGCCCTTCAGGATCTCGGTCACGGCGGGCACGTCACTGATGGCCAGCAGGAGGTGCTCCACCGTCATGTACTCATGACGCTTGCCGCGGGCCTGCTGGAAGGCCTCGTTCAGGCAGAACTCGAGTTCACTGCTCAACATGACGGTCAGGTCTCCTCCAGCGTGCAAAGCAGGGGGTGCTGGTGCTGCTGGGCGTAGGCACCCACCTGCGCCACCTTGGTTTCCGCGATCTCGTAGGTGAAGACGCCACAGACCCCCTTGCCCCGGGTATGGACCTCCAGCATGACGCGGGTGGCCTTCTGCCTGTCCATGGCGAATATCAGCTCCAGCACCTCGACGACGAACTCCATGGGCGTGTAGTCGTCATTGAGCAGGACCACACGGTACAGGGGCGGACGCTTGACCTTGGGGCGGGCCTCCTCGACGGCAAGACCCCGGCCGTCATCCGGCCGTCGGGGGAGGTCCTTGTCGCTGTCACCGTCGCCGCCGCCTGTCGCCTGCGTCTCATCCATAAGTCAGGTCGTCAAATGGTCCGGAAACCTTGAGTGGCGAAACGATAGTAGCCGATTCGTCCGCCCGCGGCGGACCGGATTCGGCGCCGCGAAAGCCCTGTCACGTGCTGTTCACGGCACCCGCCGCACACTACGCTGCGGTGTGTGCACCGGGTCACGGCCCCGGGACCTCGTTGGGGCTTCTAATGGCCGGTGGGGCCGGTCCGGACCGGGAAACGGAGGTTGCCCGCCCCGCGGTACCTGATTATGCTAAATCCCCTTAAGTTTCGTGGGTTTCTGTGAACATCCAGGATCTGGTCTCCCGTTTCGGTGGGAC
>CALGMY010000075.1 GCA_937958785.1 uncultured Gammaproteobacteria bacterium | reverse complement strand
AGGTTGATCGCGAAGCGGGCCGGGGCAGGTGCCAGGCGGTCCAGGCACCGGCCGAGATCGGTGAGGGTCTGCGCGACGACCCAGCGGTCCAGGTCCTCCATCATCTGGTAGCGCTCGGCGGCAGAGAGGAACTCACCCGGGGAGACATGCCTGTCGTCCTCGTCGAGGAGCCGCACCAGGATCTCGTAGTAGGCGGGATCCGTCCCCCCGGCCGACGGGCGGACGGTGGCGATGGGCTGCCCCATCAGGACCAGCCGGCTGCGGTCGATCGCGCTGCGGATGTAGCCGACCAGCTGGATGTCGTCGAAGCGCTTCACGATGGAGGCGTCGGTGGACTCGTAGACCTCCACCCGGCCGCGCCCCCGGTCCTTGGCGGCCTGGCAGGCCACCTGCGCGGTCGACAGCGCACCATCGTCGGCAGGCCCCGCACCCCCGCTCCCGGCATCGTCTTCCCGGGCCGCGTGCCCGATGCCGATGCTCACCGTGGCCACGAAGCGGCGATCGCCCTCGCCGAACTCCAGGCTGCGGAAGCGGTCTGCCACGAGATCGGCGCGCCGCCGGGCCTCGGCGAGGTCGGCGTCCACCAGCAGCACGGCGAAGCGGTCGCTGGCGATCCGGGTGAGGGCATGGCCGGCGAACTCCGCCTCGAGGATCGCGGCGAAGCCCGCGAGCACCTGGTCGCCCACCTCCCGGCCCAGGGTGTCGTTGGCCACGTGCAGGCGGTCCACGTCGCAGTACATGAGGACGGGCGGATCGCCCACGTCGACAGCAAGCGCGAGGCGAAGCTGACGCTCGAAGGCCGGCCAGGAGGGCAGGCCGGTCAGGCCGTCGTAGGCCCGCTCCAGCACCGTCTCGATGTGGGTCACCAGGTAGCGGACCACCCGGGACCGCCGCCGGAGGCTGAATTCCGGGCCTTTCCAGCCCGCCAGCGCCAGCACACCGACCATGGCGCCACCCCACCCGCGGATGCCGGCGGTGATGCGGTCGCTGGCCTCGCCGTCCGACGGCTCCTGGCCGGCGCACGCGAGTGCCGCGAGCTCTGGCGCGGTGAAGTGATCGCCGTGGACCAGGGCGATGCGCTTGCGGGGAATGACCACGGCCGCCGACTCGACCTCGAGGAACTGGCGGCACAGCTTCAGGATCCGGTCCAGCATGGCCTGGCAGTCGGCCGGGCCCTGGACGGCCCGCTCCACCTCATGCAGCAGGCGCTCCTCCGCGGCCTGGACACTGAGCTTGCGGCGGCCCTCCAGCAGGCGGAAGCGCAGGCTGAGTTCCCGCTCGAGGGTCCGGGTAGCCGGACGGGCCCGCTCGGCGCACACCTCCGCGGAAAAAGTGGCGGCAGGGGCAGGCAGAGTCAGGACCACGGCACCGAGGGGCTCGCCCCGCTCATTGCGGAGCGTGATGAGGTAGGCCACGGTGCCCTCGAGATCCACCTTGAGGAACCCCGGGCCCGTGCCCGGAAGCACCGACTTCAACGCCGCCCGGAAGGCGCGCGTGGCAGGCAGGCGGGCATCGGGTTCGTCACACCACAGCGTCGCGCCATTGGCACCGTAGCAGTGGCAGCCCCGTATTTCGGGCAGGAAGGCGCGCAGCAGGGCGGCATAGTCGCCCAGCACCTGGTCCCTCTCGGCGCTGCCCTCCGTGGCCGTCAACTCAGGGTTCCATCCGCCCGCGCTTTTAAGTCACTGAATCTTGTTGCTTTTAAACCGCCCGTAGCGTGATGGGCCTCCCAGAACCGCCGGCCCGGCGCCCCGCCGGCGCGGTGTCTTATACTGATCCACCCCGTTTCGCGAACCGTGCCACACATGAGCCCAGCCACCGAAACCCTGCCCTTCACCCCCGAAGTGGAGAAGGAGACCCGGGATCTCTACCAGCGGGTCAAGCGGGTGATCCCCGACGTGGAGTGGCCGGTGCACGCGCCGCTGATCGCTGCAATCAACCGGCTGAAGCGGGAACGCAATGCCATCATCCTCGTGCACAACTACATGCGGCCGGAAATCTTCCACGGCGTCGCGGACTATTCCGGGGACTCCCTGGGCCTGGCCCAGTACGGTGCGCGGGCCGCTGCCAGCACGATCGTGACGTGTGGTGTCCACTTCATGGCGGAGTCCGCCAAGATCCTCAGCCCCGAGAAGACCGTGTTGCTGCCCGACCCCAAGGCAGGCTGCTCCCTGGCCTCCTCCATCACCGCCGCCGACGTGAGGACGCTGCGCGCGAGGCACCCGGGCGTCCCGGTCGTGACCTACGTGAATACCTCGGCGGACGTGAAGGCGGAGTCGGATATCTGTTGCACGTCGGCCAATGCGGTGCAGGTGGTCGAGTCGCTGGGCGTCGACGAGGTCATCTTCCTACCCGACCGCTTCCTGGGCCGCTATGTGGCGGGCAAGACCGGTGTCCGCCTGATCCTCTGGGAGGGCGCCTGCGAGGTCCACGAACGATTCACCGGCCAGGAACTGCGGGAGTTCCGCGGCATGCATCCCGGCATCCACGTGATGGCCCACCCGGAGTGCCCGCCCGACGTGCTGGCCGAGGCCGACTTCGTCGGCTCGACCTCCGCCATGATCGACCACGTGGGCAAGGTCCATCCCCGGCAGGTGGCGATGATCACGGAGTGCGCCATGGCCGGCAACGTCGCCGTGGAGTTCCCCGAGGTGGAATTCATCCAGCCCTGCAACCTGTGCCCCCACATGCAGCGGATCACGCTGCCCAAGATCCTGGCGTCGCTGCAGACCATGACCCCGGTCGTCGACGTCCCCGCGGATGTCGCCGCCCGGGCCCGCCAGGCGCTGGAACGCATGCTGGCCATCGGCCGCAGCGCCGCGCGCGACTGAGCGCACCCATCTCCCCGTGACACCCTCGGCAGCTTTCGACGTCGTCGTCGTGGGCGGCGGGCTCGGTGGCCTGTCCACGGCACTGCGCCTCGCCGAGACCGGCCTGTCCGTGGCGGTGCTGCGCAAGAAGCCGTCCATGGAGAGTTCCAGCGCGTGGGCCCAGGGTGGCATCGCGGCCGCCATGGACACCGGCGACACGCCGGCCCAGCATGCCGCGGACACGCTCGTGGCAGGCGGAGGCCTGTGCAAGCCTGCCACCGTGGACTTCGTGGTGGGCCAGGCGCCGGACGCCATCCGCTGGCTGGAGGCCCAGGGCGTCGCGTTCACGCCGGCGGGACCGAACCAGCGCGGCTCGCTGCACCTCACCCGGGAAGGCGGCCATGGGCGCCGGCGGGTGGTCCACGCCGCCGACGCGACGGGGCACGCCGTCATCACGGGGTTGACCGACCGGGTGGCCGAACACCCCACCATCCAGTTGCTGGACGACCGCATTGGCATCGACCTCATCACCAGTGCGAAGCAGGGCCTGCCCGGCCCGAACCGCTGCGTCGGCATCCACGCGCTCAACCGGGTGACCGGCCGCGTGGAGACCATCGCGGCGCGCGCCGTGGTCCTGGCCACCGGCGGCGCCTCGAAGATCTACCTCTACACGACCAATCCGGACACCTCCACCGGCGATGGCATCGCCATGGCCTGGCGGGCCGGCTGCCGGGTGGCGAACATGGAATTCGTCCAGTTCCACCCGACCTGTCTTTACCACCCCCTCGCGAAGTCGGAGCTCATCTCCGAGGCCGTTCGTGGCGAAGGTGGCGTGCTGCGCCTCCCGGATGGGAGACGCTTCATGGATGCCCACGATCCGCGGGCCGAACTCGCCCCGCGCGACGTGGTGGCCCGGGCCATCGACGCCGAGATGAAGCGCGGTGGTTTCGACTGCGTCTACCTCGACATCAGCCAGAAGCCGGCGGACGAGGTCCTCGGCCACTTCCCCAACATTGCCCAGCGCCTGCGCACCTTCGGGATCGACATGACCCGGGATCCGATCCCGGTGGTGCCGGCGGCGCATTACAGCTGCGGGGGCGTCGTGACGGACCTGGACGCCGCGACCGACCTGCCGGGGCTCTACGCCGTGGGCGAGTGCACCTGCACGGGACTGCACGGGGCGAACCGCCTCGCCAGCAACTCGCTGCTGGAGTGCGTGGTGTTCGGGGCCGCGGCAGCCCGGCACATCACGGCCACCATCGGCACGGTTCCGCCGCCAGCCCGGGCGCTGGCCCCGTGGGACGAAAGCCGGGTGACGGACCCGGACGAGCTCGTCATCGTGTCCCACAACTGGGATGAGCTGCGTCGCTTCATGTGGGACTACGTGGGTATCGTGCGGACCAACAAGCGGCTGGCCCGCGCCCGCCACCGGGTGGACCTGCTGCACGAGGAGATCGCGGAGTTCTACGGCCACTTCCGCGTGACCAACGACCTGATCGAGTTGCGCAACCTCGCCCAGGTGGCCGAACTCACCATCCGCTGCGCCCAGGTGCGGCAGGAGAGCCGTGGCCTGCACTGCAACCGCGACTACCCGGCCACGCTCCCCGACGCGGCGGCCGCCGACACGATACTCACCCCCGGCGCTGCACGTAGTCCGGCCTGATTGCCGCCACGCTCGTGGTGCCGGCGAACTGCATGCTGCGCTGGAACTCGCTGTCGAGTATCGCGAGCACCTTCGCCACGCCGGCATCGCCATAAGCGGCGAGCCCATAGAGGTACGGCCTGCCCACGCATACCGCGTCGGCGCCGAGGGCGAGCGCCTTGAACACGTCCGTGCCCCGCCGGAGGCCGCCATCGATCAGCACCGGCATCCGGCCCCGGACGGCCGCGACGACCTCCGGCAGGCATTCGAGGGTCCCCCGACCGCTCTCCTCCTGGCGCCCACCGTGGTTGGAAACGATGAGGCCGTCGACCCGCCGCCGGACCGCGATTTCCGCGTCCTCCCGGGTGACGATGCCCTTCAGCAGGACCGGCAGCGCGGTGTTGGCCCGCAGCCAGTCGACGATGTCCCAGGTGAGGGCCGGGTCTCCCACCCGGGGCGGACCGCCGTAGCCCTCGAAATTGCCCATGCGGGCGGGGCCCTTGCGCGTCGAGATCCGGGAGAACCACCGCTCGCCCAGGCGGTTGCCGCGGGTGGGTGAGTCCACCGTGAGCGCGACCGCCCGGCAGCCCGCCGCCGCGGCCCCTGCAAGGAGGTGGCGCATGAGGTCCTGGTCCGGCGAGGGGTAGAGCTGGAACCAGAGCGGCGCCGTGCCCGCCCCACGGATCTCGCCGATGCTGTTGCTGGAAATGGTGGAGGAGATCATGAGGTGCCCGCGGGCAGAGGCCCCGCGCATGGTCGCGACCTCGCCGTCGGCATGCACGGTGGCCTGGGCGCCGGCAGGCGCCAGCAGGATCGGCGTTGGCAGCCTGGTTCCAAGCAGTTCGACGGAGGTGTCGACCCGGCTCACGTCCACCAGCCGCCGCACACGGAGCTGCCACCCGTCGAAGGCCAGGCGATTGGCCTCGAGGGTGCGCTGGTCGTCGGCGCCGTTCACGACGAAGTGCCAGGCCTCGTCGTCGAGGGCCTGGCGGGCCAGGCGCTCCATCTGGAAGACGTCGAGCACCTGGTCCAGAGACCCGGGCACGGCAAACTCCGGCCGGGCGGCCGCGTCCCGCAACAGGCCGGCCGCCGGCGCCGCCAGGAGCGGCGAGGCGGCCAGGTACCGCAGCAGCCGGCGCCTTGCTTCCACGTACTGATCCACGGCTTTCCCCATCAGGCCGGCAGCACCGGCCGGCTGCCAGACGCTAATGCAACGGACGGGTGCCGTCCACCGGCGCCCGCGTGGTGCCCCGGCTGGACATAAACGGGCGGTGCGGGTCCAGCCCGCCGCGGAATCGGGTTATTCTCGGAGCTCTAACGACCAGCGGGAAGGCTCATGGCGGTACGACGTTCGGAACTGGAACGGGGCGACGATGAACTCCGGGAATGGCTGGAGTCCATCGAGTCCGTCCTGCGCACCGAGGGACCGGACCGCGCCAAGGCCCTGTTCAGGGCCGTAAGGGACTACCTCATCGATGCCCACGTGATCGTCGAGGACGCCACGCTCAATACCCCGTACCGCAACACGATCCCGCTCGAGCAGCAACCCGCCTATCCAGGCAACCTGGAGCTCGAGCAACGCATCGAGAACATCAATCGCTGGAATGCCATGGCCATGGTGCTGCGGGGCTACGACAGTGGCACCGGCGTGGGCGGCCACATCGGCACGTACGCCTCCGGCGCCACGATGCTCGAGGTCGGCCTGAACCACTTCTTCCGCAACAAGGGCCCCGACTACGGGGGCGACCTGGTGAGCATCCAGGCCCACTGCGCACCCGGGATCTACGCCCGGGCATTCCTGGAGGGTCGCCTGTCGGCCGCCCAGCTCGAGAATTTCCGGCGGGAGCTGCAGCCGGCCGGCGGCCTGTCGTCCTACCCGCACCCGCGCAACATGCCCGGCTTCTGGCCATCGCCCTGCGCGTCCATGGGACTGTCCACGCCGAGCTGCATCTACCAGGCACGCTTTGCCAAGTACCTGGAGAGCCGCGGCCTCAAGCCCCGCAACGGCGGCAAGGTCTGGAATTTCATCGGTGACGGCGAATCCGACGAGCCCGAGGTGCTGGGCACCATCAACATCGCCGCCCGGGAGCAGCTGGACAACCTGATCCTGGTCGCCAACTGCAACCTGCAACGGCTCGACGGGCCGGTGAGGGGCAATGGCAAGATCATCCAGGAACTGGAACGCAGCTTCCGGGGGGCCGGCTGGAACGTCATCAAGGTGATCTGGAGCGGCGAGTGGGACAAGCTGTTCGCCATCGACCACGAGGGTGTCCTCCAGGCCCGCATGGAGCGGGCTGTCGACGGCGACTATCAGATGTACTCGGTGTCGAGCGGCCCCGAGGTCCGGGCGCACTGGAACGGTGACGACGCCCGGCTCGCCGACATCATGCGGCACCTGTCCGACGAGGAGATCCGCGGCATCAAGCGCGGCGGCCACGACCAGCGCAAGATCTTCGCCGCCTTCGAGCGGGCGATGCAGGGCAATGGCCGCCCCACGGCCATCCTCATCAAGACCATCAAGGGCTACGGCATGCAGGGCTACGAAGGCTCCAATGTCGTGCACCAGAAGAAGAACCTGAACGTCGAGGAGCGGGTCGAGACAGCCCGCCGGCTC
>CALGMY010000074.1 GCA_937958785.1 uncultured Gammaproteobacteria bacterium | reverse complement strand
CAGGGCCGCCAGAATGGCGCAGCGAGGTACCACACCCATGCGGGTCCTACCGGCTGCCACGTGCCGTGTGCCACGGTGGGGTACGGCGCGAGGTCGCCGAGGTCCCGGTCTCTCGTAAGGACCCTGAAGTGGTACGCCCCTGCCAGCCACTCCTGCATATGAAGCAGGCTCCGGAGTGGGCCGCCGCTCTTTAGCCCGGGAAGGTAGTAGCTCGAAAAGCAGAGGATCGTGTCGAGGGGCTCCGTCTTCAATAGTGGCTCTGGCTCCAAGGACGGGAGCTAGATTATCGAATCTCAGCCCCACAATCAGTAATATCCATCGCCAATCGGGATGAGCGATTGGTAAGGAATGCCGCTGGTTTCGCCATGGGTCGTGACTTCCCGGCGTGCGCAATACCTCGGCGTTCCTTGTAGGCGGGCGAGGTGACCCGGTTATGACAAGGATACCCGGGAGTACGCCGCCGGGTACCGATCGCGGGCCGCGTCCACTGTCATTGCGGGGGAACTTTTCGTGGACCATGGCAGGCAACGTGGTTTACGCCGCCAGCCAATGGCTCACCCTTGTCGTGATGGCCAAGTTCGGTACCCCCGAGATGGTGGGGCAGTTTGCCCTGGCCCTGGCCATCGTCATGCCGATACTCACCTTTGCGAGCCTTCAGCTTCGCGTACTCCAGGCAACGGACGCCACCGGGAGGTTTGAGTTCGGCCATTACCTCGCCGTCCGGCTTCTCACGGCCTTGGTCGGCCTGCTGCTCGTGTCCGGCGCCGTATTCGTGGGCAACTACCCGCCGGCAACTGTCCTGGTCATTGCGGCAGTTGCCGTCGCGAGGTCACTGGACGCGCTGAGCGAGGTCTACTATGGGCTGCTCCAGCAGCGTGAGCGCATGGACTACATTGCCATCTCGCTCATCCTGCATGGCCTCTTGCAGTTGCTGGCTTTTGGGCTGGTGATTTCCAGTTCGATGAGCGTTGTCGCAGCAGTTGGCGCCATGGCGGCCGTGTCGCTTGCCGTGTTGATGCTCTACGACGTTCCCGCAGCGCGTCGCCTAAGTGGTGGGATGGAGGGTGCGTCAGGTGCCGTCAGTGTCCCGGTCCATCGCCGACACGCTCCGAAGTGGGACGTGGAGGCAGTCCGGAAAATTGCCTTGCTGGGATTACCCATCAGCATCGTTCTCACACTGAATTCGCTGACCGGAAACATCCCGCGGTATTTTATTGCCGAGTCACTGGGCGAGCGCGCACTTGGCATCTTCGCCGCGATGTTCTACCTCACGGTTGCGGGAAGCACTGTCATGGGTGCCGTGGGCAATGCGGCGAGTCCGCGCCTGGCAAAACTCATCGCGGTCGGCGACGTTCCTGCTTTCCAACGGCTGCTCAAGAAGCTTACCGGGATCGCGGTGGTGACGGGGCTGGCAGGATTCGCAGTGGCCTACCTGGCGGGCGGCCCGCTTCTGGCGCTCGTTTACCGGCCGGAATACGCCGAGCACCTGGGATCGTTCCTCTGGATGATGGCTGCAACCGGGCCGATGTACGTCGCGAGCGTACTCGGTGTCGGTATCAACGCCATGCGGCGCTTCCACGTGCAGGTGCCTATGCCTGTCCTCAATGTGGTGGCAACCTTTGCGGTTGCCGCGGCCTTCATCCCGAAACACGGTCTGCTTGGCGCGGGGCAGGTTGTCTTCCTGAGTAGCTGTGCTTCCATGGTGGGGACATATGTTGTCCTCGTCTTTTGCCTGCGGGCCAAGGCGGCAGGTTAAGGGGTTCCGAAGGCGCTCAGATCACTCTGGCTGGTAGGCCCGCAGGGTAACGTCGCAGCTGCCCTCCAGCGCTCGACGGGTGGCCAGGAACAACTGCCCCGCCTCCCAGACATACCCCACCGGCAAACCGGGCTGACCGCGCTCCCGGGACCGCTGGTAGCTGCTCCGCACCGACTCCTCGTGCCCGTGGTCCCGGGCGCGCAGTGCGAGCACCTCCTTTTCGGCGCCCACGTCTGCCACCAGGCGCTGGAAGTCGTCCATGGCGATGAGGGTGTTGCCCCTGTGGGCGGCGTAGCGCTCCTTCACGCCCTCGAAGGCGTGGCCCTTGGCGGAGAAGGTCAGGGCGGCGATTGAGCCGTCGCCGAAGACGTAGGTCACGGCGATGTCGCAGTCGGACTTCGCGGAGCGGGTGGGGATGATCTTCACCGGGAAGCGGCGCTCGGGCGGCATCATCTGGTAGGTGAGGTCGGTCCAGTGGCACAGGTTGCCGAGCACCCGGCCGCCTTCCTCCTCGCGGAAGTACCAGTGGTCCGGCGCGATCTCGTGGCCGGCGATGAACCAGTTCTGCATCAGCTCGCCCGGTTCGGCCCACAAGAGGTCCCGCATCCGGCGCCCGATGCGGCTGCCCGGGCGGTTGAAGCCGATCGACAGCACGCGGCCCTGCCCTGAGGCCATGGCCGCGCAGAGGCGCGTGAGCTGCTCCTCCGCCACCACGTGGGGCTTCTCGATGTGCACGTCCTTGCCCGCCGCGAGCGCCCGGATCGCGTACTCCGCATGGCTGGCGTGGTTCGAGGCGATGAAGACGAGATCGATGGCGGGGTCGTTGATGATCTCGTCCGGGTCCGCGGTGTAGTAGCAGGCCCCGTAGGCCTCGAACATCGACGCCGCCCGGTGGATCTCCGGGTCCATGCAGCCCCGGATGACATTTCCGTAATTCTTCCGCAGGTAATAGGCGATCACCGAATAGGCGTAGTTGCCGCAGCCGATCAGCCCCACGTGGGCCTTCGAGTCCGGGCGCACGTGGTTCGCGGGCAGCGCCGGGTAGCGCTTCGCCATGTGGTACTGGCCCCGCACCTTCACCAGCGTGCGCCGGATTCCGTAAAGCCGGACGTAGCGCAGCGCCTTCTGGAGGCGGAAGAACAGGGGCGCGGATCGATAGTCCATCAGTACCGGTCGATGGTGAACAGCGGGTCATCTTCCGTCACCCGCCCGGAGCGTGGCAACCCGCGGGGGACCGGGCTGAGAACCCGGTCATGCCCGGGGGCGACGCCCGCACGGTCCGGCGGCCCGGGCGGATGCTAAAGTCCCCCCGTGAAGCAGATCCTCCAGAGCCTCAGGGATGGCACCACCGCCGTCGAGGACGTGCCCGCGCCCGGTGTCCGGGCCGGGCACCTGCTCATCGCCACCGCCGCGTCCCTGGTCTCCGCCGGCACCGAGCGCATGCTGGTGGACTTCGGGCGGGCCAACTGGCTCGACAAGGCCCGGCAGCAGCCCGACAAGGTGCTCCAGGTGCTGGACAAGATCCGCACCGACGGGCTCGTCGCCACGCTGAAGACCGTCGAGGCCAAGCTCGACAAGCCGATCCCCCTCGGCTACAGCAGCGCCGGCGTGGTGCTGGCGGTCGGGGAGGGCGTGCGGGGTTTCGCGGTGGGCGACCGGGTGGTCTCCAACGGCTCCCACGCCGAAGTCGTCTGCGTGCCCGCGAACCTCTGCGCCCGGATACCGGCGGGCGTCGACGATGAGACCGCCAGCTTCACGGTGGTCAGTGCCATCGCCCTGCAGGGCATCCGCCTCGCCGCGCCGACCCTCGGCGAGACGGTGGTCGTCACCGGTCTCGGCCTCATCGGCCTCATCGCCGTGCAGATCCTGAAGGCCAGCGGCTGCCGGGTGCTCGGCATCGACCTGGACCCGGCCCGGGCCGCGCTGGCCCGGCAACTCGGGGCCGCCACCTGCGTGCCCTCGGCGGGGGAGGACCCCCTGGCGGTGGCCGCCCGGGAGACCGGCGGCATCGGCGTGGATGCCGTGCTGATCACCGCCTCCACCGACAGCAACGAGCCCGTGCAGCAGGCCGCGCGCATGTGCCGCAAGCGCGGGCGCATCGTGCTCGTCGGCGTCACGGGCCTCAAGCTCTCCCGGGCCGACTTCTACGAGAAGGAACTCACCTTCCAGGTGTCCTGCTCCTATGGTCCCGGCCGCTACGACCCCGCCTACGAGCAGGAGGGCCACGACTACCCCGTGGGCTTCGTGCGCTGGACCGAGCAGCGCAATTTCGCGGCCGTGCTCGGGCTCATGGCGGCCGGCAGCCTCGACGTGCGCCCCCTGGTGACCCACCGGGTGCCCATCGCCGGGGCCGCCCGGGCCTACGACCTGCTGGCGGAAGGCAACCCGCTCGGCATCGTGCTGACGTATGGGATCGCGCCTGAAGGCGCTCCCACGGTGGGAGCGCCTTCAGGCGCGAGATCGATAGTGATCGCGCCTGAAGGCGCTCCTACAAGGCCGTCATTCCCAGGCAGTGCCCCCGGCATCTCCGTCCTCGGCGCCGGCAACTACGCGTCCCAGGTGCTCTTGCCCGCGCTCGCGGCCACCGGTGCCACCCGGCGGGTGCTGGTCAGCGCCGGCGGCGTCAGCGGCCTGCATGCCGGGCGCAAGCACGGGTTCGCCATCACCTCCACCGAGGCGGCGGCCGCGCTGGACGACCCGGGCTCCGCCGCCATCGTCATTGCCACCCGGCACGACAGCCACGCCCGCTATGTCATCGAGGCCCTGCGCCGGCGCCGGCACGTCTTCGTCGAGAAGCCGCTGGCCATCACCCGGGACGAGGCCGACGCCATCGAGGCGGCCTGGCACGCGGCCCGGGAGCAGGGCTTCGAGGCCATCGTCATGCCCGGCTTCAACCGGCGCTTCGCCCCCCAGGTGGTGCGGATGAAGGCCCTGCTCGCCGGCCGCGCGGGGCCGAAGGCCCTGGTGATGACCGTCAACGCCGGCGCGATCCCGCCGGACCACTGGACCCAGGACCCGGCGGTGGGCGGCGGGCGCATCGTGGGGGAGGCCTGCCACTTCGTGGACCTGCTGCGCTTCCTCACCGGCAGCCCCATCCTGCGCGCCCACGGCACCAGTTTCGGGCGGGTGCCCGGCCTCAAGGTCCGGGAGGAGAACGCCACCCTCGTGCTCGAGTTCGCCGACGGCTCCCTCGGCACCATCCACTACCTCGCCAGCGGCCACCGCTCCCTGCCCAAGGAACGCCTCGAGGTGTTCAGCGAGGGCGCCGTGCTGGCGCTCGACAACTTCCGGCGGCTGAAGGGCTACGGCTGGCCCGCCTTCACGTCGATGAACCTCTGGCGCCAGGACAAGGGCAACGCCGCCGGCATGGCCGCCTTCGTCGCCGCCGTGGCCACCGGCGGGCCCGCCCCGATCCCGCTCGCCGAGGCCCTCGAGGTCACCCGGGCCACCTTCGACGCGGTCGAGGCCCTGCGCCGCCCGGCATGACCCGGCTCCGGCTGTACTGGGAGACGCTCCGGCACCTGCGGCCGTCCCAGCTCGCCTGGCAGCTCGTCCGGCGGGTCGCGCCCCTGCCCCGGCACCGGCCGGTGGCGGCGGAGCCCCGGCGCCCGGGGCTGGGCGTGCGGCCGTTTGCGCCGCCCGTCGTGCCCGCGGTCGGTCCCGGCGAGATCGCCTTCCTCCACGTGGCCCGGCCCCTCGACCCGGCCGCCCCCGACTGGGCGGCGGCGGACCTCCCGAAGCTCTGGCGCTACAACCTGCACTACTTCGACTTCCTGCACTGGCCCGTGTATCCGGCAGCACTCAGGGACCAGCTCATCGCCAGCTGGATCGCCGCCCACCCGGTGCCGGCGGGGGATGGCTGGGAGCCGTACCCGCTGTCGCTGCGCACGGTCAACTGGATCAAGTACTGGCTGGCCCGGGACGGCGCGACGGTGGACGCGGCCGCGCTCGCGAGCCTCGCCACCCAGCTGGCCGGCCTCGCGACCCGGATCGAGCATCACCTGCTCGCCAACCACCTGCTGAAGAACGGCAAGGCCCTGTTCTTCGGCGGCTGCTTCCTCACGGGGCCCCGGGCCGACCGCTGGCGGGCGGAGGGCCTCGCCATCCTGCTCAGGGAGGCCGACGAGCAGGTGCTCCCGGACGGCGGGCACTTTGAGCGCAGCCCCCTGTACCACGCGATCGTGCTCGAGGACCTGCTGGACGTGGTCAACCTGGCGCGGGCCTGCCCGGGCCTCGTGCCCGGGGATGCGGAGCAGACGCTCGTCGCCGCCGCCACCCGGGCGCTCCGCTTCTTCGCCGGCACCCTGGCCGGCGACGGCCGCATCCCGCTCTTCAACGACGCCGCCTTCGGCATCGCGCCGGAGCCGGCGGACCTGCTGGCCTACGGCGCGCGCGTGCTGGGCGTAGGCGCGGGCGCATCCCCAGCCATCATCGACTTCCCCCACACCGGCTACTACGGCTACCGGGCCGGCGGCGAGAGCCTCATCGTCGACTGCGGGGAGGTGGGGCCCGACTACCAGCCCGGGCACGCCCACTGCGACACGCTGAGCTACGAGCTCTGCGTGGACGGGCAGCGGGTGGTGGTGGACGCGGGGGTGTACGGCTACGAGGCCGACGACTGGCGGCATTATGTCCGCCGCACCGCGAGCCACAACACGGTGACGGTCGACGACGAGGAGCAGTCCGTCATCTGGGGCGCCTTCCGGGTGGCGGCCCGGGCCCGGCCGCTCACCGGGCCCGACGCCCCGACCCTCACGGGCACCCTCGACGGCGGCCTCACGTTCACGGGGGGACACGATGGCTACCGCCGGCTGCCCGACCGGCCCGTACACAAGCGCACGGTCCGGATGCCGCCTGGCGGGCCCTGGGAGGTCACGGATCTCGTCTCCGGCACTGGCAGCCGATTCCACCGGGTGACGGGTTATGTGCACTTCGACCCGGCCCTCGAGGTTGAGGCCGGGCCCGACGGGGCCTTCATGGTCAGGAATCCGGCCACCGGCCTCATGCTGCGTCTCAGTGTGACGGGCGACAGCCTTGCCCGGCTCGAATCGGGCTATCATTTCCCGGAGTTCGGCCTGCGCCGCGCCAATAAAATCATGATCATCGAGCGGGAAGGTAAGCTACCCCTCGAGATGCATTACCGGATAGAGCGCCAGCCACCCCAACGGAAGCCCGACCAGTAGCCCGAAGACCGTGCGTATCCTCTTCCTGACCCACTACTTCCCCCCCGAGGTCAACGCGCCCGCGAGCCGGACCTTCGAGCACTGCCGTGCCTGGGCCCGGGACGGCCATGAGGTGTGCGTGGCCACCAACGTGCCCAACCACCCGGCCGGCCGCATCTACCCCGGCTACCGCAACGCGCTGGCCCAGACCGAGACCGTGTCCGGCATCAAGGTGTACCGGCTCTGGACCTTCCTCGCCGCCAACCGGGGCGTGCTCCGGCGCAGCCTCGGCTACTTCTCCTATCTCGCCATGGTGGTGCTGGCGGCCCCCTTCCTGCCCCGCACCGACATCGTGGTGTCCACCTCGCCCCAGTTCTTCTGTGGCCTCGCGGGTTACGTGGTCAGCCGCCTGAAGCGGGTGCCCTGGGTGCTGGAGATCCGGGACCTCTGGCCCGAGTCCATCGTGGCGGTCGGGGCCGTGCAGCGCAGCCTGATGCTGCGCTGGCTGGTCTGGCTCGCCAACTTCGCCTACCGCAAGGCCGACCGCATCGTCTGCGTGACCGACTCCTTCAAGGAGGCCATCGTCGCCGAGGGCATTGATCCCTCGAAGATCGAGGTCATCAAGAACGGCGTCGACCTGCAGTTCTTCTCCCCGGAGCGCAGCGTCGGCCCGGAGGCCGCCCGCATCCCGGGCCTCGAGAACACCCAGGGTAAGTTCGTGATCTCCTACGTGGGGACCCACGGCATGGCCCATGGGCTCGACAGCGTGCTGGCCGCCGCCGAGCTGGTACGGGACCTGCCGGACGTGCTCTTCCTGCTGGTCGGCGATGGCGCCGAGCGGGACCACCTGGTCAAGCAGCGGGACATGATGCGGCTCGACAACGTGGTCATGCTGGAGCAGCAGCCCAAGACCCGCATGCCCGCCGTCTGGGCCGTGACCGACGTGAGCCTGGTCGTGCTCAAGGACCAGCCCCTGTTCCGCACGGTGATCCCCTCGAAGATCTTCGAGAGCATGGCGATGATGAAGCCCGTGATCCTCGGGGTCCGGGGCGAGAGCGCCGAGCTGCTCGCCGAGAGCGGGGCGGGCATCGCGGTGCCGCCCGAGAACCCGGCCCAGCTGGCCCGGGCCGTGCGCCGGCTGTATGCCGACGTGGACGAGCGCCGGGCCATGGGCGTGGCGGGCCGGAAGTTCGTGGAGGAGCGCTTCGACCGCCAGGTCCTCGCCGCCCGCTACGCGACGCTCCTCGGCCGGCTCGTGGCGGCGCGCACCGGCCAGGCCGACGCGACCGCCGAAGAAAAAGTGAACTGACAGGAAGCTGCCGATGGCGATCCAGGAAACCGGTTCGATGGGCCCCGCGGGGCCGCTGGCGGGGGCACCCTCCGAGCGGGGCCGGGTGCTGGAGCCCGGGCTCTTCATCCTCGCCTTCGTCCTGCTCCTCTTCACGTTCCGGGAGGGGCTCGAGAACATGCTCGGGTGGTGGGAAACCCCCGAGTACAGCCACGGCTACCTGATCCCCCTCATCAGCCTGTACCTGCTCTCGGTGCGGCTCATCACCCTGGAGCAGGCGAACCCGCTGCCGTCCTGGTTCGGCGTCGCCGTGGTGGCGGCGGGCCTCACGGGCTTCCTGCTGGGCGAGCTCAGCGCGCTGTTCATCATCGTGCAGTATTCCTTCGTCCTGACCCTCTGGGGCCTCGTGGTGGCCCAGGTGGGCTGGCGGGGCCTCAAGGTGCTCTGGCCCGTGCTGGTATTTCTGCTGTTCATGGTGCCCCTGCCGGCCTTCATCCAGTACAACCTGTCGAGCGGGCTGCAGCTGATCTCGTCCCAGCTCGGCACGGCGATGATCCGCCTCATGGGCCTGCCGGTGTACCTGGAAGGCAACGTCATCGACCTCGGCGTCTACAAGCTGCAGGTGGTCGATGCCTGCGCGGGCCTGCGCTACCTGTTCCCGCTCATGAGCTTCGGCATGCTGTGCGCCGTGGTGCTGAAGGGCCCGGCCTGGCAGCGGCTGGTGCTGTTCGCCTCCAGCGCCCCGATCGCCATCGTGATGAACAGCTTCCGCATCGCCGTCACCGGCGTGCTGGTGAACCGCTTCGGCACCGAGGCGGCCGAGGGCTTCCTGCACTACTTCGAGGGCTGGGTGGTGTTCACCATCTGCCTGGTGCTGATGTTCCTCGAGATGACGGCCTTCGCGATGCTCAGCGGCCGCAAGCTCGACGACGTGCTGGACTTCGAGCTGCCCACCCGCGCCTCCCTGCAGGGCCTCGGCGCGCTGCTGCGGCCCACCCGGCCGCTGACCGTGGCCGTGGTGCTGTTGGCCGCCGCCGGCGTGGCGTCGGTGCTGATCGCGAGCCGGGAGGAGATCATCCCGCCCCGCACCAGCCTCTCGACCTTCCCGCTGGCCGTCGGCGAATGGCGGGGCCGGGAGGGGGAGGTGCCCCAGGACCAGCTCGACGAGCTGAAGCTCACCGACTACGTCATGGCCTCCTACGCCCGCCCCGGCCAGGCCGCCGGCGTGGAGCTCTACGTGGCCTACTACGACTCGCAGCGCAAGGGCGCGTCGATCCACTCGCCCCGGGCCTGCCTGCCCGGCGGGGGCTGGCGCATCGAGGAATTCGACCAGGTGCCGGTGCCCGGCGCCGGCCCGGAGGTCACCGGCGCCGACCGGCTGGTCGTGAACCGCAGCCTCATCAGCCTCGGCGAGCAGCGCATGCTGGTCTACTACTGGTTCCAGGGCCGCGGCCGCATCGAGACCAACGAGTACCGGGCCAAGTGGTACATCTTCTGGGACTCGCTCACGAGGAACCGCACCGACGGCGCCCTGGTGCGCGTGATCACCAGCGTGCTCGACGTCTCGAAGGTCGCCGAGGCCGACGCCCGCCTGCAGGAGTTTGTCGTGCAGGCGGCGCCGCGGCTGGCGTACCACATCCCGGGCGAGTTCGTGGTGCCGTAGGCGCGCCTGGTAGGAGCGCCTTCAGGCGCGATCCCAGGGGGGGGCGCGCGTAAACGCGCTCCTACAGCACCTTCGCCAGTTCCGCCGCCGCCTTCGCGTGGCCGCTCGGGCGCCAGTGGCCGTCGCGCTCGTAGTAGTCGCCGGGCGCCAGGAAGTCCCGGCCGTCCAGTAGCGTGACGCCGAGGGCCTCGACCTCGGGACGGGTCAGCGGGAAGTTGCTGGTCATGCCCCGGTTGGGGATGACGAGGAACACCGGCCGGGCGCCGGCGGCGCGGATCTCCGCTGCCAGGGCCGCGAGCAGCGCCCGGGTGAGGTCGGTGCCCACCGGCGTCGCGTCGTCGAACTTCTGCATCCCCTGGCGTTCCAGCAGCGCGTTCTGCACGAGGATCGACAGGCGGTTCCGGACCAGGTTCCAGGCCTCCGAGTGCTCGAAGAGCCAGCGCACCGGGGGGATGGCGTAGAGCCGCTCCTGCACCTTCACGCCCGGCAGGTAGCTGTTGCCCGTGGGGGCCACCGTGCCGTCCGGGTCCGCCGTATAGAGCTGCGAGACGGCGTTGTTGCCGATGTCGTTGTCGAAGTAGAGCACCACCACCACGTCCGGCTGGTAGGCGCGGCCCCGCGCCCCGAAGGTCACGAGTTCCTCGGCCTGGCCGAAGCCGGACACGCCGAGGTTGAGCACCTCGCTGCGGGGCGCCTCCGGCACGGCGTTGAGCCGGTCCTCGAGCACGGCGCTCACGACCTCGCCGTCCTCCACGCCGAAGCCGAAGGTGAAGGAGTCCCCGAGCAGCAGCACCCGCCGGACGCCGGGCGCGGGTTCCGTCGCGTACTCCCGCGGGCCGCGCATGCCCGCCGAGTTGGTCGTGACCCGCACGTCGTAGTCGCCCGGCACGTAGTGGCGGGTGTCCACGCCGGACTGGTTCCAGCGCACGCCGTAGCCGGAGTCCACCACGAAGCGGGGCTGCACGGCCTCGTCGAAGAACAGCCGGGCGAGGCCCTCGGCCGCGAGGGCCGCGAGGCCGAGGCCCACCAGCAGGGTGAGCAGGGCGGGCAGCCAGCGGGGGCGGTCAGGTCGGATTCCAGGCATCGCCGTCGGCGTCCGCGCCCGTGAGATACCAGTTGGCGATGTTCCCGACGAAGTCGCTGTCCAGGACGGACTCGAAGTTC
Source organism: uncultured Gammaproteobacteria bacterium (assembly GCA_937958785.1). Lineage (GTDB taxonomy): Bacteria > Pseudomonadota > Gammaproteobacteria > Steroidobacterales > SHZI01. The sequence goes on along the minus strand of CALGMY010000074.1, from coordinate 4,930 downwards.
CGGTACATGAACCCGGTCGGGGAGGGCCGCGGCCGGAAGCCGAAACGCGCCAGGGGCGCCAGCGCCCGGTCGGAGCCGACGGCGGACACCGCGACGACGCCCCGGGACACCAGCCAGGCGAGGCTGTGGCGGATCACGGCGTCGAGCGCCTCCGGATGTTCCGGGTCACCGAGCAGGTCGAGGAGGCTGCCGGTCCGCTCGGGGCCCGGCGGGCCGTCCGTCGCCACGGCGAAGGCCCGCAGCACGCCGGTCGCATCGTAGGCCGCGAGCCGCCGGTAGCGGTTGCCGGGCTTCGCCACGAATTTCCAGTTCAGGTAGGCCGCGTTGCGGGTCACCGCGAGGGGCAGCGTCGGGGCGACCCGCGCGAACAGGTCGTCGAAGGCGGCGTCGAAGCGGGCGATCTCCTCGACCCGGCAGGACGTGGCGCGTCCCGCCGGCCGCAGGGCCCGCTGCAGGGCCAGCAGCGGCTTCACCGCCGCGGACAGGACCGTGCTCAAGGCACCGGGGCCGAGCCGCGCCTCGACATTGCGCCTCGGGTCCACGACCAGCACCCAGGTCCGGAGCCGGGACAGGTCCGTCCACCCGCACTTGGCGTAGAGCTTGAGGTTCGGGGCGTTGTGCCAGAGGGCGCCGGCAAAGGCGCCGTTCTGCGCCGCCACGCCGTTCAGCATGACGGCCCCGAGGCCCTTGCCCCGGCACTCGACGGCCAGCAGGTCATCGTGGGCAAGGAAGAAGCGGTGTGGCCGCCCCCGCACCGAGAGCTGCTGGGGCATGTGGCCGTGCATCCCGATGACCCGGTCGCCGTCCAGCAGGAGCCAGTAGGGGCTGTCTCCGGCGAGGCAGGGGTTCTCGCCCGTCAGCCACAGGAAGTGGGTCCGGCGGCGCGCCACCGCGGCGGCGTCCGGCACGTGTTCCCGCCACAGGGCTTCCACGTCCGGGAGCCGGTCGATCGACCAGGGGACGACGCGGTAGTCAGGCATCGGCGTTCTCCGCCGGGAAGGTTACGGTGTAGTACTGGTCCCCGTGCTCCCGGAGCTCCGCCGCCGCCTTCCGGCCGGCGATGCGGACCTCGAGGCGCCCGGCGAGGGCGGGGTCGGCGATCCGCAGCCCGAACTCGCGGCCGGCGAGGTCCGCCGCCGTGAGGTCAGGGAAGCGGATGCCGTCCGGGCGGAAGTCGAGCCAGTCCCCGCCCGCCGACACCGCGATGGCGTCCCGGACGACCAGGTAGTCCAGCAGGCCGGACACGGAGGAGAGCTTGAGCACGCCCGCGTCGGCCTGGCGGCGCAGGTTGCCGAGCGCCGCCCGGGTCGCCGGCGGGATGTGGGCGCGGTCGTCCCGGCGCGCGGCCTGGCGCTTGCCGAGGTGGGTGTAGACGATGCAGGTGCCCTGCCGCTCCACCAGCGCGTCGATCCGCGCCGGGGCGATCAGCGTGCCGAGCCCGTCGATGTCCGCGTCGTCCCAGGTGCCGTAGCGGCGGAAGCAGTACAGGGTGCGGCCATCGCCGAAGCGGTGCGCGAAGTACTGGCGGTTGCTCCGGTCGTCGTGGGTGACGAGGCTCCGGCCCCAGCGGGCGATGCGGAGCCGGGACAGCCCGTGCCAGGCCAGCAGGAACGCGGCCCCGGCGGGCGACGAGGCCCTGTGGCGATACCACTCCCGGGCCGACACGGGCGCGTCCTGCCCGAGCACCTTTGTCAGGGCGCCGTCCCAGACGTAGCGGATGCCGAGCTCCGCCGCGAGGTCGAGCGTGTAGGCGAAGCTCTCGTAGACGTAGCCGCTGCCGTCGACGGTCCGGGGCGTCGAGCCGCCGGTCGCGTTGTGGAGCATGTTCTGCGGGTGGGTCGAGTGGTCCACCCAGACCCGCGGGCGGAGGCCGTGGGCCTTCAGCAGCGCGATCGCCTCGAGCGCGTCGGCCCGGTCGAAGCCCCGGGTGCGCGCGTGCACGTAGTCGCCCCAGGCGTGCAGGGTGTCGTGGGCGTGGGCGGCCGCGATGTGGGGATGGTCGTGCAGGTTCACCTGGCCCGGCAGGTTGTTGTTGAAGGAGCGCACGAACAGGGCGTCGCCGAAGGGGAGGGCGAGTTCCTGCCAGAGGCACTCGTGCAGTTCCTGCCAGTCGCGCAGCAGCGTGTTGTCGGGATCGTTCGAGACGGTGAGCCAGGCGCGACAGGGCGGGGGAATCGCGAGCACCCGCACCGGGCCCGCGACGGAGTCCGGCGCGAACCGGCGGCGGGGCGCGGCTCCGGCGGGCCGGTGGCGCGATGCGGGCATATGTGGACTCGGTCGGACCGGCTGCGGGATTGTTCCTATATCATAGCGGCCAACGGCCCTTGAGCCAGCTCCGGGATCCCTTGAGCCCCCGCATTATGTGTGGCATTGCCGGCCTCCTCCGGTTCGACGGCGCGGCGCCCGATCCGGCCCTGCTGCCCCGGATGACCGACGCCATTGCCCACCGGGGACCCGATGGCGCCGGCCACTGGCAGGAGGGGCCCGTCGCCCTCGGGCACCGGCGCCTCGCGATCATCGACCTCTCCGCCGACGCCAACCAGCCCCTGTGGAGCACGGACGGGCGCCTCGCCATCGTCTTCAACGGCGAGATCTACAACTACCGGGACCTGGCCCGGGAGCTCTCGGCCGCGGGCCTGCCCTGCCGCACCACCTCGGACACCGAGGTGCTCCTCAACCTCTACCGGCTGCACGGCCCCGGGTGCCTGCCGAAGCTGCGGGGGATGTTCGCCTTCGCCCTGTGGGACAAGGCCCGCCGGCAGCTCTTCCTCGCCCGGGACCGGGTCGGCATCAAGCCGCTCTACGTGCTGCGGACCGGGGCGGTGTTCGCCTTCGCCTCCGAGGTCAAGGCCCTCGCCGTCGCCGGCCTCTCGCGCCTGCGGGTGGACCGGAACGCGCTCGCGGGTTTCTTCCGCATGCTGGCCGTGCCCCAGCCCGGCACCATCTTCGACGACATCCGCAAGCTCGAGCCCGGCCACTGCCTGACGGTGACCCCCGACGGGGCAGTGCGCGAGGAGGCCTGGTGGACGCCCCCCGCGGTCGCCGGGGACGAGGGCGACGCCGCGGCCGACCCGGGCCGGATCGAGGCGCTCGGCGCCACGCTGCGGGAGAGCGTGCGCTATCACCTGGTGGCCGACGTGCCGGTCGGCGCTTTTCTCAGCGGCGGGCTCGATTCCAGCGCGGTGGTTTCCCTGATGCGGGCCGAGGCGCCCGGCCAGCCGATCCACGCCTTCTCCATCGGCTTCCCCGGGCAGGAGCGCTACGACGAGAGCCCCTGGGCCCGGCAGGTGGCGGACCTCACGCAGGTGGACTTCCACGCCGGGACCATCGACGAGGGCTTCCTCGGCGACCTCGACGCCATGGCCTGGCACCTGGACGAGCCCTTCGCCATCTTCTCGGCCTGGGCCACGTATTACCTGGCGCGGCACGCCGCCCGCCGGATGAAGGTGGTGCTGACGGGCGACGGGGGCGACGAGCTCTTCGCCGGCTACAGCGGCTACCGCAACGAGGCCTACACCCGGCTTCCCGCGCCCGCGGGCCTGCTCGACGCGTGCTACGGGCTGGTCCGGGCGAGCGCGGGCTACCTGCGCGGCGGCGCCAGCGACCGGCTGCTGACGGGCCTCGCCCGGCGCTCCGGCAGCGAGGGCCTGCGCTACAGCGAGCAGGTGGCCCACAACAGCCTGCACGCCCTCGGCCTCGGGCTGTCCCGGGACTTCTTCCTGCCGGCGCTGGATGCCTGGCGGGGCAACCTGCTGGCCCGCTACTACGATTCCGCCCCGGCCACCGACCGGCTCGGCCGGATGCTCTATGCGGAATACAAGACCCGGCTCGTGGACGAGATGCTGATGAAGGTCGACCGCATGACGATGGCGCACTCGCTCGAGGCGCGGGTGCCGCTGCTCGATCATCACGTGGTCGAGAGCGCGTTCAGGCTGCCGTCCCGCCTGAAGCTCGGGCGTGAGGCCGACGGCGCGCCGGTGGGCAAGTACGCGCTGAAGAAGGTCATGGCGGACTACCTGCCCCGGGAAATCATCCACCGGAGCAAGCAGGGGTTCGCGATCCCGGTGCAGAGCTGGGTGCAGGGGCCCTTCCTCGACGAGCTGCGCGAGCGCCTGCTGTCTGGCCGGCTCAGGGCCGCCGGGCTGCTCCGTCCCGACGGGCTCGAGACCCTGTTCCGCCGCACCCGGGGCGACCGCCACAACTACACGAACATGCTCATGGCGCTGCTGGCGCTGGAGTCCTGGGCGGACGTCTACGCGCGGCGCGTCGGCGCCCTCAGCTGGGGCGGCTGACCGGCGCGCCATGCTGAAAGGCCTGTTCCGGGATGCCTCCCTCTATTCGCTGAGCTCGATCCTCGCGCGCGGGTTCTCGTTCATCACGGTCCCCGTCTTCACCCGCATCCTGAGTCCCGCCGACTACGGCGCCCTGGACCTGCTCTCCTACGTCACGCTGCTGACGCCACTGGTGATTGGCGCGGCGCTGGACCAGGCCGTGGCCCGCTACTACCTGGACTCCGAGCTGGACCCCGAGGTGCGCCGGCGGGTCGCCTCCACCGGCCTGTTCTACAACGTGATCGCCTTCGCGGTGGTCGGGCTGGCGCTGCTGCCCACCGCGGATTTCCTGTCCAGCCGCTGGCTCGACGGCCAGGTGGGCCCGGGCACCGTGCAGATCGTGCTGGGCTTCCTCTGGATCCAGTCCATCTTCTACATCGCGACCAGCCAGCTGCGCTTCCTGTTCCGCGCCCGGGCATTTGCCGTGGTCACCGTGGGCAGCACGGTCGTGAGCACCGCCGCCGGCTTCGCGCTGCTGGTCTGGTTCGACCTGGGCGTGGCCGGGGTGTTCCTCGGCCAGGGGCTCGGCCAGCTGCTGTTCTCGGCGATTGCCATCTGGCTGGCCCGGGACTGCTACCGGTTCGTGCTGGACCCCACGA
>CALGMY010000073.1 GCA_937958785.1 uncultured Gammaproteobacteria bacterium | reverse complement strand
GCCCGGCACCACGCGGCCCTCGCGGCCGGGCTCGGGGCCCTCGGCATCGACTTCGTCGTGGAAGAGACCCACCGCCTGCCCCAGCTCAACTGCGTGCGGATTCCAGCGGGCGTCGACGACGCAGTGGTACGCCGCCAGCTGCTGACTGAGTACGGGCTCGAGATCGGGGCCGGGCTCGGCCCGCTGGCCGGCAAGGTGTGGCGCATCGGCCTCATGGGCCACGCGGCGAACCAGACCAACGTGCTCTTCTGCCTGGGCGCCCTCGAAGCGCTGCTCGGCCGGTCCGGCGCCGTTGCCGCCGCGCGGGCGAGCTATGCACGGGCAATGTAGGAGCGCCGTCAGGCGCGATCCCGGCTAGAGCCGCTCCTATGCCGGAGAGCGGGCGGCCGCTGCGAGCCGCACCAGCGCCAGCACCTGGTCGAGGCCCGGGGTAGGCACGCCGACCAGCCGGCCCATCTCGGTTACCGCCGCGACCAGCGCGTCCAGCTCCAGGGGCCGTCCCTCGTCGAAGTCCTGGAGCATGGAGGTGCGGTGGGCACCGACATCCACCGCCGCGTCGATGCGCTTCTCCACGTCCATCGGGAAGCTGACGTCGAGGGCAGTGGCCACCGCCACGGCCTCGGTCATCAGCTGGCGGATCACCGGACGCACGCCAGGGTCGGTACCCATTTGCGCCAGCGTCGCCCGGGTGAGCACGCTGACGGGGTTGAAGGTGGCGTTGCCCAGCAACTTGAACCAGATGTCGTCGCGGATCTTCCGGCGCACGGGCGCCTTGAGCCCCGCGGCGGTCAGCAGCTCACCGAGCGCGGTCACGCGGGACGACTTCGTGCCGTCGGGCTCGCCGAGCATGAAACGGGTGCCCTCGATGTGGCGCACGACACCCGGCGCGACGATCTCGCAGGAGGGATACACGACGCAGCCGATGGCTCGCTCCGGCCCGAGGGCCGCCCAGATGCGGCCACCCGGGTCGGCGGCGTCGAGGTGGCGACCGGCCAGGGGTCCCGGGAAGGCATGGAAGTACCACCAGAGGATGCCGTTCTGGGCGGTGACCACGGCGGTCTCGGCACCGAGCAGCGACGCCAGGTCGCCGAGGATCCCGGCGGTGGCATGGGCCTTCAGCGTCAGGATCACGAAGTCCTGGGGTCCCAGGCTGCGGGGGTCGTCGGTACAGCGCACGGGGAACGTACGCGTGCCAGAGGCGCTCACCAGGGTCAGGCCCCGCTCGCGCATCGCCGCGAGATGCGGCCCCCTCGCGACGAGCGACAGGTCGGCCCCGGTGGCCGCGAGCTGCGCGGCCAGGTAGCCCCCGATCGCGCCGGCGCCGTAGATGCAGACCTTCACGTGATTCCCAGCTTCGCCGCGAGGCCTATGCGCTGAAGCTTGCCGGTGGCGCCCTTGGGGATCTCGTCGAGGAACAGGATCCGGCGGGGGACCTTCATGTCCGCGAGCCGGCCGGCGGCAAAGGCCCGCAGTTCGCGCTCGGTGATTGCAGTGCCCGGCTTCAGCACGACGGCGGCGGCCACATCCTCGCCCAGCATGGCGTGGGGCACGGCGAACGTGACCACCTGCGCCACCGCCGGGTGATCGAGCAGCACCTCGTCGACTTCCCGCGGCGAGATCTTCTCCCCGCCCCGGTTGATGATCTCCTTGAGGCGCCCGGTCAGCCGGAGGTATCCCTGCCCGTCGAGCACGCCCTGGTCGCCCGTACGGAACCAGCCGGCGGTAAAGGCGGTGGCGTTGGCCTCCGGGTTGTTGCGATAGCCGGGCGTGACGTTGGGGCCGCGGATCACGACCTCGCCGACATCCCCGGGGGGCAGCAAGCGCCCCTCCTCGTCCATGATCGCCACGTCCGGGCCGGCGGCAATGCCGACGCTGCCGGCGAAGCGGGGCGCGGGCGGCAGGGGATTGCTGGTCATCTGGTGCGCAGCCTCCGTCATGCCATAGGCCTCGATGAGCGGGCAGCCGAAGGTGGACTCGAGCTCGGCCATCACCTGCGGGGGCAGCGAGGCTGAGGACGACCGTATGAACCGCAAGGGCACTTCGCTGATGGCCTCCGTGTTGCGCGCCGCCCGCGCAAGGATCGCCTGGTGCATGGTCGGCACCGCCGTGTACCAGGTCGGCCGGCTGTCCCGGAGCCAGGCGAAGAACTGCAGGGCATTGAACCCCGGCGAGCACCAGATGCTCGCGCCCGCCCCGAGCGAGGAGAGCACGGCGGCGATGAGCCCGTGGATGTGGAAGAGCGGCATGACCTGCAGGCACCGGTCGGCGGGCGTAAGGGCGAGGCTCCGGGCGATGTGGGCCGCCGAGGCACAGACGTTGGCGTGCGTGAGCGGCACGATCTTCGGCCGGGACGTGGTGCCGGAGGTGTGCAGTACCAGGGCCACGTCCTCCGCCCGGGCCGGGCCAGGCCGGCTCGCGGTGCCGGCCGTGCCACGCAGCTCGAAGCGGCCCGCCGCAGCGCCCGCCGGCACCAGCAGCTCGGCAACCGGGATGCCGAGATCCCGGGCCACCGTGACGGCGGGCGAGCTGCTGCCCGCCTCGACCACGAGCAGCCGTGCCGCGAGATCCTGGAGGTAGAAGCGGAACTCCTCGGCGGTGTAGGCCGGATTGAGAGGTGCGGTGGTGGCACCCGAGGCAATCGAGACGAACGCAGAGGCCATTTCGGGGCCGTTGGGCAGCACGATGGCCACGGGATCGTCGCGCCCGACGCCAAGCCGGTTGAGGGCGGCGACCGTGGCCGCGACCTGCTGGCGGAGTTCCCCGTAACCCAGGTCGGGGCGCCCGGGGGCCCCCAGGGCCGGGGCGGCTCCCGACCCCGCGGCGATCAGTTCCGGAATCGTCGTTACATTGGCCATGCGTAATTGTGTCATGGCCAGGCACCGTATACTCAGCGCGCCACCCTGCCGACCGGAGCCCGCCGTGACCGAGACCCTGCCCGACCGACTGAGTACCAATCCCCGGAGTCCCCACCATGACGCGGCGCTGCTCGAGCGCGGCGTCGGTATCCGGTTCAATGGCAAGGACCGGCGCGACGTGGAGGAGTACTGCGTCAGCGAGGGCTGGATCCGCGTTGCCATGGGCAAGGCCCTCGACCGGCGCGGCCAGCCGCTCACGATGAAGCTGAGCGGTACGGTCGAGCCCTACCTGCTGCTGCCTCCCGCCACGTAGACCGGTCCGGACACCGGGGCTGGTCGCACCCAGGCGAGTTCGGCGCCCTGCCCCCAACGCTGCGCCAGGCAGCGGGAGACGAAGGCCCGTCCATCGGGTGAATCCGCTCCATAGACGACGGACTCGATGACGAAGGCGCGCCGCATCCCGGTGGTGCGAATGTCGGTGACCGTGTGCCGGATGCGGTAGGTCCCGGTGGCGAGTCCCGCCGCCCGTACGGTGGCCACGCAGCGGGCGGCCTGCTCGTGGGCCGCCCGGGGCAGCGGTTCGGCGCCGGCTCCGGGGGCAACGAGGGCGGCGGCCAGCAGCATTGCGGTTGCGGGGATCTTCATGCCTGGTACTCCGGTGGGGTTGTGGGTGATGCCGTGTCGGGGAACACTGTGGCCCCGGCGCCGCAGGGAATCCTGACCGCCGCCTGACATTTGCCTGACGGTTTCCTGACCAGCCGCCGGGCGGAGAGCCGAGTGAAGCACCGCTTCCTGGATTGCGAGATCGACCTGGCGGCCCGCGAGTTGCACCGGGGCGGACGACGCGTGCGGCTCGAGCCCAAGGTCTTCGACCTGCTGGCGCTGCTGCTCGCTCACCAGGACCGGGTGGTCACCAAGGACGAGGTCCAGGACGCGCTCTGGCCCGGGGTGGTGGTGACCGAGGCCTCGCTCGACAGGAGCGTGATGAAGGCGCGGCGCGCCGTGGGCGACGATGCGCGACGCCAGGGCGTGATCCGCACGGTGCCGAAGCACGGCTATCGCTTCGTTGCGACGCTGTCGCCCGACGCGCCCCGGCCCTTCGACCCGCTGCGCATCGAGCCCGAGGGACTGTCGCCGGTGCGCTTTGCGGTGAGTGACGGGGCGCATATCGCCTGGCGCACCCTGGGCGAAGGCCCGCCGGACATCCTCTCGGCGCCCGGCTTCGTCTCCCACCTGGACATGCGCTACCGGGTTCGGCCCGTCGTGCGCCTGGACACGGAGCTGGCCCGGCACGCCCGCCTGATCTCCTTCGACAAGCGGGGCGTCGGGCTCTCGGACCGCGTGAGCGAGCCACCCGCCCTGGAACAGACGGTGGCCGACATGCTCGCGGTGCTGGACGCCGCCGGCTCGGAGCGCGCGCTGCTCTGGGGCGTGTCGGAGAGCGGCCCTGCCTGCGCGCTGTTCGCGGCCACCCACCCGGAACGGACCCTGGGCCTCGTGCTCTACGGCACCTTTGCCAAGGGCATCCGCAGCGACGACTACCCCTGGCTGCCGCCCCGGGAGGTCTACGAGCGCTGGGTGGACTCCATCGTCAGCGAGTGGGGCGGGCCCGCCTCCATCGAGCTGTTCGCGCCCAGCGAGGCCCAGGACCCGGAGGTGCGCGAGGCCTGGGCCCGCTACCTGCGCGCCGCCGCGACGCCGACGGGAATGCGGGCCATCCTCAAGGCCATGAGCGAGATCGACGTCCGGGAAGTGCTGCCCCGGATCCGGGTGCCCACGGTGGTCCTGCACCGGCGGGACGACCGGCTGGTCAGGGCCGGCGCCGGCGAGGACCTGGCCCGGCGGATCCCCGGCGCCCGCTTCCGGCTCATGGAGGGAGACGCCCACTGGTGGTTCGTGGGCGACACCCGGCCGATCATCGAGGAGATCACCGGGCTGCTGCGGCCCGCGGGCAGTTCCTGAATCTGCGAGCAAGCCCACAGACGGGCCCGGGTGGCAGGCCTACGTTATGTCAGCCTCCCACGGCTTGGGCTTATGTCAAACGAACTCATGATCGTCATGGCCGCGGCCAGCGCCGCGGGCCTGCTCGGCGGCGCCCTGGTGGCCTGGCTGAGCACCCGCAACCGGCCCCTGCCGGACCCGGAGCAGGAGGGCCGGCAGCAGCTGGCGCTCGTCCAGCTGCGGGACCAGGCCGACGAGGCCGAGCGGGAGAGCCGGGCGGCCCGCCTGCGCCTGGCCGCCGCCAGCGAGGAACTGGCCCGGGTCCAGGCCCACGTCGGCCAGCTGGAGGACCAGGTGGCGGCGTACCTGCGCCAGTACGCCCAGGCCAAGAATACCCTCAAGGCGGAGATCCGCCTGAAGGGCCGCCTGCAGACCGAGCTGGCGGCCGCCCATGCCCAGGTCCAGAGCCTGAAGGCCCGGGTCGAGGAACTGGAGATGGAGCGCAACGCCATTACCGGCACGCTGCGCCGCCTCAGCGCCTGATCCCGGCGGTCCGGATCCCGGCGATCCGGCCGGATTGAATTCCGGATCGCCGGCCTCATTACCGTATCTGGTCCACCCCAGGGGCGAACGGATACGACATGAGCGAACAGGAAAACCTGCCGGCGACGCCGGCCGCACCGCAGGTCCCCGAGGACGTGCTGATCATCCTGCCGGTCCGCAACACGGTGGTGTTCCCCGGTGCGGTGATCCCGCTGACCATCGGCCGGCGCATCTCGCTGGCCGCCGCCGAGGAAGCCGCCCGCAGCGGTCGGCGCATCGGCCTCGTGATGCAGCGGGATCCGTCCGTGGACGAGCCCGCCGACCGGGACCTGCACCCGGTGGGCACCATCGCCCGCGTCGTCCGCTACTTCACGGCCCGGGACGGCACCCAGCACGTGGTCTGCCAGGGCGAACAGCGCTTCCGGGTCCTTGATCACCTCCCCGGCCTGCCCTTCATGGCGGCCCGCTTCGACCTCGTTTACGAGCCGGCACCCGACACCGCGGCGCTCGAGGCCCGGGCCCGCATCCTCAAGGAGCGCGCGATCGAGGCCATCGCCCTGCTCCCCCAGGGCATGCCCGAACTCGCGGGCGTCATCCAGCAGATCGAGAACCCGGGCCAGCTGGCCGATCTGGTCGCCGGCTTCCTGGACATCAAGCCGAAGCAGAAGCAGGAGGTGCTGGAGACCTTCGACGTCCAGCGTCGTCTCGACCGTGTGCTGGACCTCCTCACCCACCAGGTCGAGGTGATGAAGCTCTCGCGGCAGGTAGACGAGCAGACCAAGGAGAAGCTCGAGGACCGGCAGCGGGAGTTCTACCTGCGCGAGCAGATGAAGACGATCCAGAAGGAGCTGGGCGAGGCGGAGGACGGCGCGGAGCTCGACGAGCTGCGCGCGGCGATCGAGAAAGCCGGCATGCCGGAGGAGGCCCTGAAGGAGGCCCGCAAGGAGCTGAAGCGCCTCGAGCAGATGCCGGAGGCCTCCGGCGAGCACTCCATGGTGCGCACTTACCTGGACTGGCTGGCTGCCCTCCCCTGGGCGAAGCTCGATGAGGAGAACATCGACATCGCCCGGGCCCGCGAGGTGCTGGAGGCGGACCACTTCGGCCTCACCAAGGTGAAGCAGCGGATCCTCGAGTACCTGGCCGTGCGCAAGCTGAACCCGGAAGGCCGCTCGCCGATCCTGTGCTTCGTGGGCCCGCCCGGCGTGGGCAAGACCTCGCTCGGGCAGAGCATCGCGAAGGCGCTCGGCCTCAAGTTCGTTCGCGGATCGCTCGGCGGTGTGCACGACGAGGCCGAGATCCGCGGCCACCGGCGCACCTACATCGGCTCGCTGCCGGGCACGGTCGTGCAGCAGCTGCGCAAGGCGGGCACCCGCAACCCGGTGTTCATGCTCGACGAGATGGACAAGCTCGGCGGCGGCGGCTTCCACGGCGACCCGTCCTCGGCGCTGCTCGAGGTACTCGATCCCGAGCAGAACGGCACCTTCCGGGACAACTACCTGGGCGTGCCTTTCGACCTGTCCAAGGTGTTCTTCGTGGCGACGGCCAACCGGCTGGACACGATCCCCGGCCCCCTCCGGGACCGCATGGAGATCATCGAGCTGCCGGGCTACACCCAGGAGGAGAAGCTCCAGATCGGCCGCCGCTACCTCATTGCCCGCCAGCTGAAGGCGAACGGGCTGAAGGACGGCCAGGTGACCGTCAGCGACAGCGCCCTCGAGGAGATCGTCGCCAACTACACCCGGGAAGCGGGCGTCCGCAACCTGGAGCGCCAGATCGGCTCGGTGCTGCGCAACGCGGCCGTGCGGATCTCGGAAGGCACGGTGGAGCACGTCGACATCGACGGCCAGGCCGTGCAGGACATCCTGGGCGCGCGGCGCTACGAGTCGGAGGTGGCGCTGCGCACGAGCACCGCCGGCGTGGCCACGGGCCTCGCCTGGACGCCCGTGGGCGGCGACATCCTCTTCATCGAGGCGACCGCCATGCCCGGCAAGGGCCAGCTGATCCTGACGGGCCAGCTCGGCGACGTGATGAAGGAGAGCGCCCAGGCGGCCTTCAGCCTGGTGAAGACCCGGGCGGAAGCGCTCGGCCTCAAGGACTTCGACTTCTCGACCCGGGACCTGCACGTGCACCTGCCCGCAGGCGCCATCCCGAAGGACGGCCCGAGCGCGGGCGTCGCCCTCTTCATGGCCATCAGCTCCCTGCTCTCGAACCGAAAGGTGAGGAGCGACGTGGCCATGACCGGCGAAATCAGCCTGCGGGGCCTCGTGCTGCCCGTGGGCGGCATCAAGGAAAAGGCCCTCGCGGCACTCCGCGCTGGCATCCACACGGTCCTGCTCCCGGGGCGCAACCGGAAGGATCTCGAGGAGATCCCGGAGAGCGCGCGGAAGGAGCTGGCCTTCGTCTGGCTGGAGACGGTGGACGACGCGCTGGCCGCGGCGCTGGAGCCGGTGTCCTGACCCCGTAGGAGCGGCTTCAGCCGCGATTCCCGCCGAGGCCCGGCGGCACCGGCATCCGCAAGCGGCCAGCGATTCAGGTCGCGACGCCCCGGCGCCGCCGCCAGGCCCCGGGCGTGACCCCGTGGTGATGGCTGAAACTGCGGCTGAATGCCGACGCGGAGTCATAGCCGCAGCGCTCGGCGACCGCCGCCACGCTGGCGCCGGCTTCCAGGAGCCAGCCGGCGGCCAGGTGCATCCGCAGGGCCGTGAGGTACTTCATGGGGGAACTGCCCACCACGGCGGCGAACCGCTCGTTGAGGACGGTGCGGGAGACTGCAACCTTGGCCGCGAGTTCGTTGACGGTCCATGCCCGTGCCGGCTCGGCGTGCATCAGGCCCAGCGCGCGGGCAACACGCCGGTCCTGGAAGGCCGCGAGGGCGCCCGCCCGGACCAGACCGGACTCGATGCAGTGACGCAGGACCAGCACGAAGCAGGCGTCGAATACGCGCTCGATGAGCGACTCGCTGGCAAAACCCGGCGCGCGCGCCTCGGTGACGATCAACTCCATGAGCTGCGCCAATGCACCGCCACTCTCCTGGCGGCGGATGACGATCTCGCCAGGCAGCGCGAGCCACAGGGGTGAAATGGGCGTTACCAGCTCGATGAGGCCGCAGACCAGGCCCGTGGGGCTGTCCTTGAGCGGCACCTTGGCTGCCCCGGGGGCACCGAACTGCGGCTCCGCCGCGCTGTGCGCCAGGTAATGCCTGGGCGCGTGGGGAAGGAAGAGGACCAGGTCGCCCTCCGCCAGCCGCAGCGGCTGTGGCCAGGTCGGCGAATGCACGTAGCCGGCCCCGTGCGTGACCAGGTGAAACCAGACCGCGCTGGGGGAATTGTGATCGATTGCCCAGGGGCCGCACACGCCACCGACGTAGTCCAGCCGCGCGTGCAGCCTCAGGCCGCGCCGCAGGTACGTCAGGGCGTCGTCATGATCGTCGGTGGTGGTCACTCTGGGCACAGGGGCTGCCCGACGCCCGGCTTCACGGCGCGCCCGGCCATTCCTTTGTTTTACCAGCCGGAATACTCGCCGGGCGACTCCGGCCGCGCAAGCAGGAAATCCGGCCGTCCGGGCAGGCGAACCGCACGCCCGCCGCCTAAGCTGAAGGCACAAGCCGTGTTCCAGCGCGCGACAGGATGGTGGCTTCAAATATGACCCTTCAGCAGCGTTCCGTTGGCGGCCTGGTGGCCGCGTTTCTGGCCCTGGTACTTTCGCCCGCCGCGTCGGCCGAGGTCATCTCGGCCACGGCGACCGTGTGGGAACTGCTGCCGAATGCCCAGAGCAAGAACAGCATGTTCCGGGAGATCGTTGATATCCGGCAACTTCAGGACGTCGAAGACGGCGTGGCCACGGCCACCGCCGATTTTGGGTCGGGCGGCTACGGACGGGCGTTCTTTACCGACGATGGCATTACCTTCGGCAACCTCGTGGAGGCCCCCAACCAGAATCGCCGGCTCATCGAGCCAGTCCTCGGTCGCGGCGGCATCGCGCAGACGGAAATCCTCCTCAAGCTCCGCAGAACCGAGGAAGTGGCGTCCTTCCGTTACGTCTTCTCGGGCTTCACCGTCACAGTCGGCTATGACCCGGAGTTCGGGCCGATCTGCCGGCCCGGGGAGTTCTTCTGCCTCGATGCCGGCTGGACGTCGAGCGTCAAGCTCTACAAGTCGGACTTCGACGCGGGTGACATCCTGCTCCGTGAGGAGACCTTCGGCGCACGGGTCCAGACCGATGGCCTGGGTGGCTTCGAGGCGTTCGGTGAGGTGCCGGGGACCTTCGTGCTCGACGTGGTGGATGGCCCCTACGGGGCGTCGATCACCACGCCGCAATCGGAGAATCCGTTACCTGGCACGCAGAACGTCGGGCTGGCCTCGGTGTCTCTGGATGGCATCGACATCGATGAGGAATTCCTCGTGCGCCTCACGCTGGAGGCATGGGCATTCGACAGTAGCAGCGACGCCGGGCTCGGTCGCAAGGCCTTCGCCTTCGTGCGGGACCCACTCGATCCGGCTTCCGGCGTGAAACTCGAGTTCATCGGCATCGAGTCCGCAGCCGCGGTGCCCCTCCCCGCGACGGCGTGGCTGCTGGCCACCGGCCTTGCCGCCATCATCGCGCGGTCGCGCCGGTGGGCGCCCAGCCGTCCGTAGCCGCGCAGGAGAAGCTGCCGAGAAGACCGGGGGTGAAGGCCCCGCCCCTGAATGCCACTGGTGGTGCCCGATCCCCGGGGCTGGCAGACTCGTTGCCAGGCCGGTCTTCCGGAGGGCGGGAATGCGCAGCTCGATGACCATCGTCGTCCTGGAAAGCGATCCCGCCACGGTCCCGGCCGGGGATACTTTCGTGCACACCTCGACGGAGAAGATCGCGGCCGAAGCCCTGAAGCAGTGCCAGGCGGCGCTGGGTCCGGGGCAGGTGTCCGCGCTCAGTTTCCAGCTGGGGGCTGCCACCGGGCAGAAGGGCCGGGGCATGTTCCGCCGGCTCGTCTGCCAGCTGCGCTACTGACAGCCGTCCGTCCGCATCCGACCCCACCCGCCGGCTGGCCCGGGGGTGGGGTCGCGTCGACCGGCGCATGGTCGTTCTGTACAGTGGCTCCCACGGCGCTTGAGGGCGACTCCCGTGATCCGCACCGTCACCATCCTCGAGAGTGGCCGCTCAGGCGAGGTCCAGTACAAGGACCCGCGGGGCTCGCTCCGGGGCTACTGGGAGTTCGGTGGCGGGGACGTGGTGGTGATCATCGCCATGGGCGCCCCGGCCGCCTGGCCCCGGGCCCTCGCCGACGACCAGGACGCGGTGCTCGATTTCATCGCGGCCGAAGCCATCCGGCAACGATCGCCCACGTCCCGCCCGGACATCGACCGGGAATCCGGCGACATCCTGCTCCGGGAGCCGGGCGGCGCCATTCGTTCCCCCGGCACACCGATGGCGCCGACGCCGCGCCAGGAAGCCGCGGACTTCGTCACCCGCTACCGCGTCGTCCGCAGCCGCTTCGCCCGGTGGGCCCTGGTGGCCACCCTGGTGGCCGGCGTCCTCGCCTGGTTCAAGTCGGAGGTGCTGGTGACCAGGCCGGGCAAGGGCGCCCCGATCGCGCCGAGCGTGCTCACCGGCGAACACGTGGCGACGCTCATCTCGACGCTCCAGCCCTACACGCCGTCCCTCAAGGGCAACCCGGAGGACGAACGGGACACGGTCAGCGCGTTCATCGTGCCCCTGGACGGCGCGGAGCCGTTCCTCGTGCCGATCCTCGGGGACCTGGAACATGGGGGGTACCGCCTGGCCCACGTCATCGGCAGCGACGGCCGGACGCTGTGGGTGGCCGTGAACGGCCTCCGGGGCGTGGACCTCGCGAGCCGCGCACTCGTCACCGCCGCGGACGTGCGGGCCGCGAACCCGTCGCTGCCCCCTGGCCTCCTGGATGACACCCGCGGCATGGACCTCGTGGAGGGCCGGCTCCGGATCCGCACCCCGGACCGCAGCGCCGCCTGGACGCTGGACCCGGTCACGCGGGTGGCGGCGCCCGCCACCGCCACGGCCAGGGGGCGCCCGCCACTGGAGCCCCGGGTGACGGCGTACCTGGCCGCCGGGGTCTACTCCCCGCCCGGGCGGTGGCTCGGGCTGCATGCCGACGCCGACCTCACGGGCGAGTTCGAGCCCGGCGGCTTCATCCGCGCCGTGGAAGGCGCCAGCGAGAAGTGGGAGCTGCGCCGGCTGTACCGGGGCGAACTGGAACCGCCCAGGGACGACGGGCTGCTGCGGATCCGGACCGTGGCGCCAGTCGGGGACAGCGTATACCCGAACGCGGCCTTTCTCCGCCCCGGGCCAGACGCGGAGCCCGTGCGTCTCGCGGATCCCGAGGGCGCCCTGATGCTCTACGAGGAGCCGGCGGACCGGCGCGGCACCCTGCGGGTGGCCCGCGTCGATACGGCGGGGCAGGTGCTCTGGAGCATGGACACCGGCATCGACCGCTTCCAGCTGCAGCAGATCCTGCCCGGCAGTGGCCTCACCGCCTTCGTCGGCCCGCGACCCGCCGTGCCCGACGCGGTTCCGGAGCCCCTGCTCGTGATCCTGGAGAACGCCACGGGCAAGCTCACGGTCCACTCGCTGTGGCAGTAACGGACGTCAGCGGGCCTTGAGGGCAACTCCCGCCACGACGCGCCCACCCGGCTGCAGCACCACCTGGTCACCCGCGGCGAGGCCCTGGCGGACCTCGGCCTCGAGGCCGTTCTCGAGGCCGGTCTCCACGACGCGCAGCTCGGCCCGACCGTTCACGTTCACGAAGACCGCCCACTGCCCCTGCTCCCGGAAGAGCGCAGCCTGGGGCACCTTCAGCACGTCGGCGGCCTCGGCGAGCACGATGTTCGGCTCCACCCGGTAACCGTGGCCGAGCCGGGCCCAGCGGTCCGCGGAATCGGTGAAGTCGATGATGACGTTCACCCGCTGCTCCTCGATGCCGAGGGCGGACACCTTGGTGAACCCGAAGGGTTCCACGCGCCGCACCTTGCCATTGAGTGGCTCGCCGCCGCCCCAGGCCTCGATCAGCACGCGCTGGCCCGGCTCTACCCGCACCGCGTCGGTGGACAGCAGGTCGACCACGACCTCGAGGTCCCCCGGGTTGCCGATCTCGATGAGCGGCGCACCGGAGGCCACCACGGCCTCGCTCTCCTGCAGGACCCGGAGCACGCTGCCGCTCACCGGCGAATAGACATCCACGCAGTCGCAGTCGGGTCCGGCGCGCCGCCGGGCCACGCTGGGCGCCGTGAGTCGCGCCCGGGCCTCCTCGAGGGCGGCCGCCGCGGTCTCCGCCCGGCGCTCGGCGGCGTCCCGGTCGTTGGCGGACACCACCCCCTGTTCGGCGAGCTGGCGGTAGCGCTTCAGCTCGGCCAGCGCGAACTCGCGCTCGGCCTCCGCGCGGCGCAGCGCGGCCCGGGCCTCCCGCTCGGAGCGGACGTCGAGGAAGTTCGGGTCGCTCGGCGCGATGCGCGCCACCACCGTCTTCTGGGCGACCACCGCGTCGCCCGCCTTCAGTTCGATCCGGCGCATGAGGCCGGTCAGCGGGGCGGAGACCACGAACACGTCCTTCACCCGGGTCTCGCCTTCGTCGCTCACGGTCACCTGGATCGGGCCGCTCGTGATCGTCGCGAGGTCCACCGGCACCGGCTGGGGCCGGAACAGCCAGGCGAGGGCCAGCCCCCCCAGCACCAGGATGGGCATCCAGAACAGCAGTCGGCGGGTTTGGGCGGATACGGCCATGGGGTATTTCTTGCAGGTTATTCGCGGGTCTTCAACACGGCGATGAGGTCCAGGCTGTCCAGCCTACGGCGGACCAGGAAGGCGGAAAACAGGGTCGCCGCCATGATGATCAGCACGGCGAGGCCCAGCGTCCCGAGCTGGATCGCCATGGGAATGCGGTACAGCTCGGTCTTGAAGGCCGTCAGCATCAGCGCGCCGAGGCCGTAGCCCAGCACGCAGCCCACCGGAAGTGCCACGAAGGTCAGGACGCCGATCTCCCCGAGCAGGATGTAGGAGATCTCCCGGCGGGTAAAGCCCAGCACCCGGAGCGTCGCCAGCTCGCGTCCTCGCTCCGACAGCGCGATGCGCGCGGCGTTGTAGGTCACGCCGAAAGCCAGGGTGCAGGCAAAGACGACGAAGAAGCCGACGAAGATGTAGAGGGTCTGTGCGAGCGTGGCATAGAAGGTGTCCACGGCCGCCTGTTTCAGGGTAACGGCACTGACCTGGGGAACCTGCTTCAGGTCCCGGTAGAAGCGCGCCTGGACGTCCTGGTCGAGGCGGAGGTGGACACTGTTCACGGCCTCCCGCTCGTGCATGAGGCGGTTGAGGGCCCGGATGTCCATGTAGGCAGGGCTGCCGATGTAGGTCTCGAAGGTCGCGACGACCGGCACCTCGAAGGTGGGGCGCCGGCCCTCCAGCACCTCCACCGTGATGCTCTGCCCCGGGCGCACCTCCAGCATCTCGGCCAGCTGGGTCGAGATCACGAGGCCGTCCGGTGGCAGGTCCACCCGCCGGCCAGAGGCATCGTAGACGTGGCTCAGTTCCTGCACGGCCGGCAGGCCCTGCAGCGACTCCCTCTCCTCCCGGTGACCGTAGCGCATCTTGGCCGGCACGACCCGCATGGGTTCGACCGTGCGCACGCCTTGCATCCGTGACAGCTCCCGCGCCACGTCGCTGGACCGGGTGTTGGCGAAGCCGACCGTGATGTCCTGGCCCTGGGCCTGGCGGAAGTACACATCGACCAGGTGATCTATCGAGTCGATCCACTGGAGCGAACTCACCAGCACGGCGACGGCCATGGCGGTGCCGAGGGAGGTGAGGCCCGAGCGCACGGGGTACCGCCCGATCTGGCGGAGCAGGATGCGGGTCGGCTGGTCGAGCGCGCGGAACAGCCATCCCCGGGCGAAGCGCGTGCGCCGGAACAGCGGCGGAGAGGGAGGCCGCATGGCCTCGGCGGGGGCGATCCGGACCCCGGCGCGAACGGCACCCAGGGTCCCGGCGAGCGCCGCCACCAGGCTGACGACGGCCGCAATGAGGAACGAGCGGGGCCCCGGATCGAAGAGCAGGAAGGGAAAGCGGTAGAAGTCCGCGTACAGGCGCGTGTTCAGTAGCCCGAAGTAGTAACCGCCCACCCAGCCCAGCAGGATGCCCACCAGGGCGACGCCGACCACGAACTTCACGTAGTGCCAGGCAATGGCGGGGTTGGCGTACCCAAAGGCCTTGAGCAGCCCGATCTCGCTGCGCTCCATGGCGATCAGGCGCGCCAGCACCATGTTGGTGAGGAAGGCCGCCACGGCGAGGAAGATGGTGGGCAGGATCGCCGCCAGGCTCTCCAGCTGGCGGATCTCGTTCATCAGGAACCAGTTGGACATCTGGTCCTTCCGCGCGTAGGCCCCGATGCCGCCATGGCGGGCCAGCATCTGGTCCAGGCGCCGGATGACGGCGTCCGGCTCGACGCCCCGGAGCAGGGTGAGCGACAGGGTGTTGAAGGCGCCGTCCAGGTCGAACGCGGCCTGCATCGCCTCCTGGCCGAGCCAGACGATGCCGAAGCGCTTGTCGTCGGGCATGAGCGCGCCAGGGCCGATGGTGTAGACGAACTCCGGCGAGAGGGCGATGCCCACGACGGTCAGCTCGCGCCAGTTGCCGTTCAGCACCGCCCGGAACCGGCTGCCCAGGGTCAGCCCGTGGGCTTCGGCGAAGGGCTCCGCCAGCACTGCCTCGTCCGGATGACCGAGGCGGGGGGTCCGGCCACTGCGCAGGGCGAGCTGGTTCAGCCCCGGCGGGTGGCGCTCGGGGACCGACACCAGCTGCCCGATGACGGGCTCGTCGAAACCCGGCATGTCGAGCACGGCGCTCTTGGCGACCCGGGTATCCACGGTCTGCACGCCCGGCAGCTGGCGAACCCGGTCGGCCAGGTACTCGGGCGCACGCTCCACGGACGCGAACACGTCGCCGAACCGGTAGCGCTCGTAGTAGGCCGTGGCCGTCTCGGTCAGGGCCTCCATCGAGGTCAGGGACATGGCAAGCACGGCGATGCCCGAGGCCATGACGAGCGCGATCGCGAGCACCTGCCCCCGCAGGCGCCAGAGATCCCGGTACAGCTTCCTGTTGAGGGGCGTCACGCGTCGGCTACCAGGAGAGCCCGGCGGCCCGCCTGCGGCTGGTGTTGTGCCGTTCCTCGATGATGTGTCCGTCGCCCATCACGAGCACCCGGTCGGTCATGTCCGCGATCACCGCGTTGTGGGTGATGAGCACCGTGGTGGTGCCCAGCTCCTCGTGGATCCGCTCGATGGCCTCGAGCACGAGGATGCCCGTGCGGCTGTCCAGCGCGCCGGTGGGCTCGTCGCAGAGCAGGATGCCGGGCCGCTTGGCGATGGCCCGGGCAATGGCCACCCGCTGCTGCTCGCCGCCGGAGAGCTGGGCGGGAAAGTGGTGCAACCGCTCGCCGAGGCCCACGATTCGCAGGGCCTCCTCCGGCGCCATCGGCCTTTCGGCGATCTCCGTCACCAGGGCCACGTTCTCCAGGGCGGTGAGGCTCGGTATCAGGTTGTAGAACTGGAAGACGAAGCCCACGTGGTTGCGGCGATACCGGGTGAGGCCCTGGTCATCGAGGCCGGTGAGCTGGAGGTCCTGGTACCAGGCCTCGCCGGCGCTGGCCGAGTCGAGGCCCCCCAGGATGTTGAGCAGCGTCGACTTGCCGCTGCCGGAGGGGCCGAGCAGCACCACGAGGTCAGCGGGGTAGAGGTCGAGCGTGACACCCCGGAGGGCGTGGACCTCGACCTCACCCGAGTGGTACACCTTGGCGAGGTCGCGGGTCCGAAGGGTGGGTATGCGGGACATGGTCCCATTGTCGCCCGCGCCTTGGTCCCCCGGCCAGATTCCTGCGCAGCCCCCTCCCGACCGGCGCTAGGATCCTGCACAGCCAACCTTGGAGATACCCCAAATGCGCCAGACCGCCCTCCGCCTCACCACCACCCTGCTTTGCAGCGCCGGCCTGCTGGTGGCCGGCACCGCGCCGGCCCTCGCCGGGGCCCACGCCGGGGCCGGTGGCAAGCCCAAGGTTCCGCCCACGCCCGAGGCCTTCTACGAGCACACGGGCTTCGAGGGCCGGGAGCAGGTCCTGACCGACGCCGTGGTCAAGGCCATCCGCGACGCGAAGCCGGCCGCGGGCGAGACCCTGAATTTCACGCCCGCCCAGCAACGCATGCTGGGCAACGCCGTGGGCAAGGCCATCAAGACCATCAGCAACGACACCCCCTACCAGCATGAGATGAACGACGCGCTGATCAAGGCCCATCTCACCAACCTGCAGTTCGCCAAGGACAATGGCCTGCTCGAGGAGCTGGTGGACCATGAGGTCAAGACGCAGAGCTTCATGATCCTGCGGGTCGGCAAGATGATCCGGGACGGCGGCAGCCCGGAGCTGGCCACCATCGCCCTGACCGAACGCACCGCGTGCTTCTACCAGCTGGTGCAGGAGTACGAGCGCACGGGCACGACCATGCGCTGGAAGACCCCCTACGGCAACGTGCTCAACGTGACCCGCCAGCTCGGCCAGCACAACCTGACCGAGCAGGAGATCCACGAGGTCTACACCATCCCCCTGATGCGCAAGCAGGCCGAGCTCATGGACATGGACATCGAGTTCTCACCCTGGCAGGCGGACGGCTGGGTGAGCATGACGATCAAGGTGCCCGGGAAGGTCGCCGCCCGCTGACTGGTAGGAGCGGCT
>CALGMY010000072.1 GCA_937958785.1 uncultured Gammaproteobacteria bacterium | reverse complement strand
GGCCTGTACATCGGGATCACGGGCTGGATCTGCGACGAGCGGCGCGCCCTGGCGCTGCGGGAGGCCGTGCGCTCGCTGCCCCTGGAGCGGGTACTGGTGGAGACGGACTGCCCCTACCTGCTGCCCCGGACGCTCGACCCCGCGCCGCGCAGCCGGCGCAACGAGCCTGCCACCCTGCCCGAGGTCGTGCGGGTGCTGGCCGGGTTCATGGACCAGGATCCCGCGGCGGTGGCCGCGGCCTCCACCCGCAATGCCGTGCGGCTGTTCGGCCTCAGCGCGCCGCCGACCCCGGCGGATGATCGAGCCGGGCCGTGAGCGCAGCCTGCCGCAGCCGGTCCCAGGCCGCGAGGTAGCCGTCACCGGGCTGGCGGCCCGTGCCGGCCTCCTTCTCCAGCTCCTGCAGCAGCGGCTCGAGCAGCGCCACGCTGCGCGGCTGGCCCTTGGTGAACCGGGCGCGACCGGTGAACGCCACGTAGCCGGTCACGGGAATCTCCGGCGCGAGGCGCTTGACCGCGGCGATCCGGTCCCAGAGTCCGGGCTGCGGATTGGCAAAGGTGAAACGCCGGTCGTCGGCGATGACGGTCCAGTCCTGCATCGCCTCGCTGCCGAAGACGTGGCCCTCCACGTCCTTGATGTCCACGACGAGGATGCCGCGGCCCGTCAGGAGCGCGTACTGCACCTGGATCTCCTCGCCGTTGCCGTCCGGGATCACGAAGTTCGCGAGTACCCCGCGGCAGGCTTCCCGAAGGCGCCGGTCGATGTCCCGGCGGCGGCGTTGTAGCAGCCGCCACCAGGCGACGCCGCCCGCGATGAGTACCACGAGACCGATGGCCGCCGGCAGGAACCACTCCGGCCCGCCGGCCGTCCAGTTCACCGACCCTGCCACGGCGTCACAACCTCGCCGCCAGCGCGTCCAGCTCCGGCGGGATGGTCTCGAAATGGCTGGGACGCGCCAGCAGTGCAGTTAGCTCTGCCGGCGGGGTGATGTGGATGCCCAGCAGGGGCTCCACGATGGTGTCGAACTTGGCGGCATGGGCCGTCGCCACGACGGCCCAGTCCCGCTGGGTCCGCTCGGCCTCCGGCAGTTCCCGGTAGACACGGAGTGCGGTGGCCGTATGCGGGCACCAGGCCAGGCCGCTCCGGGCGTGCTCGGCGACGATGGTTGCGCGGATCTCCGCGTCGTCGACAGGCACTGCCGTGACTTCCTGGCGCAGCGCCCCGATGTCGGGGCACAGGGCCCGCAGCCGTTCCATGTTGCTGGGATCACCGACATCCATGGCCGAGGCCAGCGTCGGGATGCTCGGCCGGGGCAGCCACTGGCCGGTGGCGAGAAAGTCGGGGATCGTGGTGTTCGCGTTCGTGGCGAGGATGATCCGGCCGATGGGCAACCCGACACGGCGGGCCCAGACGCAGGCGAAGGCATTGCCGAGGTTGCCCGTCGGCACGATGAAGCTCAGCGGGCGGCCGGTGCGCCACCAGTGCGAGAGGCTCGAACGGGCATAGTACGCGGCCTGGGGGAGCAGGCGCCCGACGTTGATGCTGTTCGCCGAGCAGAGCCGGTGCTTCTCGCGCAGCTTCACATCGGCGAAGGCCGCCTTGACCAGCCGCTGGCAGTCGTCGAACTCGCCGCGGACTGCCAGGGACACCACGTTGTCACCCCAGCAGGTGAGCTGGTGCTGCTGGCGGGGGGAGACCCGTCCTTCGGGAAAGAGCACCACCACCCGGGTGCCGGGCCG
Organism: uncultured Gammaproteobacteria bacterium; assembly: GCA_937958785.1. GTDB lineage: Bacteria > Pseudomonadota > Gammaproteobacteria > Steroidobacterales > SHZI01. Next base: position 6,739 of record CALGMY010000072.1, on the reverse strand, counting down.
GCGATGGTAGGCCGAGGCCACGGCGCCGCCCGTATCCCCCGAGGTGGCGACGAGCACGGTCACCGGTGCGCGGGCGTGGACGCCGCCACGGATGATGGCCTCCATGCAGTGGGCGAGGAACCGGGCCCCCACGTCCTTGAACGCCGCCGTTGGACCGTGGAACAGCTCGAGGACGGACAGTGCGGCAGGCCCCTCCTCCAGCGGGCGCAGCGGTACCGGGAAGTTGAGGGCGGCCGCGCAGAGGGCCGGCAGGTCCGCGGCGAGGGACGAGCCGGCGAAGAACGGATCGAGGAAGCGGCTCGCCGTGCCGGGAAAGTCTTCGTCCCGGTCGAATTCCGTGGGCGAGAAGGCGGGCAGCCCGTCGGGCACGTAGAGGCCACCGTCGGGCGCGGTGCCGCCCATGATGGCCTGCTCGATGCCGACCGGGGGACCCCCGCGCGTACTGAGGTAGCGCATTCCCGGCCTCAGAGCGCCGCCCCGAGGTAGGTGGCGAGGCGCAGGACGTCGGCGAACACGCCCGCCGCGGTCACGGCGGGCCCGGCGCCGGGACCCTGCACCACGAGCGGGTTCTCGCTGTACCGGGCCGAGGCATAGCGCACGATGTTGTCCGTCAGGTTGATGTGCGCAAAGGCGTGGGTCGCCGGCAGCGCCTCGAGCCGCACGGTGGCGGTGCCAGCCTGCCGGTCGAGCCGGCCCACGTAGCGCAGCACCTGGCCCGCCGCCCGTGCCGACGACCAGCGCGCCGCCATGGCGGCATCGTGGGCCGGCAGCGCGTTCAGGAAGTCCTCGGGTGTTCCGCCCTCCAGGCCCGGCGGGATCAGGCTTTCGACCTCGAGGTCCTTCATCTCGAGGCGCATGCCCATCTCCCGGCTGAGGATGATGAGCTTGCGGGCCACGTCGAGGCCCGAGAGGTCGTCGCGGGGGTCGGGCTCGGTGTAACCGGCATCCCGGGCCTCGCGGACGATCGTCGAGAAGGGCTTCGTGCCGTCGAACACATTGAAGAGGTAGGCCAGCGTGCCCGAGAAGATGCCCTCGATGCTGCGGATCTCGTCGCCCGTCTCCCGCAGATCCCGCAGCGTGCCGATGATGGGAAGCGCCGCACCAACGGTCGTCTCGTACAGGAACCGGGTGTTGTGCCGCCGGCGGACTTCCTGCAGCTGGTCATAGGCGGCCAGGGCGCCGCTCGGCGCCTTCTTGTTCGGCGTGACCACGTGCACGCCGCCGCCCAGCCACTCGATGTAGCGGCCGGCCACGTCCTCGCTCGCCGTGCAGTCCACGACCACGGCATGGGGCAGGTGTTCCGCGTGGACGTGGTTGGTGAACACCGCCCAGTCGAGGGGCACCGCATGGCGCTCGAAGTCCTCGCGCCAGGTGGCCAGGTTGATCGCCCGGTCGCTGAGCAGCATGCGGGAAGAACTGGCGATGGCCCGCACCCGCAGGTCCAGGTTCACCTGGGACTTGAGCCGGGGAATCTCGGCCGCCATCTGGCGCAGCAGCACCTGACCCACGTTGCCCGGGCCGATGATGCCGATGGAGACGGTCTCGGCGGACAGGTAGAAGCCCGAATGCACGGCCCGCAGGGCCCGGGTGGAATCCTGCCGGCTGATCACCGCGGAGATGTTGCGTTCCGATGACCCCTGGGCGATGGCCATCACGTTGATGCCCGCGCTGCCCAACGTCCCGAGGAAGCGGCCCGCGACGCCGGGCATGCCGGCCATCCCATCGCCGACGACGGCGATGACGCTGCACGGGTTCTTGACGGAGATGCTCTGCACCAGGCCCTGCTTCAGCTCCACGGCGAAGGCCCGCTCCACCACACGCTCGGCCTCGGGGGCCATGCGACTGGGAATGCCGATGCAGATGGAATGCTCCGAGCTCGCCTGGGAGATCAGGATCACCGAGATCCCGGCCTCGCGCAGGGCGCCGAACAGGCGATCGGCCGTGCCGGGGACGCCGATCATGCCGGCGCCCTCGATGTTGAGCAGCGCGACGTCGTCGACGGCGGTCACGCCCTTGATCGGCTGCCTCGGATCGGAGGTCGGACCGATGAGCGAACCCGGGGCTGCCGTGTTGAAGGTGTTCCGGATCCAGATCGGGATGGCCCGCTCGACGGCCGGCGACATGGTCTGGGGATGGATGACCTTGGCGCCGAAGTATGCGAGCTCCATCGCCTCGCTGTAGGACAGGGAGGCGATGATGGCTGCCTCGGGAACCCGGTTGGGGTCCGCGCTCATGACGCCATCCACGTCGGTCCAGATGGTGATCTTCCCGGCGTCTAGCAACGCGCCCACGATGGATGCGGAAAAATCACTGCCGTTCCTGCCGAGGGTGGTCGGCAGGCCGTTACGTTCGCTGGCGATGAAGCCCGTTATGACTACCGTACCCCGAAGTTCAGCGGGGAACAGCCGCCGGGCGTTTGCCCGGGATTCTTCCCACTGCACGGCCGGCCCCATCTCGCCACGCTCGATGACGATGAGGTCGCGGGCATCGATCCAGTGGATCGGCCGCCCGCCGGGCAGGGCCGCCGCGCGTTCGGTCAGGAAAGCGGCGAGTAGCCGGGAGGACCAGAGCTCGCCATAACCGGAGATCAGGTCCCGGCTCCGCTGCCCCGCCTGCCGCACCAGCGTGATGGCTTTCAGGACGTCCCGGACGTCGGCGAGGTCTGCGGTGAAGGACTTCAGGATCCGGTCAGCCGCCCCCGGCTGCTTCAGCAGGGCCGTGGCCGTGGTCCGGTAGCGGGTGGCAATCGCGTCGATGCGGGCGGGAACATCGCTGGCACCCTGCTCCGCGGCAGTGACCAGGCCGAGGAGCGCATCGGTGGTCTTGGACATGGCAGACACCACCACCGCCTGGCGTGCCACGGACTCGCCCAGCAGGATGTCGGCCACACGCCGGAAGCAGTCCGCGTCACCCATGCTGGTGCCGCCGAACTTGTGCACGTGCCAGCCGCTCCGCTCGGCCGGCAGGGTCGCCTTGGTGGTCATGGATGGGTCAGCCGGATCAGGAAAAAAACAGCGGCCAATCATACCCGTTCTCCACGCGGGCTACAGCGGCCCGGGCGCCGGGCCACGGGAAATCGGGCTAGAATCCTGCCCGCATGGCCAGGATCTTCGTTGCAGTGGTGGAGTCGCCCCAAGACCGGTCGGAACTGGACCGTTCCGTGGGCGCCCCGATCGAGCGCCAGCACATCATCCGCAACTTCAGTGACGCGACGTGCCCCGAGCTCATCGACATCGAGCGCCGCGGGCACGGCTTCTATGCCTGGGGACTGCGCCCGACCCCCGAGAACATCGAGAACTGGTTCCTGATGAGCGTCGGGGACTTCGTGCTGGTGGCCCAGAAGGGCTCGTACCGGCAGTACGCCAAGGTCCTCGGCCGGTACGAGAATGCCAAGGCCGCCCGCGCCATCTGGGGCGAGGACGGCGCGGCGGAAGGGATCCGCGAGTACCTGTTCTTCCTGTCCGAGCCGATGTCGGTCGGCCTGCCCTGCAGCGAGCTGGCCGATTACCTGCCCGTGCCGGAATCCGGGTTCTACCGGATCCCGGACGAAGCCATGGATCGCATCGAGGCTGACTTCGGCAACGTGGAGCGGTTCGCCCGCCGGCGACTGCTGAATACCGCCGTTGGCGGGCCGATCCTGGACATGAGCGGCATGATCCGGGTCTCGGAGCGGGACCTCGCCCGGATGCAGCTCCTCGAGCCCCAGAACAGCAAGGACGGCCGCCAGGCCGTCATCGAGACCATCATCCGGCGCCGGGGCCACCCCACGTTCCGGCAGGCGTTGCTGGAGGCCTACGAGTACCGCTGCGCCATCACCAGCTTCAACGCCCCGGACGCCCTCGAGGCCGCCTGCATCGTGCCGTTCCGGGGAAAGTTCACCCACCACCCGTCCAACGGCCTGCTGCTCCGGTCGGACATCCACACCCTCTTCGACCTCGGCAAGATCGCCATCGACACGGGCACCATGTCCGTCGTGCTGACCGACGACCTCATGCAGACCAATTACCGCATCCTGGCCGGCCGCCCCCTGCGCTACCCCAAGGACGAGTCGAGCCGCCCCAGCAGCGAGGGTCTGGACCTGCATCGCCGGCTGGCCGGCCTCTGACCGGGTCCGGCTATACTGCGGCCCATGCTCCTCAGTCCCCAAGAGTTCCTGGCCTGGCCGCGCAAGGCCATCACGCTCCTTGGCATGTCGGGCGTCGGCAAGACGACCCTGGCCTACAAGCTGCCCCAGACCTCCTGGTTCCACTATTCGGGCGATTACCGCATCGGGACCAAGTACCTGGAGGAGCCGATCCTCGACAACATCAAGCGGCAGGCCATGCAGATCGGGTTCCTGCGGGATCTCCTGCGCAGCGACTCCATCTACATCGCCAGCAACATCACGGTGCACAACCTGGCGCCGATCTCCACGTTCCTCGGCAAGGTAGGATCGGCGGCGCGGGGCGGCCTGCCGCTCGATGAGTTCAAGCGGCGCCAGCGCCTGCACGGCCAGGCGGAGGTTGCGGCCATGCGCGACGTGGCTGACTTCATCGTGAAGGCCAAGGAGATCTACGGCTACGACCACTTCCTGAACGATGCCGGCGGCAGCCTCTGCGAGCTCGACGACCCCGACATGCTGAAGGTGCTCGCCGACCACACCCTCGTGCTCTACCTGCGGGCCGGCGACGACATGGAGCAGGAACTCATCCGCCGGGCCGCGGCAAATCCCAAGCCCCTGTACTACCGGGACGACTTCCTGGACCGGGAGCTCCGGGCCTACCTGGACGAGACGGGCAGCCGGGACACGGACGGGATCGATCCCGACCACTTCGTGCGCTGGATATTCCCCCGGCTCGTGCAGCACCGGCGGCCCCGTTACGCGGCCCTCGCCCAGCGGCTCGGCTACACGGTCGATGCCCGGGCCATCGGGGACCTGAGGGACGAGCAGGATTTCCTCCAGCTGGTGGTCGATGCCATCCGCCGCCGGGGAGAGGAACCCTGAGTCCGCCGCCAACTGGCAGAATGGCGCGCCCGCCCCGGCCGGCCCCGTCGACTCCCAACCAGCAGACATGACCCCCATGAAGACATCCCACGGGCAACGACCCCTCGACGGCTATCGCGTCCTGGAGATGGGCCAGCTCCTTGCAGGGCCTTTCGCCGCGAGCATGCTCGCGTACTTCGGCGCCGAGGTGATCAAGATCGAGCCACCCGGCACCGGAGACCCGATTCGCACCTGGCGGGTCATGAAGGACGGCGTGTCGCTGTGGTGGCACAGCCTGGGGCGCAACAAGAAGTCCGTGACCCTGGACCTCCGCAACCCGCGGGGCCGCGAGCTGGCCCGGGCGCTCGCGCTGAAGTCCGACATCCTCGTCGAGAACTTCCGTCCCGGCACCCTGGAGAAGTGGGGCCTCGGCCCGGCCGATCTCTGGCAGAAGAACCCGGGCCTCATCTACGGCCGCATCTCCGGTTACGGCCAGACCGGGCCCTACGCATCGAAACCCGGCTTTGCCTCCGTGTGCGAGGGGCTTGGCGGCTTCCGCTACGTGAACGGCTTTCCCGGCGAGGCGCCGGTGCGGCCCAACCTCAGCATCGGCGATACGCTGGCCGGCATCCACTGCGTCATCGGCATCCTGCTGGCCGCCATCCAGCGGTCCCGGGATCCGGCCGGCCGTGGCCAGGTGATCGACGCCGCCCTCTACGAGTCCGTGTTCAACCTGATGGAAGGCGTCGTGCCCGAGTACTCGGGAGCCGGGGTCGTGCGGGAACCGTCGGGCTCCACCCTCACGGGCATCGTCCCCACCAACACCTATCGCTGCAAGGATGGCCGGTTCGTCATCATCGGCGGCAACGGCGACTCCATCTACAAGCGGCTGATGCAGGCGATCGGCCGGCCCGAGCTGGCGGACGACCCGCGCATGGCGAACAACGCGGGCCGGGTCGTCCACGAGAAGGAACTCGACGCCGCCATTGGCGCCTGGACCGGCTCGATGACCGCCGCCGGTGTCCTCGACGTCCTGGCGCGGGCCGAGGTGCCCTCAGGTCCCATCTACAGCGTGGTCGACATGCTTGCCGACCCGCATTTCAATGCCCGCGGTCTGTTCGAGGAGGTGCAGGTGAACGGCGAGGCACTGAAGATCCCCGCCATGCTGCCCTTCATGAGCGAAACGCCCGGACGCACGGACTGGCCAGGCCCGGAAGTGGGCGCCCACAACGCCGAGGTGCTGGGCGAACTGCTCGGTTTCGGTCCGGACCAGCTCGCGGGTCTCCGGAACGACGGCGTGATCTGACCGCGGTGATGGTCCGGTGACCGGTCCCTTCGCTTCGTTCCGGGACTACGTGGCCGCCCTCGAGTCCCGGGGCCGGTTGCTCCGCATCGGCAGCATGGACCAGGACCGGTTCGAGGCAACGGGCTTCGCCTACCGCCTGATCGACGAACGGGGCTTCCACGGGGCACCGGCCTTCCTGGTTGAGAAGATCCGTACCGGGGGCCGCTGGCTCGACGGCCCCGTGCTCGGCAACGTCTTTCCGGGCTGGCTCGCCGCAGCCCTCGCCTACGGCGTGCCGGACGGGGCGCCGCTGCGCTTCACCGAAACCGAAGCCCGGCGGGAGGAGTGGCTGCGCGCCCGCCGCCAGGATGCGTGGCGGGCCCTGGCCGACGCCATTCCCGGCGGTGAAAAACCCAAGGCGCCGTGAGTTGACCGCGATGCTGCCCGCCGCCCATCCCAATCACAATGTCTGCTGGTTGCAACGGGTCTTC
>CALGMY010000071.1 GCA_937958785.1 uncultured Gammaproteobacteria bacterium | reverse complement strand
CCCCGAGCCGGTACCCCTTCTGTAGCACCAGCAGTACGGACCCGGGCACGGCCGTGGCCGAGGGCTGCATGCTCATGGCTTCGTGCAGCTGGGGGTCGAAGGGCTCGCCCAGGGGGTCCACCAGCTCGATCCCGAACTTGTCGAAGGTGGCACGGAGCAGGCGCAGCGTCGCCTCCTTGCCCGCCACCAGGCTCTCGGCGCTCGCGGTCGCGGCCGACTCGAGGCCCATCTCGAGGCTGTCCACGATACCGAGAAGCTCCGTCGCGAGCTTCTCCACGCCGGCACGGCGGGCCGCTTCCACGTCCCGGGCGGCCCGCTTGCGGGCGTTGTCAAGCTCGGCAGCGGTGCGCAGGTAGCGGTTCCAGTTCTCGGTGGCGGTGGCCTCGGCCTTCTCCAGGGCGGCGCGCAGCTCTGCGGCCGGGTCCACCGCGGCGCCATCGGGCGCGCCGGCGGCAGCCGGTGCGTCCTGCGGGTCCGGACGGTCGGTATCGGGCATGGGCTCGGCTCCTCTGGGACGTGCGACGATCGTCGGGCTGCCGCCCGCGAGTCCGTCAATATGGGGGTCAGAATCGCGAATTCAAGGCCGGCAGTCTGGGCTGGCCGGTCAGGGCTGGCGATCCGGGCTGGCATTCAGCGCCGAACCCAGCAGGCGGGCCGTGACGTCCACGATCGGGATGATGCGCTCGTAGGCCATGCGGGTGGGTCCGATCACCCCGAGGACGCCCACGATCTGGTCGTCCACGGTGTAGGGGGCCGCCACCACCGTGCAGTCGTCCAGGATGCGGTATCCGGACTCCTCGCCGATGAAGATCTGCACGCCCTGCGCGGCCACGCTCCGGTCGAGCAGGGTCAGGATCTCCCGCTGCTCGCCGAAGGCCTCGAACAGCTGGCGGATCTTCTCCACGTTGGAGAGTTCCTGGAACCCCATCAGCTTCGTCTCGCCGGACAGCACGTAGCCACTGGCGTCGGCACCGGCCGGCCGGTGGTGGTCTGCCATGGCCAGTGAATCCAGCATGAGCCGGTTCATGTATTCCCGGGTGCCATCCAGGTTGGCCAGCAGGCGCGTACGGACCTCCCCGAGGTCGAGGCCGGTGAACTGCTCGTTCAGGAAGCTGGCGGCCCGCCGCAGTTCGTCCTCGCCGTAGTCCCGCTCCATGTCGAGGATCCGGTTCTGAACCTCGGCATCGTTGACCACCAGGATCGCGAGCACCCGGCGGCCCGACAGCGGCAGGAATTCGATGTGGCGGAGCGTGGCGTGGGGCTTGCGCGGGATCGTCACCACACCGGCGAGGCTGGTGAGGGACGACAGGGCCGACGAGGCCGCCGCGGCGAGGGACTTGGCATCGCCCCGGAACCGCTCCTCGAGCTGGTTCTGCAGGCGGTGTACGTCCGCCTCGGCCATCGGCTGCAGGCGCACGAGCGTGTCGACGAAAAACCGGTAACCTTTGGCGGTCGGGACGCGGCCGGCGCTGGTGTGGGGGGCCACGATGAAGCCCAGGTCCTCCAGGTCGGCCATCACATTGCGGATGGTCGCCGGGCTCAACTCCAGGCCGGCGGTGCGGGACAGCGTCCGGGAGCCCACGGGCTGCCCCTCCCGGATGTAATGTTCGACGAGGATCCGGAGGATCTGCCGGGCGCGCTCGGATGGCAGTTCGGCTATGAGGTCGTTGGCCATGGCAGCGCGCACGCTAGCAATCGGCCACCGAGAGTGTCAAGGCAATGATAAGCAAAGCAAAATGAACAAGAAGTCCCCGCCCCGCCAGTTCTCATCCATCGCCCTCATGGGCAATCCCCGGGACGCCCGCGCCCTGGAGTCCATGCGCATCCTCGCGACACACCTGCTCGCCGGCGGGTGCCGGGTGCAGGTCAGCCGGGCCGTGCGGCTGAAATCCCTGCCGCCCCGGGCCCGGCGGGTCAGCGAGGACCAGCTGGCCCGGGGCGTGGACCTCGTGGTGGCCCTCGGTGGCGATGGCAGCATGCTCTACGCCGCCCGCCGCATCGCCGGCCGCAAGGTGCCCCTGCTCGGCATCAACCGGGGCCGCCTCGGCTTCCTGGCCGACGTCAGCCCGGAGCACATGCTGGCGCACATGGACCACATCCTGGCGGGCCGCTACGTCCGCGAGCACCGGATGCTGCTGGTGGCCTCGATCATGCGCAACGGCAAGGCCGGGTCCACGGCCTTCGCCCTCAATGACGTGGTGGTCAAGCGCCACGACACGGGCCGCATGGTGGAGTACCGGACCTTCGTCGACGGGGGCTATGTGAACACGCACCTCGGCGACGGCTTCATCATCGCGACCCCCACCGGCTCGACGGCCTACGCCCTGAGCTGCGGGGGACCGATCGTGGAACCTGGCCTGGACGCCCTGGTGCTGACCCCCATCTGCCCCCACACGCTGAGTGACCGGCCGCTGGTGATCCCGGCGAGCCGGGTGGCCGAGGTGCGCCTGCACGCGACGCCCTCGCCGAAGACGCGCCAGCTGGACCGGGCGGAGGTCACCTGCGATGGTGAGCTGCTCGGCCGGCTCGGCCCGGGGGGCTCGGTGCGGGTCAGTGCCGCGCGGGAGCGCATCGAGCTGGTGCACCCGGTGGGTTACGACTACTTCGACATCCTGCGCAGCAAGCTGCTCTGGGGCCGGGACACCCGGGACCAGGGCCGCGACCTGCCGGGTGGCGCCCGCGCGCCAGCCTGAGCCCACCGCCGTGCTGACAGCGCTCCAGATCCGCGACCTGGCGGTCGTCGAGGAAGTCACCCTCGACCTCGGCGCCGGCTTCACCGTGCTCACGGGCGAGACCGGGGCGGGCAAGTCGATCCTCATCGACGCCCTCGCCCTGGCCCTCGGCGAGCGCGCCGACACCCAGGCGATCCGCGCCGGCGCCGCCCGGCTCGAGGTGGTGGCGGCCTTCGAGGTCGGGCCGGACGGGGCGGCGGCGCGCTGGCTCGAGGCCAGCGAACTGGCCGATGACCCGGGCAACTGCCTGGTGCGCCGGGTCCTCGGCACGGACGGCCGCTCGAAGGCCTGGATCAACGGCCGCCCGGTGCCCGTCCAGAGCCTGAAGGAGCTCGGCCCCCTGCTGGTCGACATCTGTGGCCAGCAGGACTACCAGTCCCTGCGCCATCGTGCCGCCCAGCGGGACGTCGGCGACGGCGTCGCGGGCAACGGCCCGCTCCTCGCCGAGGTCCGGGCAGCCCACGGTGCCTTCACCCGGGCGGTTGCCGCGCTGGACCAGCTCACCGCCGCCCGCCGGGACCGGGACAGCCGGCTGGAACTGCTGGACTTCCAGGCCGGCGAACTGCGCGCGCTGGCGCCCCGTGCCGGCGAGTACGCGGAACTCGAGCGTGAACACACCGCGCTGGCCCATCGGCTGCGCATTGGGACGGCAGCCGGGGACGCCCTGGCCCTGATCTACGACGCCGAGGAAGGCTCCGCCCAGGCGATGCTGGCCCGCGCCCGCCACGCCCTCGACGACGTGCTGCGCTTCGACCCGGGCCTCGAGTCCCCGCTGCGCCTGCTCACCGAGGCGGAGGCCCAGGTGGGCGAGGCCGCGAGCCAGCTTCGTCAACGGCTCGAGCAACTCGATGCGGACCCCGGCCGGGAAACCGAAGTCGCCGACCGGCTCGCCGCCCTCAAGGCGGCGGGGCGCCGTCACCGCTGCACCCCGGACGAACTGCCGGCCGTGCTCGCCGCCCTGGAGCAGGAACTCGCGGATCTGGCCGGCGGCGAGGTGACACTGGAGCGGCTCACGCGGGAGGTGGACACGCGCCGGACCGAACTCGCGGCCCTGGCCGGGCGACTGACGACCAGCCGCACCCGCGCGGCCCGCACGCTGGCCGCGGCGGTGACCCGCAACATGGCGACCCTCGGCATGCCGGGCGGTCGCTTCGAGGTCCGCGTGGCGGCCTTGCCGGACCAGGCCATCGCCGCCCACGGGGCCGACGAGGTGGAGTTCCTGGTGACGACCAATGCGGGTCAGCCGCCCGCCCCCCTCGCCCGGGTGGCCTCGGGCGGCGAGCTGTCCCGCCTGAACCTGGCCATCCAGGTGGCGGCCTCGGCCCGCCGCGGGGCACCGACCCAGGTGTTTGACGAGGTGGATGCAGGCGTCGGGGGGGCGGTGGCCGAGATGGTGGGCCGGCGGCTGCAGGAACTCGGCGCCACCTGCCAGGTGCTGTGCATCACCCACCTGCCCCAGGTGGCGACGCTCGCCGAGCACCAGCTGACCGTGCGCAAGGTGACCCGGGGCGGCCGGACCGCCACCACGGTCGAGACCCTCGACGCGGCCGGCCGGGTGGCCGAGACCGCCCGCATGCTGGGCGGCGTGACAATCACGGACCAGACCCGCGCCCATGCGGAGGAGATGCTGGCCGCCGGCCGCAGGAGCGGCTTCAGCCGCGATCCGGGCAAGAAGAAGAAGAAGAAGGCGAAGTAAGGATCGCGGCTGAAGCCGCTTCTACGCCGCGCCTACGCCTTCGGGCGGACGAACAGCACCAGGCTGTGGTCGACCAGGTCGAAGCCGTGGCGGTTCGCCATTTCCCGCTGCAGGCGCTCGATGTCCTCGTTGGAGAACTCCACCACCCGGCCCGTCTCGAGGCAGACCATATGGTCGTGGTGCCGCCCGGAGTCGAGCTCGAAGACGGAGTGGTCACTGGCGAAGTTGTGGCGGGCCACGAGGCCGGCCTGTTCGAACTGGGTGAGCACCCGGTAGACGGTGGCAAGGCCCACGTCCTCCCCGGCCTCGGCGAGGCGGCGGTAGATGTCCTCCGCGCTGAGGTGGTGGTCACCACCCTCCTCCAGGATCTGCAGGATGCGCAGCCGCGGCGTCGTGGCCTTGAGACCGGCCTTGCGAAGGTCCTTGGGCTCCATCGTTCCCGCCTTCCCCTGATGGGCTATGATGCGGGCCGATTATGGCACCCCGCCCCGTCCTTCGCCCGCTGCGCCTGCTCCTGGTCCTCGCCGTGGCCCTCCTGGGCGCCTGCGTGTACCGGGTCGACGTCCAGCAGGGCAACCTGCTCGACCAGAAGGACATCGAGGCGGTGCAATCCGGCATGACCCGGAACCAGGTGCGCTTCCTGCTCGGCACCCCGATTGCGGCAGACGCGTTCCGCACGGACCGCTGGGACTACATGTACTACCTGCGCCCGGGCAAGAGCCGCAAGGCGACCCAGCGCTGGGTCATCGTCTGGTTCGACGGCGACACGGTCCGGCAGGTGGACCGGGACGTCCCGGTCGGCGGCCAGGGCTGACGACTCAGCCGTAGACGGTCCGCGCCCGGGC
>CALGMY010000070.1 GCA_937958785.1 uncultured Gammaproteobacteria bacterium | reverse complement strand
GGCCGTGCCGTACCAGTAACTCACGGGGTCGAGGTTGGAGAACGGCCCGATGTTGGTCAGGCAGTAGGCAGGGGCGCTGGTTTCGCAGCCCGTCGGGACGCCGGTGGCATCCGCGGCAGCCAGGTTACCCAGCGTGCCGAAGAAGAGGTTGGCCATCTCCCCCGTGGCGAGATCCACGTTGAAGCCACAGTCGGTGCCGCTGAATCCGAAGTTGCAGCCGGGGGTGCCCGTGTCAGTCACCGTCGGCAGGCGCCAGCCAGTTGCACCGAGATGGCTCGCCGCATTCAGCGAGGCTATCCAGGCCTGGGCCGCATCCCAGGTCATCAGGCCATCGGCATCATGGCCCGAGGTTTGGGCCAGGTTGGCATCAGCAACCCAGGTGACATCCAGGACGTCGTCGTAGTAGGCCTGGCCGGACAGGCGACTGTGCAGGGCTGCATCCACCGGCACTGTCGCAAGACAAAGCACCAGGGACCCGATCATTCTTTTCATTGTTTCGCCTCGGATGCGCATGACACGCCAGAACCGGCGGGTTCAAGGCAATGTTCTAGCAGCTTGTCGTCAAGGCGTCCATGCGCTGGTACCCAGCGCGGGCGGCTTATGTCAGGTCAGGCCTCGTGCTCCGCTCCCCTATGCAACCAGCCGGGGCAACACCAGCGTCGCGAGGCTGAGCACCAGGAAGAACCCACCGGTGTCCGTGATCGTCGTCAGGACCGGCCCGGCCGCCAGCGCCGGGTCAATGTTGATCCGCTTGAAAAGCAGGGGCAACGCCCCGCCGATGACGACCGCCACCACGGTGTTCACCGCCAGCGCGCCACCAACGACGGCGCCCAGCCAGGGATTGCCCTTCCAGAGCAGTGCCACGGCCGCGAGCATGAGGCCCAGCACCACGCCGGTGACCAGACCGAGCGCCAGCTCCTTGAGGCACACCCGCAGCACATCGACCGGACGGATGATGTCCAGGGCGAGCTCGCGCATGCTGACGGCCACGGCCTGGTAGCCCGAGCACCCGCTCATGTCCGACACGATCGGCAGAAACACGGCGAGGGTGAAGGCCGCCGCGAGGGTGTCCTCGTAGAGCGCAATCACGCTCGCCGCAGCCAGGTTCAGGAAGATCTTCACGGTCAGCCAGGACAGCCGCCGACCCGAGCGCAGGTAGAGCGGCATCGAGCGGAACTCGTCACCCCCCACGATGCCCTGGCTCTTCAGGTAGGACTCGTCGGCCCGCTCGGCGATGGCATCGAAGACCGCGCGACGCCGGATGGCGCCCAGCAGGCGCCCGCCCTCGTCCACGACGGGGGCTATGGGTGTATCCCGACTCTCGAAGAATTCCTCGAGCTGGTCGAGACCGGCCGCCGGGTTGACGGCATCCACCGGCTTGACCAGCGCCTCCAGCGGGGTCTGGGCACTTGCCCCTGCGATGTCGGTGAGGCCGGCCACGCCCAGCAACCGGCCGAGGGGGCCAACCACGAAGATGTGCTGGAGGTAGTAGATGGGGAACTCCTCCCCCTGCAAGGCGATGTCCGCGACGGCCTCGCTCACCGACGTCGTACCCGGGTAGCTGAGGAACTCCTTCATCATCAAGCCGCCCGCGGTATCCGGGTCGTAGTCGATCAGCTGCCGGGCCTCGGCCGCCTCGTCCGCATCCATGAGGCGGAGGATTTCCTCCACGTCCTCCCGGTCCATCTCCGCGAGTACGTCGGCAGCCTCGTCGCTGTCCATCTCGTTGACAATGGACGCCGCCTCGCCGGGATCCAGGTTGTCGAGGAGTTCAGCCGCGTGGGAGTCCGGGACATCGTCGATGAGGTCGGCGGCGCTCTCGGGCGGCAGCAGCGTGAGGAGCTTCTCCTGCTCGTCGGGGGTCAGCCGGAAGAGGGCCCGGACCTGCTCGCCAGTGGGCAGGGCCTGAAGGTACTGGTCGAGCGCCGCCAGCTCCTCCCGCTCGAGGAGTCCGCTGATGACTTCCCAAGGCTGCTGGTTCATGGGCCGACTCTAACGAAAAAACCCCTGTCGCGGCTCCGTGGCTGGAGCTGCGACAGGGGTCTGGTAATAAGGTGCCTGGCGGTGACCTACTCTCACATGGGGAAGCCCCACACTACCATCGGCGCTGGGCAGTTTCACTTCCGAGTTCGGAATGGTATCGGGTGGTTCCCGCCCGCTATGGCCGCCAGGCAATTTCTTAAAAGGTTGCCGGATCCCACGTCGGGTGCCGGCCACAATGCAGATGTGTTTGACGTCGAACGACCGCAATCATTGCGAATCAACCGGGCCATTCCATGTTCACTGGCCACCTGGCAGAACCAGGTTGCTTGAGTGTTATATGGTCAAGCCTCACGGGCAATTAGTACTGGTTAGCTACACGCCTTGCGGCGCTTCCACACCCAGCCTATCAACGTCGTAGTCTTCGACGGCCCTTCAGGGGGATCAAGTCCCCGGAGAAATCTTATCTTGGGGGGGGCTTCCCGCTTAGATGCATTCAGCGGTTATCCCGTCCGTACATAGCTACCCGGCAGTGCCACTGGCGTGACAACCGGAACACCAGAGGTACGTTCACTCCGGTCCTCTCGTACTAGGAGCAACTCACCCTCAAATTTCTAACGCCCACGACAGATAGGGACCGAACTGTCTCACGACGTTCTGAACCCAGC
>CALGMY010000069.1 GCA_937958785.1 uncultured Gammaproteobacteria bacterium | reverse complement strand
GGTGGCGGCAGCGCAGTAGCGCTCTGGCGCGTGAGGTGGAACCACTCGATGGCGAGCGGCCGGGGCGGGGCGAGGGCCACGAGGCTGAGTCCGCCCAGGGCGGCGCAGAGTTCCGGTGGGAGCTCGTAGCCGGCCACCTCCACGGACTCGCCCCCGGCGAGCCGGGCCTTCAGTCCCTCGACGGTCTCGGCCGGCCCGCCGCCGCCCGTCAGGCCCGCGGCCGTCCGCAACCGCAGGAACTGGGTCAGCACGTCGTTGCCGGCGAGGGCCGGTTGCCAGAGCAGCACCTGCTGGACGGCGGACAGGCTGCTGGCGAGTTCCAGCGCCAGCAGGCCGCCGAAGCGCAGCCCGAGCACGGCGCTGACCTCCCCGCCCCGGGCGGTGACCCAGGCCGCGGTCGCGGCGAGGTCGGCGCGCCACAGCGGCAGGCGGGCATCCCGGAAGTCGCCCCAGCTGTCACCCGTCCCGGCAAGGTCGGGCAGGACCACGCCATGGCCCCTGGCGACGGCCGCCCGCGCGAGCAGGGCGAGCATGCGCCGGGATTTGTTCAGCTCCTCCGCGAAGGGCGGGACGAGGAGCAGCCAGCGGGCAGGCGGGGCCCGGGCGGGCACCCAGGTGGTCAGCAGGATGTCACCGGCCGCTGTCGGCAGGAAGACGGGTTCAAGCCGGTGGGCGGCGACGGTCACCGACCGAGCTTGGCGTCGAGGAAGCGGCCAAGGCTGCCAACGGACGCGAACACCTCGGCGGACATCTCGTCGTCGTCGATGGTGATGCCGTACTGGTCCTCGATGGCCGTGAGGATTGCGACGACCGCCATCGAATCGACCTCGGGAACATGGCCGAGCAGCGCGGTGTCGGCGGTGAAGGCATCGGCCCGGGAGCCGAGCTGCAGGGTGCTGCGGAGGATCTCCACGATCTCGGTCACGTCGGTCATCTGTATCACTTTCCGATGGTGCCAGGCGGTCTCAGGCCGCCGGCGTTGCGGGACGGGAACTGCTCCAGGTCGTGTAGGTGCGACCCGCCAGCGCCTGACCGATCCCCATCAGGCTGGCAATGTTCACGGCGCAGAAATAGTAGGGCACGTTCAGCAGCCGCACGGGCCGGCCGAGCCGGTCGAGCAGGAAGCCCAGCGCCGCCGCCGCATAGAACGCCAGCTGGGCCGCCAATGTCAACGAATAGAACAGCACCCCGGTCCGGGCCAGCCAGAAGTTGGCGACCAGCAGCGCCAGGAGGAACAGGGGCACGAACCAGCGCAGCACCTTGTGGGACAGGAACTGCAGGGCGAAGACCCCGTGCCGGAACGGGTTCAGCAGGCCACGGAGCTTCAGCGTGGCCCGCCAGGCCCGGTTGACGATGCGGACCTTGCGGCGGAACTCGGCGCCGAAGCCTTCGGCGCCGCCTTCATTGGAGAACGCCTCCGTCTCATAGACGTTGCGGTACCCCTGGGCCACGACCTGCAGGGGATTGACGAAGTCCGACAGGTCGGAGGCGCCGAGTTCCGTGTACAGCTCCCGGCGCACGGCGTAGATCGCACCGTCGCCACCGACGAGCGAACCCAGCCGGCTCTCCTGGCGCTTCACCCAGAGTTCGTAGCTCCAGTACTGGTTCTCGGCCTCGGTGGAAGCGTCCTCCTCGGCGATCTGGTAGCGCGACTCACCGGTGACGGCGCCCACCTCGGGGTCGGCGAAGTTCCGCACCAGGTGCCGGATGGCGAGCCGGTCGTAGAGGGCATTGGCATCGGAGAACACGATGATCTCGCCACGGGCGCGCCGGACGGCGGCATTCAGGCCCGCCGTCTTGCCACCCCGCTCGGCCATGCGCAGCAGCTCCACCCGGGGATCGCCGGCCGCGAGCACCGCCTCGTCCGTGCCGTCGCTGGAGGCGTCGGAAACGACGAGTACCTGCAACCGGTCCGGGGGATAGTCGAGGGCGAGGGAATTGCGGAGCTTCTCCCCGATGACCGCCACCTCGTTGTAGGCGGAGATCACGAGTGTGACGGGCGGCTCGATCGTGCCGCGGCGCACGGGCCGGCCGAGGCCACAGGCACCGAGCAGCCAGAGGGCCACGGGATAGCCCGCGTACACGTAGACGACCAGCACGGCGCTGGCCCAGAAAATGACGGTTGCCACGCTGTCCATATGCAGGCCGCACCCTGCCCGCTCGCCCGCCCCCAAGTCAAGGAAACCGGTCCGCCCGACCCCAGGCACAACTGCCAAGCCGTTGCTGGACAACCCCCGGTGGTTCCCCAAGAATTCGCGTTTCCCCAGGCATTCCCGGCAGTCCTGAGCGCATGGCAGACCTTCATGGCACGTGGCATCCGGCCCGCCCCGCGGCCTCGGCCCCGGCCGCCCGCGCGCCCTCCGTCGCGAGCGCCGGGGGCATCGAGGTCCTGGTCGATGGCCAGCCCCGGTCCCGGGAGCCGGGCACCGCCGCCGCGACACCCGCCGAGGTGGTGCTGCGGGCCTATGCGGCCCATGGCCCGGCGGCCTTCGCCCGCCTGGCGGGGCCGTTCGCCGCCGTCATCCTCGACCGCCCGGCCGGCCGGGCCCTGCTCGCCGTGGACCGGGTGGGCGTGCGGCCCCTCGCCTACGCCCGGGCAGCTGACGGCACCCTCGTGTTTGGCACCTCGGCCCTGGAGGTTGCCCGGGCGGCAGCGGGCGCAGCCCGGGTCCGGCTCGCGCCGCAGGCGCTGTTCGACTACCTGCACCTGCACATGGTGCCGAGCCCCGATACCGCCTACCCCGGCGTCCGCAAGCTCGCGCCGGGCACCCTCGCCACCGCGACGGGCAATGGCGTCGGTGAGGAACGTTACTGGCGACCGGCCTTCGGGCCCACCCCCGGCGACCCGGCCGATCCCCGGGCGGAGCTGCACCGGCTGCTGCGCGTCGCGGTCGGGAACGCCCTGGCCGGCGCCCGCAGCCCCGGCGCGTTCCTGAGCGGTGGCCTCGACAGTTCCACCGTCGTCGGCGTGATGGCCGCGATCGGCGCCGACCCGGTCCGCACCTTCTCGGTCGGGTTCAACACCGAGGGCTATGACGAGCTGTCCTATGCCCGCATCGCCGTCCAGCGGTACGGCGCCCGCGGCGCCGAGTACATCGTCACGCCGGAAGACGTGGCCACCGCATTGCCGGTGATCGCGAGTGCCTACGACGAGCCCTTCGGCAACTCCTCGGCGATCCCCACCTACTTCTGCGCGAAGCTCGCCCGCAGTGCCGGCATCGACCGGCTGCTGGCGGGTGATGGCGGCGACGAGATCTTCGCCGGCAACCCCCACTACACCCGCCAAGCGCTCTTCGAGCATTACTGGCGCCTGCCGCCCGCGCTCCGCCCCGCCTGGCTCGCTGACGGCCTGCTGCGCTGGATCCCGGAGGAAGCAGCCTGGCCCCTCGGCAAGGTCCGCAGCTACGTGCAGCAGGCCCGGATCCCCTTGCCGGAGCGGCTCCAATCCTGGAACTTCATGTTCCGGGAGGACCGGGCGGACATCTTCACGCCCGACTTCCTGGCGCAGGTCGACCCCCGGCATCCCGTCACCCGCATGAACGAAACCTGGGCGGAGGTGCCCGACGCCCACGTCGTGGACCGCATGCTCTACTTCGACTGGAAATTCGTGCTGGCGGACAGCGACCTGCGCAAGGTCGGCCGCATGTGCGAGCTCGCCGGCATCGAGGTCCGCTACCCCATGCTCGACACCGGGCTGCTGGAGTTCTCCCTCGGGATCCCGCCGGAGCGGAAGATCCGTGGCCAGGAGCTGCGGCACTTCTACAAGGAGGCCATGCAGGGCTTCCTGCCGGACGAGATCCTCAACAAGAGCAAGCACGGCTTCGGCCTGCCCTTCGGCGTGTGGCTGAAGACCTCGCCGGGCCTCATCGATCTCGTGGCGGGCAGCATGGCCAGCCTCGCGACCCGGGGGATCTTCCGGGAGGATTTCCTCGCGGGCATCCAGGCCCGGCACCGGGACGGACACCCGGGCTACTTCGGCTACGTGATCTGGGACCTCCTGATGCTGGAGCAGTGGCTCCGGGCGAAGGACCTCGGGTGTCACTGACATCCCTCGCCTTCGTCGCCGCGTTCTTCGGCGGACTGCTCGCCAGCCTGCTGCGCAATCCTGTCTACGGGCTGTACACCTACATCTCGGTGTTCTACCTGCACCCCCCCGACCGGTGGTGGGGCGAGATGCTGCCGGACCTGCGCTGGTCGCTGCTGGCGGCCTTCGTCACCGTGCTCTCGCTCTGGCGCGACCCCCCGCCCGCCGACCGGCCGAGCTGGCTCCAGAACAGCACGGTGCGCATGTTCATCCTGTTCTCGGCGTGGTTGTGGCTGCAGCTCGCTTGGGCCGCGGACCGGGAGACCCACTCGGAGGCGGCGATCCTCTTCACCAAGTACACCCTGCTGATCTTCCTGGTCTACATGGTGGTCCGCACGGCCGAGGACCTGCGCAACGTGCTGCTCGTGCACGTGCTGGGCTGCTTCTACCTGGGCTGGATCATCTTCGTGACGCCCGACTCCGGCCGGCTCGATGGGCGCTTCGACGGCGTCGGCGGACCCGGCATCGACGACGCCAATTCACTGGCCATGCAGCTCGGCACCGGGCTCCTCGCCGCCTCTGCACTGGTCCTGCAGGGCTCCTGGCGGGTCCGGGCCCTGGCCCTCGCGGTTACCCCGTTCATCGTCAACGGCATGATCCAGACCATGAGCCGGGGCCCGGTGGTCGGCCTGATCGCGGGCGGCCTCGTGATGCTCACGGTCACGCCGGTGCGCTTCCGCAAGGTGTACTACGGCCTCGGCGTGCTGGCCCTGCTCATCCTCGTGCGAATGGCCCCGGCCCAGTTCTGGGAGCGGCTGGGCACGATCTCGGCGCCCGTCCAGCAGACCGAGGAAGTCGACCTGAGCACCCAGACGCGGCTGGTGCTGGCGGAAGCGCAGCTCCAGATGGCGCTCGACCATCCCTTCGGCGCCGGGCACCGGGGTACCGCGATCCTGAGTCCCCGGTACCTGGACGAGAAGTACATGGCGAAGACGGAGTGGGGCGAGGCCCTCGGCACCCGCTCGTCCCACAACACCTTCCTGTCGGTCCTGGTGGAGCAGGGCATGCCCGGTGCGCTCATCTACCTGCTCCTGCTGCTCACGGTCTACCGGCAGGTGCGGCAACTGAAGACGCTGGACCCGCTGGGCCTGCCCGAGGCCATCGGCACCTACCGGGCTGCCGTGGCCGGCTGCATCACGGCCGTGCTGGTCGGCGGCCTCTTCACGGACTTCCTGAAGGCCGAGGTCTTCGTCTGGTGCCTGGGCCTGCTCGCCGCGCTCTATCAGCTGGCACCCCATGCACTCCCGGCGGCGGCCCCGCCCGCGGCTCCCGAACCCGACCCGGCCCCGGCGCCGCCACCCCGTCGTCGCAGCCGGCCCGGCCGTCCGGCGGTCCGGCACCGCCGCCAGGGAGTTTCCCGTGACTGAGTACAGGATCATGCCGTGGGCCGAGGCCGAGGCCACCTGGGCGTCGCAATGGCAGGCCCTCGGCCGCGCGCTGAACCTGAATCCCACCCTGCTGCCCGCCTGGACCAGCACCATCGTCCGGGAGCTGACGGCGCCCGGCGCCGTGCAGGTGCTCATCGCCACTGACGAGGGCCGCCTGACGGGCATCGTGCCGTTCCACGTGCGCCCGGAGATGGTGGGGCCGTTCCAGGTCCGCGTGCTCGAGCCGGTCAGCAGCGTCGTGTCCTACCACGCCGAGCTGCCGGTCCGGGGTGACCTGGCCGGGCTCCTGCGCCACCTTACGGGGACGCACCGGACGCTCGGCTGGGACGTCCTCCGCTTCGGCGGGGTGCTGGCTGACAGCGCCACCGACCAGGCAATCCGCGCCGTGGCGAAGGCTGACGGCCAGCCGCTCATCTCCGTCCCGGGTGAGGAATCACCCTACATGGCCCTCGGCGTCAGCGGCGAGACGCTGGTGGCGCGGCGGCCCAAGCGCGACCGCTACCTCATGCGCAAGAATGCCAAGGACTTCGCCGCCGAACCGGGTGCGGTCGAGGTCTGGTACGGCATGGGCGGTGATCCGCGGGCGGACACCGACCAGCTGCTCGAGGCCATGCTCCACATCGAGCGGGACAGCTGGAAGGCCGCCGCCGGCGTCGCCATCAGCGACGACCCCCGGGAAACTGCCTACTACCGCCGCCTGCTGGCCCAGCTGGCGGCCGCGGGCCAGCTGCGGGCGTGCCTGCTGGTGATCGACGAGGTGCCTGCCGCCTACTGCCTCTGCTATGCCTGGGAGGGCACCTACGGCTGCATGAAGGGCACCTACCGGGAGCCCCTCGCGCGCCTCGCCGTGGGCCATCATGCGCAGAACCAGCTGCTGGTCCGTCTCGCCGACGAGGGTGGAACCGAATTCGATTTCCTGGGGGATGCGGACCGCTACAAGCTCGCCTGGTCGCCCACGACGCGCCGGCACGTGGACCACTTCCTCTACGCGCCGGCCGGCCGCGGCTGGTGGCTCGGGAAGATCCAGCAGCTCCGCCGGCGCTTCCGACGGCCCGCCAGGCCGGCTCAGGCCGCGGACGAGGTCTCCCGGTAGCAGCGCAGGAGCCGGGCACAGAAGCGGGCCCGGGTGCGGTCCCAGGAGCCCACCCGCGGGACCTGGAAGCGGTCATCCCGGCGCGTGGCCGCGGCCCAGACCGTGGTCAGCGCGGCATCGAATCCCAGGTCCCTGGCGAGCGCCACGTCCCGGGGCAGGTAATCCTCGCCGGGCTTGCCGTTCGGGTAGGCGAAGTGCCGAACCGGGTGTCCCACCAGGGACTCGAGAGCAGCGCGACCACCGGCGATCTCCCGGCGGGCGTCCGCGTCGGGCAGCCGCGCGAGGATCGGGTGGGTCAGTGTGTGCCCGCCGATCTCCATGCCGGCCCGGTCGAGCCCGCGCACCTCGTCGCTGGTCATCATGAGGTGGTCGGGCTGCCGTCCCCCGGCCGAGGCCAGCAGGCGCCCGGCAAGCTCGAGCCGCTCGCCGGGCTCGCGGTACTTGAGGCGGGCGATCAGCTGCCCGGCCAGCGCGACCCGCGCGGGGGCATCGCCCGCCACCACGTCCCCGAGCAGCGGGATGCCCGTGCGCCAGGCACCGGGCGGCGCGACCCGGCAGGCCTCGATCACCAGGTCGTTGAACATGCAGCCGCCGTCGAGGAAGCCCGCCGCCACGAAGAAGGTGGCGGTGAGCCCGAAGTGTTGCAGCACCGGCAGGGCCACCTGGAAGTTGTCCGCGTAGCCGTCATCGAAGGTGATGACCACGGCCCGGCTGGGGAGGGAGCCGTCCCGCAGGCCGGCGAGCCCGTCGGAGAGGCTCATCACCTGGAACACGTCGGCGAGTGCCGCCATGTGCACGGCGAAGACGTCACGCTCGAGCAGTTCGGGGCAGAGCGGATCCGGAGCGGCCGGCACCCGGTGGTAGTGCAGGATCACGAGGCGCCGGCCCTCGGGACCCCGGGACAGCAGCAGGCCGGCACCACGCAGGAGCGCGGCCCCAGGCCCACCCTGGCCGATCACCGGTGCCCTCCCCGGCCGCCCAGCACGTCCTGGTAGACGGCCTCGTACCGGGCCACCGACGCGTGCCAGGTGCGCTCGCGACGGACGAATTCCCGGCCCCGGTCCGCCAGCGCGCCAAGGTCGGTGGCCCAGAGGGCCGTGGCGATCCCCTCCGCCAGGGCCGCCGGATCACCGGCCCGGAACAGAAGGCCGGTGACGCCGGGCGCCACCAGCTCCCGGTGGCCAGCGACATCGCTCGCCAGCACGGGCCGGCCGGCGGCCATCGCCTCGAGGGGCTTCAGGGGCGTGACCAGGTCAGTCAGCAGGGTCGGCGGACGCGGATACACCAGGAGGTCCAGCGCGCCATACCAGTCGGTGACCTCGGCGTGGGGCACGCGGCCGGTGAAAATCACCTGGTCGCCGAGCCTGAGCGCGGCCACCTGGGCACGCAGGCGCTCATCCTCCGCCCCACCCCCCACCAGCAGCAGGCGGCACGGCTGCCCCCTGTCACGCAGGAGGCCGGCCGCGGTGACCAGGAGGTCCAGGCCCTCCCAGTTGTAGAACGAGCCGATGAAGCCGACCAGGGGCTGGCCGTCGGGGGCGTACCGGGCCCGGAGCGCGGCACTGCCGGCGGGCGGGCGCGCGAACTGCTCCACATCGACCGCGTTGGGAATCACGGTGACCCGCCCGCCGGGCACGCCGCGGGCGCAGATCTCCGTGCGCAGGCCCTCGCAGATGGTCGTCACGGCCGCGGCCCGGCGCAGGACACGGGTCTCCAGGGCGCGGGAGAGCCGGTAACGCAGGCTGCCCTGGCGCGTGGCACCCTCCGTCACCGCCGCATCCTCCCAGGAGGAGCGCATCTCGTAGACCACGGGCACGCCGCAGCGATGGCCAACCTGGAGGGCGGCCAGGCCGGTGAGGCAGGGGGAATGGGCGTGCAGCACGTCGGGGCGTTCGGCCCGCACGATCGGGGTCAGGCGATCGACCAGCGACCAGATGGTCGCGAACTGCTCGAGCACCGGCTGGCGGGCGAGCCAGCCCGGGGGCTTGCGGGTACGCAGGAAGTGCAGGTCGCCGACCTGCTCGGCCTCGACGGCGGATTCGTGGCGGTCGCTCGTGACCTGCAGGGTCTGCCAGCCCCGGGCCGCCTGCCCGCGCAGGATCGCGGCCGTCCGCATGGCATAGCCGTCCTGGACCGGCAGCGAGTGGTTGAGGACGTGGAGGATGCGCAAGCGGCTAGATGAGCAGTTCCGCGGGCGGCGGATGGCTGAGGAAGCTGACGGGGCTGGCCGAGAGGCCATAGGCGCCGGACTGGAACACGACCACCAGGTCGCCCACGTCGGCCCGCGCCATCTCCATGTTGTCGGCGAGCAGGTCGAGGGGCGTGCAGAGGGGCCCCACCACCGTGGCCGGCTCCCGGGGCCCGCCAGCGACCCGGTTGCCGACCAGCACGGGGTAGTTCTTGCGCAGGACCTGGCCGAAGTTGCCGGAGGCAGCCAGGTGGTGATGCAGCCCGCCATCGGTGACCAGGAAGACACGACCCCGGGAAACCTTGCGATCGAGCACGCGGCAGACGTAGATGCCCGCCTCCCCCACGAGGTACCGGCCGAGTTCCACCACGAGGGTGGACCCGGGCAGGTCCCGGGCCGCGACACCGACCAGGGTTTCCAGGTGCCGACCGATGGGCACGAGGTCGAGGGGCTGCTCGCCCGGGAAATAGGGGATGCCGAAGCCACCGCCGATGTTCACGAAGCGGGGCGGCCGGGGTGCATGCCGGGCAAGTGCCGTCACCAGGGCGACGGTCTTGGCCTGGGCCTCGATGATGGCTTCGGCCCGCAGGTTCTGGGAGCCGCTGTACACGTGGAACCCCTCGAAGTCGACCGGCAGGCCAGCGAGGCTCCGCAGCACATCCGGCACCCGCTCCGCGTCGATGCCGAACTGCTTGGGGCCGCCGGCCATCTTCATGCCGGAGGCCTTCAGCTCGAAGTCCGGGTTCACGCGGATCGCGACCCGCGGGCGGAGGCCGGTCTCGCGGCCAACCTGCACCAGGCGGTCCAGTTCCGTCTCGGACTCCACGTTGACGACCACGCCGGCCGCGACCGCCGTCAGGTGATCGTCCCGGGTCTTGCCCGGACCGGCAAAACTGACCCGCTCCGGGTCGGCGCCCGCAGCGATGGCCACGCGCAGCTCGCCCGCCGACGCCACGTCGAGGCCGTCCACCCGGGGCGCGATGTGCTGGACGATGGCAGGCATCGGGTTGGCCTTCATCGCGTAGTGCAGGTGCACGGCAGCCGGCAGGGCAGTGCGCAGCTGGCGAATCCGCCGGTCGATGAGGTCCCGGGAATACAGGTAAGCCGGGGTGCGGCCTGCCAGCGCCACCAGGTCCTGGAGGCGCCGCCCGGCCAGCCGCAGCTCGTCGTCGCGGACCTCGAAGCCCTCGATCCGGGTGTGCAGGGGCAGCGCGCCGGGCTCAGCGGCCATCGGCAGCCCCCTCGAGGAGTTCGGCCTTGAGGCGCACCCGGTCGAACTTGCCATTCGGATTGCGCGGCAGGCCGGTACGCCACACCACCCGCTGGGGGACCATGTAGGCGGGAAGCTTCTCCCGCGCAAAGTTGAGCAGGGGCGAGGGATCGCTGCCGCCGCCCTCCGCCGCGACGGCCACCACCACCACGGCCTGGCCCAGGCGTTCGTCGGGGACGCCGACCGCGACGATCTCCGTGACGAGCCCGCTCTGCATCAGGCTGTCCTCGATCTCGGTGGGGCTCACGCGGTAGCCCGAGGTCTTGATCATCTCGTCGCGGCGGCCGCGGAAGTAGAGGAAACCCTCCTCGTCCCGCACGACGGTGTCGCCGGACCAGACCGCGAGTTCAGGCTGGCCGCCGGTCGCGAGGCTGCCCGGGACCGGCTTGAAGCGCTCGGCCGTGGCCGCGGGATTCTGCCAGTAGCCCAGGGAGACCAGCGCACCCCGGTGCACCAGCTCGCCGGGCTCGCCAGGGTCGCAGGGCGTGCCGTCCGGCCGCAACACGAGGATTTCGGCATTGGGGATGGCACGGCCGATCGAGTCCGGGCGCCGGTCGACCTCCTCCGGCGGGAGGTACGTGGAGCGGAATGCCTCGGTAAGCCCGTACATGAGAAACGGGCTGGCGGCGGGGAACGCAGCGCGCAACTTGTCGAGAACCGGCCGGGGCATCACGCCGCCCGTGGTGGCGAAGTAGCGGACGGTGGCCGTCGATCCCGCGGGCCACGTCGCGTCGGCGAGCTGGGACCAGAGTGGCGGCACGCCGGTGATGCCGGTGATGGCCTGGTCGCGGACCACCCGTACCACGTCGCCCGCCAACAGGTAGTCCAGGAGCACCACGCAGGCGCCGGCATGGAAGCCCGTGGTGAGCTGGCTGAAGCCCGCATCGAAGCTCAGCGGCAGCAGCGACAGGATGCGGTCCTCGCGGGTGTTGCCGAGGTAGCTGGCGACGCTGGTGGCGCCGGCCACCATGTTGCGGTGGGACAGCACGACGCCCTTCGGGAGGCCGGTGCTCCCCGACGTGTAGAAGATGGCCACCATGTCGCCATCGATGCAGCGATGGGGCGGGACGTCCTGGCCGCCGGCGACGAGCGCCGACCAGGGCTCGCAGCGGACGCCGGGGGGCATGGCGGGGCCGTCGCCGTCGGTCAGGATCACGTGGGTGAGCCCGGGGCAATCGTCCAGCGCGCTGCCGACGGCCTGCAGGCGCGCCCCGGATGTCACCAGGACCCGGGCGCCGCTGTTACGCAGGATGTGGCCCACCTGCTCCGCCTTCAGCACCGGATTCACCGGCACGAAGGAGCCACCGGCCGCGGACGCACCGAACATGGCTGCCACCGTCTCGAGGGACTTGGGCAGGTACACAGCAACCCGGTCGTGGCGGCCGAGCCCGCGGGCCCGCAGGCCGGCCGCAGCGGCGCTCACCGCGTCGGCCAGTTCGGCGTAGGTCCAGCGGTGCTTGCCGGCCACCAGGGCAGGCGCGTCGGGAAAGCGGGCAGCCGCCCGCCAGACGAGCTCGTGCAGCAGGTTCGGGGTGCGCTCGGCGGTCAGCAGGCGCTCGCGTTCGCGGTCAGGGGCCATCGGGTGCAGATTCCAGGGGGAGTCGGGTGACGTTGCGCCGGCGGGCCGGTCAGCCCCCGGACGCGGGCCACTTGCCGGCGGCGGCGAGCTTCTTGCGCAGCCCCGCGAGCGGGTAGCCCAGGTCATAGGCCTTGCGGGCATGCACGACCGCGGCGTCGTAATCCTTGAGGTCCACGTAGATCAGGCCGAGGTTGTACTGGATCTCGCTGGACTCGGGGTCCATGTCCTCGGCCTTCAGGTACTCGGTGAGCGCGTCGTCGAGCTTGCCGGTCTTGTGGAAATACATGCCATAGAGCATCCGCAGCGTCGCATCGTTGGGGCGGTAACGGAAGGCCCGGTTGAAGTAGCACTCCGGGGTCGGCGGAAACTCGAGCACCTCGTCCTTGCCGGCGAGCGCGGGGTTGTAGGTCACGCCCGGATATTGCTGCTGGATGCGCCCGAGTTCGAAGAGCGCGGGGTAGTGGTTCGGGACGCGGATCAGCAGGTAGTTCATCTGGTAGAGCGCCCACTGGATCCGCTTGTCCTTCAGCTCGCGCTGGGCCACGACCCAGTGGTTCTGGCTGATGTCGTTCAGGTTCCAGGCGTACTTCGAGTCCACGTAGTCGTAGGGCCCGGCGGCGCCGGGCAGCGGCACCGGTCCGCACTCCTCGGCCCGTACCGGCACGCCCGCGAGAAGCCCCGCCAGCGACGCCAGGATGACGGCCACGCGCGCGGACGCACCGCGGCAGGCCGGGCTGGCGGCAGGGTTCTGGCAGCTGGCGGGCATGGCGCACATTTCCGCGGTACCTCCCGGGCAGTATACGCACAGGGGCCGGGTGGGGCTAAGCACCAGCCCCCCTGTTTGTGCGCCAGTCCCCAGTTCCGCCCGGGTGCCCGCTAGTCGCCGGCGCAGATGTCCCGGTTCCGGGTCTCGGGCAGGAAGGCCAGGCCGATCACCAGGGTCGCGGCGGCGATCAGGACCGGGTACCAGAGTCCGAAGTAGATGTTGCCGTTGGCTGCCACCATGGCGAAGGCAATGCTCGGCATGAGACCGCCGAACCAGCCGTTGCCAATGTGGTACGGCAGGCTCAGCGAGGTGTAGCGGATCCGGGTCGGGAAGAGTTCCACCAGCAGCGCGGCCACCGGGCCATAGACCATGGTGACGTACAGCACGAGCAGCGTGAGCAGGCCGACGGCCTGCCACCAGGCGGCAGAGCCGGCGGGGAGCGGCGGCGCGGCCCGGGGATAACCCGCGGCCTGCAGGGCTGCCAGGATTTCCGCGCGGAAGGCCGCCGCGCCGGCGGCCGCCGGCGCCGGGATTTCCCGGTCACCGATCCGCACCACTGCCGGCGCCCCGGCACGGGGCACGCTGGCGTAGCTCGCGCCCGCCTGGGCCAGCGCGCGCTTCGCAATGTCGCAGCCGGTGGTGAAGTCGCCCTCCCGCGCAAGGGGGCTGCCCTGGAAGGAGCAGTCCCGGGGATCGGCGACCACCTCGATGCGGGTCGCGGCCTGGGCCGCCGCGAGCGCCGGGTTGGCCACCCGGGTGAGCGCCTCGAACAGGGGGAAGTAGCTGACGATGGCGAGCAACAGCCCCGCCATCACGACCGGCTTTCGCCCGATACGGTCCGAGAGCGCGCCGAAGACGAGGTAGAACGGCGTACCGAGCACCAGGGCCACGGCCACGAGGATGTTGGCCGTGGGA
Organism: uncultured Gammaproteobacteria bacterium; assembly: GCA_937958785.1. Classification (GTDB taxonomy): domain Bacteria; phylum Pseudomonadota; class Gammaproteobacteria; order Steroidobacterales; genus SHZI01. The sequence continues at coordinate 9,422 of CALGMY010000069.1, read as the reverse complement.
CCATCCAGCTTGAGCACGTTGGTGAGGAAGAACAGCGCGTAGAACTGTCCCGTGTACCAGACCACGGCCTGGCCAGCGACGACCCCGAACAGCGCGATGAGCACGATGCGCAGGTTGCCCCACCTGCCGAAGCTTTCGGTGAGCGGGGCCACCGAGCCCCTGCCCTGCTCCTTCATGCGGCGGAAGGCCGGCGACTCGCTCATTGCCAGGCGGATCCAGACGCTGATGGCAAGCAGGACGACGGACAGCAGGAAGGGCACCCGCCAGCCCCAGTCGGCAAAGGCCTCCTCGCCGAGCAGGGTTCGCGTGGCGAGGATCACCATCAGGCAGAGCAGCAGGCCGAGGGTCGCGGTGGTCTGGATCCAGGCGGTATAGGCACCCCGCCGCCCATGGGGCGCATGTTCGGCCACATAGGTGGCAGCGCCGCCGTACTCCCCGCCGAGGGCGAGTCCCTGGACCATGCGAAGGATGATGAGGAGCACCGGGGCGGCGACACCGATGGTGGCGTAGCCAGGCAGGAGTCCGACCAGGAAGGTCGCGAGCCCCATGATCACGATGGTCACCAGGAAGGTGGCCTTGCGTCCGATCAGGTCGCCGAGCCGGCCGAACACCAGCGCCCCGAAAGGTCGCACGATGAACCCGGCCGCGAAGGCCAGCAGGGCAAAGATGAAGGCAGCCTGCGGATCCAGTGCACTGAAGAACTGCACGGCAATGATGGCCGCGAGCGAGCCGTAGAGATAGAAGTCGTACCACTCGAAGACGGTACCCAGGGAAGACGCCAGGATCACCTGGCGCTCCTCCCGGGTCATCGACGGCGGGCGCGCACCCACAGGACCCCCTGGATGAGCAGCAGCACGGCGAGGATGACGATCCCGGCAAGGTAGCCGAGGGTGTGGCGACGCGTCTCCGCGACCCCCGCCATCAGGGCCTCATTGCCGCCCGTGGGATACATGACGATGCGGGGATGCACGCCCGCGAGGATCGCGAGGCCCTGCTCCGCAGTCCGGCCGAGCCCGCTGAACGCGGCAACGACCGGATGCTGCTCGTAGTCGAAGATGTTGTCGCCCCACCACAGGTAGAACTGGTCGACGCCCCGCTGGAAGTAGGCCACCAGCCGGTCGTCGTAGGGAAACTCGTCGACCTCCGGCGCGATGCGGACGATGCGCAGGGTCGCGAGTGGCCCCGGGCCCGTGAGGCGCTCGCGGAACTCGAGGACCGACAGGGGCTCCCCGGTCGCCGCGTCGGCCGGATAGAACGAATTGAACGGGTCCACCATCAGCCACTTGCCCCGGATTTCGTCGTAGACCTCGACGACGGCATGCCCGTCGCCGCCAAAGCCGTCGAAGGCGATGCCCCATTCACGGGCCGGTACGCCGGCCGCCACCGCCATGGCCATGAAGACCTCGGTGAAGTCGGCGCAGTAGCCGCCACCCTCGGTGAACATGATCCGGTAGGTCTCGTCCGACAGGTGCTGGATCGGCTCCTCCCGGTTCGGCACCTCGCCAAGATGGCGGGCGATCTGCAAAGCCCGCGACCAGGTGTCGGTTGCCGTGACGACCCGCCGGCTGGCCTCGGCGATCAGTGGCGACGGCGGCGCCGAGTTCCGCAGGAAGCCCTCCGGGTACCGGCGCGGGGTCCAGTCGAAGTCCGCCGCGGCGCCCGGCGAGGCCAGCAGGGAGTCACGCATGCGGACCGCCTCACGGGGATCGCTCACCGTGCGGGCGAGCAGGGCCACGAGGACCAGCAGCGCAAGGGCCGTCGCGGCGGCCACCAGGGCCCGGGTCCCGCTACCGGGCACGGTTGGCAGCCGGCGCGGCGATGGGTGACTGCGACACGATCAGTTCGTCGTACCAGGTGAAGGCCACCGGATGCTCCTGGCGGTGGTCCTTGTCCGTGTGGTACGGCGTCAACTGGATGCGGTTGAAGCCCTCGCCGGGCGAATCCTCGTAGTCGAGCACGAGGCCGGGGAAGTCGATGAACTGCCGCAGCGGCTCGCCCTCCACTCCCACCCAGCCGAGCACCCGGGAGTCCGGCTGGCCGAAGGTGCCCACGTCCACCTGGAACGAGAACGTCATGAAGCGGTCGGACACGTAGAAAGCGCAGCGCCCCGGCCGGGGATCCCGGCGGTGGCAACGGTAGTCGCCCTGCTGGATGAGGTGGTCGCCATCCGGCAACTCCACGTAGAGGTTGTTCTGGCCGCAGGCCGTGTAGAGGGTGGGCAGGCCACGCAGGTACTGGTTCAGCATCACGAGCTGCACCGAGGTGCAGGATGGGCCTGCCTGGTAGACGATGAACTGCTTCCACCCCGCCGGCTCCCTGTAGCGGGTCTCCAGGAGGGCCTTAGAGAACCGCTGCCGGAACTGGAAATGGAAGGTGCTGCCCTGCCCGAATTTCCCCCCCAGGGAATCCAGCCAGTACCCGGAGGAATTCGGGGGCGACCGGGACGGGATCTCGAACCGCAGCGAGCCCGCACCCGATGCACGGACAACCGCGTCGCGGGTGGCACGCACCCGGCCATCCGCGGCCGGACTGACCTGCCCGGCGTCGAAGTCACTGTCCCCGTCGAAGCCGACGCACTTCAGGACGCCGGGCGCCGCACACCGGGCGCGGAAGTCCGCGAGGGCCGGGTCATCGGCGCCCGTGGCCAGCCCGGCGGCGAGCAGCAGCGGAATCATGACGAGGAGTGACCGGCGGTTCATGCGGGCCGGCGCCTCGCGAAGCGCAGCGCCGCCCAGGCGAGGCCGGCCAGTACGACCAGGGCCGCGGCGAGGTTGCCGAGCAGGAAGGCCACGTTCATCCAGCCATGGTTGAATCGTTCCACGCTCCGGCGCAGGACCAGCCAGTAGCTGACCCGGGGCAGTCCGGCCGCGACCGGGCGCGTGTAGGCGGACGGCTCCTGCTGGTAGAGGGACCAGAACCCGGCCATGGTCTCCACGCGGAAGCGGTCTGGCCGGGACGCCAGGTACGAAAGCAGGGCCTCGAAGCGCTCGATGTTCGCGGGGACCGGGCAGGCATTGGCAGGATCACAGAAGCTGAAGCTGTGCATGAGCAGTGGCACGGCACCGACGCCGCGGCTGGCCGCCTGCTCGAGCAGCGAGACCTGCTCGGCCAGCGTCGAACTCTCCTGGTCGAGGAAGCGGACCCGCCTCCGGACCAGCAGGTCCTCCTCGTAGGCGAGCAGCGGGATCTCGAGGATGCCCCCGTGGACACCGAGCTGGTTCACGGGCAGGACGCTGGCCAATGGGTGCTGCGGACCGGCCACCGACGAATCCACCGGTATGCCGACCCGGGCCAGGGCCTTCAGGGTATTCTCGTCGGCAAGCAGCGCGGGCCCCCGGAAGGCCACGGGGTAACGCCCGCTCCAGCGCGCCAGGCTCTCCGCGCCCTCCCGGAGGATCGTCACCTGGTTCTCGAGGCTGGCGCCGGCGAGGCGCCCTTCGGCGCGGGTGCACAGGAAGCGGCACTGCAGTTCGGCCGGCTTGCAGCGCCGGAAGCAGCGGAACTCCGGATGCGGATGCAGCTGCACGTCGTGGCCCCGGTCCACGATGGACCGCACCATGGCCTCGACCTCGGCCTCGGGATACCAGGCGTCCATGTGCGGATTGACGAAGAAGGTCCCCCTCATCCCGTGCTGCTCGAGGAGATCCATGATGAGCGGGATGCCGTACTGGCGCCCCTCGAACTCCCCGTAGATGCGCCCCGCGAGGGGCGACGGGAAGCAGCCGTCGCCACGACAGCCGGAGCTGGTCTCGGTGTCCACGGTGATGAGGACCGGCATGGCCGCACGCGCGCCGACACCAGGCGACAGCAGAAGCAGCAGGACCAACAGCGCGGGCAGCATGCCGCGCGGATTATAGGCCGCGCGGGAGCGGCCCGGCCAAGACGCCGGTCGCTGGACGGGATCCGTCCAGCGACCGGGCTGTCATGAGCTCAGGACGCGATCGGCAGTACCGGGACCCGGCGCCGGCGCAGGGCGGCGAGGCCGGCGGCAAGGCCGAGCAGGAGGTCGAGGGGCCCCGTGGCGCTGATGCCACCGCCGGAACTGGAGCCAGTGCCTGGCACCTCGCCCGAGGCACCGCCGCCATCGCCCCCATCGCTGTCGCCGCCGCTATCACCACCACCGGTATTGCCACCGCCAGGGGCAGCCGTGACGGCGATGAACGTCGCCGCCTCGACCGTGCCGCCAGCGCCGGTGCACACCAGGCTGAAGGTCGAGCTGGCATTCAGAGGCCCGACGGTCTCGCTGCCCGAGGGGGCGCGTGCCCCCGACCAGGCACCACTCGCCTGGCAGTTGTTGACGTTGGTCGTGGACCAGGTGACGACGCCGGTCGTTCCCTGCTGGATGCTCGGTGAATTTGCCCTGAGGGTCAGGGTCGGCTGGCCCGGGCTCACGACCTGGATGGTCGCCGACTTGCGGCTGGTCCCGCCGGTGCCCGTGCACACGAGGTCGTAGGTCCGGGTGGCGCTGAGGAACATGGGCTCGCTACCCACGGTGCCCTTGTCACCCGACCAGGCCTTCTCGCCGACGCAGGAATACGCGTTGGTGACCGACCAGTACACCATCGAGCTCTGCCCCAGCTCCACCGAAGCCGGATCCGCGTAGAACTCGATCGCCGGTGGCGGCGCGGACTGGGCCACGGTCACCTGCACCGTGCGGGACTCGGAATCACCCACGGAATTGAAGCACTGGAGGGTGAATGACGTCGCCTGGGTGATCGGCCCGACGGCCGCCGAGCCGCTGGCGGCCCGGGACCCGGACCAGCCGCCGGACGCGGTGCAGGTCTCGGCGTTGGTCGTCGACCAGGCCAGCGTGGTGGTGCCACCGCTGCTGACCGAGGCCGGCTGGGCGGAGAGGTTCACCGTCGGCGGCGTGGCGGCCGGCGGCGGTGCAACGACGGTGCCGGTAGGTGCGGGGATCGGCTGGGTCGAGACGATCAGCTCGTCGTACCAGGTCTGGGCGGTGGGGTGCGACTGGCTGGCGTCCTTGCCCGTGTGGTACGGGGTAATCTGGATGCGCTGCAGGCGCTCCGACGAGCTGGAGTCGTAGTCGAGCCGGAAATCCGGGAAGTCCACGATCTGCTTGAGGGACTCGCCCTCGTAACCCATCCAGGCCTTGATGTGGGTCGAGGGGCTGCCAAAGGCGCCCAGCTTCATCTCGAAGTAGAAGGTGATCCACTCGTCCGGCCGGTACTTCATGCAACCGGCACGGCCGCGATAGCGGCAGTCCACGTCACCCTGCTGAAGGCGGATGTCGCCGTCGGACAGCTCCTTGTGCAGGTTCAGGGAACCGCAGGACGCATACATGGTCGGGAAGCCCTGCAGCCACTGGTTCAGCATCACGAACTGCAGCGTCGTGCAGGACGGCATCCCGGCGGGATGCAGGATGAACTGCTTCCAGCCGGCGCCCGGCTCGAAGTTGGTATTCAGCATCGACTGGGAGAAGCGCTGCCGGAACTGGAAGTACAGGGTGTCCCCCGGTCCGAAATCCTTGCCGAGCGAGCCCAGCCAGTAGCCCGAGGAGTTGGCGCCGGAATTCGACGGGATGTCGAAGCGCATGGCGCCATTGCCGGAGGCCTTGACGTTGGGGTCCAGGACCGGGCGGACCTGGCCGTCACCGGAGGGAAAGGCCAGGCTCGAGCTGAAATCGGCCGACGAATCGAAGCCGACGCACTGGAGGACGCCGGCGCCGGCACATCGCGCCTGGAAGTTGTTGGTCTGGCTCTGGTCCTGCACGGTGACACTGGCGGAACGCTGGTTGGTGCCGCCGGAACCGGTGCAGCTCAGGGTATAGGTGGCCGAGGCCGACAGCGGGCCGACAGACTGGGTGCCGGAGGTCGATTTCGTGCCGGACCAGGCGCCGCTCGCGGTGCACGACGTGGCATTGGAAGCGGACCAGCTGAGCACGCTGGTGCCGTTAGGGCTGACCGTGGCGGGGCTGGCCGAGAAGGAGATCGTGGGGCCGCTGGCGACCACCTGGACGGTGGCGGTGCCGGTGGTCGTGCCCCCCGAACCGGTGCAGCTGAGGGTGTACGTGGTCGTGGCGTTCAGCGGCCCGAAGGACGAACTGCCGCTCGTCGCCCGGCTGCCGGACCACGCGCCGCTCGCCGTGCAGCTGTCGGCGTTGAGGGTTGACCAGTTGAGGGTCGTGGAGCCGCCGGCGGCGATGGAATTGGGTTCGGCAGTGAGGCTGACGGACGGCGGGGTTCCGCCCGTCGAGCCGCCGGCCGCACTCAGCTTGTACATGTAGACCGGGCTCGAGACGCTGTTCACCACGATGAAGGCATTCAGGGCCGGCACGTAGCGGAAACGGCCGTAGGTGCCGCGCTCGTTGGCGGAGGGGCTGGCGCTGCCCGATGCCGCCGCTACCCGCTTCCAGGTCCAGGTCCCGGTCTTCCAGTTGGACGGTGCCTTCAGCGTGTAGACCGCGGAGCCCCCCGTCCAGGCCACGAACTGGTCCGTGACCGGGTCATAGTCCAGGCCAATGGCGCTGGCCTGCTGGGCGGCGAGATCGCCCGTCGTCGAGAGGGTATAGAGGACCGGCGTCTCGACCGAGGTGTCGTAGGCATACACGGACTTGGTGTCGCGGCCATCCACCACCAGGAAGATCTGGCGCTGGCTGTCGAAGGCGCCGGCCTGGTCGATGCCGACCGTCTTGCCGGGGTACTCGGTCCAGGTGTTGGCCGCCGGATCGTACTTGCGCAGCACCTTGTTGCTGGTCGCGGCAGCCCGCCAGGACCCATGCCACCAGATGACGTTGCGGACCGGGTCCCAGGCCGTGGAGGCGCCCTCGCCGTCATCCGAGATCACGCCGTCCCAGGTGGGCATCTTGGCGCCCCGGCGCCACTGCTTGGTCTGCAGGTTCAGCGCATGGACGAAGGCGGTACCTTCGACCGTGCTGCCATCGCTCGAGCTGCCGAGCTTCACGAACTCGTTGGTGACCGGCGAATACTCCAGGGCCTCGTACATGTGGGCCGAGCAGGGCGAATTGCCGGCCATCGTGGAGGTGTTGTAGTCGCAGGTCGGCGGATTGACCGGGTTGGTCAGCCGGGACCAGCTGCCCTGGGCCACGTCGAAGGCGTACACCTCGTTGCCGAGGTAACCGGAGTGGCCGCCGCCGAAGACCAGCAGCGAACCGGAGGCGCCGAGGTTGGTGGCGAAGGCACCGCCGGTCCAGTCGTCCATGATGCCCTTCAGGCCTTCGTTGCCCGAGTAGCCGCAGCCATCACCAGGACAGGCTGACACGCTGGCAACCGTGTTCGAGGACACGGCAACCCACCTGCCGACCTCGAGGTCAGCGGCGGAAACGGCAAGGGCGGGGGAAGCTATCGAAGTGGCGAGCGCAAAGGCAGCGCACTGAAGGGCGAGTCGAAATCCGTTCCGGTCCTGAGTCATGCGCACTGGCCTCCTGCCATGGTCGTCCTGGACGGCTGGGGCAAGAGACGCGCGCATCTCAGAATGCAATGGAAACGGCCCGCTCGTTCCCCCGGCACCGCGTCGGGTGCCGATGGCCGGCTCGTCTCCGTTGCATTCAGCTACGGCAACCCCGCTATCCACCACGTCGTTCGTCGCCCGGTGGACCGGAGGCTTTGCGTCCCCAGGTCGCCCTGGGTTTGCCCTTGTCTAGCGCGGGAAGCTTACCCATGGCAGCCGGCCCGAAGCAATAAGCCCGCGTATCTACAGGACTATTGACGCTTATGTCAAAGTTTTGTCGGCGTCCCGCCTGCACCCTCGTCGCAAGGGACCAACAGCGGGCGAGCGCGAGTAGGCGAACCGGGAACGCCACGGTCAGGAAAACAGCGCCTTACGGCGGAATCAGAGAATGTTTGTCGCGCCTGCAACGCGCCACAATCGGTTTAAGGATCGGTTCATTGAGGGATCGTGCGCGACTTAATGCGCACCTGAGGCCGCGAATAGCGCTCAGGTGCGGCCCGAGACCTGTGTGAACAGCGTCGCAAATTCAGCAACGCGATGGACGCGCGAGTACGCATCGGCGCCCTCCAGCGACAGCACGGCCCCCTCTCCGGCGGCGAGGTCCCGGAGGAAGACCTCGAGCCCGGCCTCGATGCGGGCGGCATCGTCGATCGGCAGCAGCGTGCCAACGCCCGCCGCACGCAGGAGTGCCGCCGTCTCGCCACCCGCATCGGCCAGGGCCAGGATGGGCCGCCGGGCCCGCAGGTACTCGTACACCTTCGCGGGGACGGCGGGATTCGAGGTGTGTCCCTGGAAGAGCAGCAGCCCGTCTGCATCCAGCATCTCCCTGAGCGCCGCCCGGTAGCTGATCGGCGGCGCGAGTTCGACCACGTCGCCGAGCCCGAGCTGCCCGATGAGCGGCCGGTAGGTGGCATCGAAGGCCGTCGCCCGCAGCACGACGCGCAGGCCCGCGGGGAGCAGGCCCCGGGCCCGCAGGGCACGGAGCGCGCTGAGGAAGGCACCCGGATCCCGGTCCGGGCCGGGATAGAGCGTGCCACTGTGGACCAGGGTGAGCGGACGGGCCACGCCGCCGGGCGCCGGGGCGGCGCCCAGGGCCTCGAAGGGCTCCGGGTCGAAGCCATTCGCCACGACGGCGGTACGCCCGGCCACCACGCCGTGGCGCTGCGCATAGATGTCCCGGGCAGTCGCCGTGCAGAAGGTCGCGAGCGTGGCATGCCGGGCCACCTCAGCCTCGACCCGCAGGCGGGCCCGGCGCAGCCGCTCGTCGCCGGGAAACCATTCGCCGTCGATCTGCTCCACCATCGGGTCCCGGAAGTCCGCGATCCAGGGCAGGCCCGTTGCCCGGTGCAGGACGAGGCCGATGCGGTGGGCGGTGGTCAACGGGTAGGTGCTCCAGATGAGGTCGGGCCGGAGGCGCCGGATGAGAGCGAGCCCGGCGGGTACGGCCCCCGCCAGCCAGGTGCCCCAGCGGTCCGGGATGCCGAGCCAGCCCGGGTACCAGCCCCGGATCGCCAGGTGACGGGCGGCGTCGAGGGCCGGCGCCCGGACGACCGCGAGTCCGTCCGGGAGCGCCTTCAGGGAATCCGGATCGATGGCCTCATAAGCCCGGGTACTGGCCGTGAGCACAGCGGGCTCCCACCCGTAGCGGGGCAGGTACCGCGCCAGCGACAGGGGGCGCTGCAGCCCGCTGCTCGAGTTCAACGGCGGGAAGTGAAAGGCGATGAGCAGTACGCGCTTCGTCACGACCGTTGGCAAGTCCTGGCTCCGGCAGCGGCGCATTATAGGGCGCACGGCGGGATCCCGCGGTGTTCGGGGGCGCCATGCTAGAGTCGCCGCCTTGTCCGCCCGTGTCACAGCCCGCGTCCAGAGCGCCATCGCCGAGTACGGGGCCGGCAACGTCGTGCTGCTGGCCCTGCACCGGCTGCTGGAGCGGCTACCCTTCCCCGCCGGCGTCGAACGGCTGCATATCGTGGGCCAGCCGGTGCCGGCGG